>NZ_JBMDJI010000029.1:0-55475 GCF_057809115.1 Pseudomonas sp. FG47
GAGCCAGCCTTGCTGGCGAACCAGGCAACGCGGTGCCTGGCACCGGCCATGCCGGCGCCTACAGGGCCTCCAGCTCCGCCATCAGGTCGCTCAGGCGATCGACCTTGTCCTCGTCCAGCGCACTGTCCTGCAACCCCTGCACGTAGCCGGCCAATTCCTCCACCGTGCTGCACTCGAACATCGCCCGCAGCGGCACATTGAGCTGCAACGCCTTCTGCACCCGCGAGGCGATCTGCGTGGCCAGCAGCGAATGCCCGCCCAACTCGAAGAAGTTGTCGCGCACCCCTACCCGTTCGGCCTTGAGCACATCGGCCCAGATGCCGGCGAGGGTTTCCTCGAGCGCGTCGCGCGGCGCCAGGTAGGCCTGGCTGTGCTGGCCACCGATGTCGATGGCCGGCAGCGCCTTGCGGTCGAGCTTGCCGTTGGCGTTGTGCGGCAGGCTGTCGAACCAGCCCCAGTGCAGCGGCACCATGTACTCCGGCAGTTCGGCGCGCAGGCGTTGCTTTAGCTGGTCGAGCAGGTCGGCATCGGCGGCGACGCCCTGGTGGGCCACCAGGTAACCGACCAGGTGCTTGCCATTGACGCCCTCCTGCACACCTACCGCGGCATCGCGCAATTGCGGCTGCTCATGCAGGCGCGCCTCGATCTCGCCCAGCTCGATGCGATAACCACGGATCTTCACCTGGTGGTCGATGCGCCCCACGTATTCCAACACCCCATCCGGTCGTCGGCGGGCCAGGTCGCCAGTGCGATACAGCCGCTCACCCGGTGCGCCGTAAGGATGCGGGATGAACGCCTGGGCAGTACGCAGCGGATCACCCACATAGCCACGGCCGACGCCGGTACCGGCGACACACAGCTCGCCCACCGCACCCAGCGGCACCAAAGTCTGGTCCTCGCCAAGCAGGTACAGGCGGTTGTTGTCGGTCGGCGTGCCAATCGGCAGGTAGCTGCCTTGGGTCGAGGCGGCATCGACGCGGAAGAACGCCACATCGTCCGAGCATTCCGCCGGGCCGTAGGCGTTGACCAGGCCAATGTCCGGGTAGCGCTGCAGCCACTGGGCAGCCAGTTCCGGTGGCATCGCCTCGCCGGTGGGCAGCATCCAGCGCAGGCCGTCGAGGGCCTGGTGGTCGCTGGCGAGCATGCCCTGGATCAGCGACGGCACGCTTTCGAGCACAGTGATACCGGTGTCCTCGACATGCGCCAGCAGGCCCTGCGGATCGTGGGCGATGGCGTTGGGCACGATCTGCACCGTGGCGCCGAACAGCGGCGCCGCGAGGAACTGCCACACCGAAATGTCGAAGCTCTGCGAGGCGGTCTGGGCGATCACGTCCTGCTCGTCCAGCGCCAGGTACGGCACCTTGCTCAGTTGGTTGTTGAGCATGCCGCGCTGCTCGACCATCACGCCCTTGGGCAGGCCGGTGGAGCCGGAGGTGTAGATCACATAGGCGAGGTTGTCCGGGGCGCTGTGGATACCAGGGTTGTCGCTGGCCACGTTGCTCGCCTGCACCTCTTCCCACACCAGCAACTTCGGCCGCACCACGCCAGCCACTTCATCGAGCAACTGGCGCGCCTGCTCGGCGCAGGCGGCGCTGCACACCAGCACCGGCGTGCGGCTGAGCTCGACGATGCGTTGCAGGCGCGCCGCCGGCAGGCCCGGGTCCAACGGCAGGTAGCCGGCGCCGGCCTTGAAGCTGCCGACGATCATGCCCAGCAGCGCCAGGCCACGCTCGGCCAGCAACGCCACCGGCTGGTCGATGGCCACGCCCGCCGCGACCAGGGCATGCCCCAGGCGGTTGGCCGCGACGTTCAGCCCGGCGTAGTCGTAGGACGCCTCCAGGCAACGGGCGACAGTGCGCTGCGGATGCGCGGCGACCCGCGCCTCGAACAGCTCGACGTAGCTCTGCTCCAAAGCATAGGGGTGCGCGCTGCGGTTGCAGTCCTCGAGCAGGAAGCGTTGCTCCTCGGCGCCGAGCAATGGCAGCGCGTCCACCTCGCCGTCGAAGCCCGCGACCAGCGCCAGCAGCAGGCGCTTGAACTCGGCCAGCAGGCGCTCGACGGTAGGGAAGTCGAAATAGCGCTGGTCGAACGACAGGTGCAGGCCCAGGTCATCCCCTGGGTAACACACCGCGGTCAGCGGGAAGTTGGTGTGGGTCCGGCCCGAGTCGGAACTGGCGTTCAAATGCTGGGCATGGTCGAGTACCGCGGTTTCCACCGGGGCGTTCTCGAACACGAACAGGCTGTCGAACAGCGGCTGGCCCTTGGGCAGCTCGCTGCACTCCTGGATCGCCACCAGCGGCAGGTATTCGTACTCACGCAGCTGCATGTTGCGCTCGAGCAAGCCTTGCAACCACTGGCGCACGCTGCGCCGCTCACCCGGCCGGGGCAGTTGCACGCGCAAGGCGATGCTGTTGATGAACAGGCCAACCGTGCGTTGCATCTGCGGCAGGCTCACCGGACGCCCGGCCACGGTGACGCCGAACACCACGTCGCGTTCGCCGCTGTAGCGCGCCAGGGTCAGGGCCCAGGCCGCCTGGGCGAAGGTATTGACGGTGAGCTGATGGGCCTGGGCCAACTCGCGCAGCCGCGCGCCTTCACTGACCTCGAGGCGGGTGTAGCAATCACCCACGATCATGCCGTCGCCGGCGTGGTCATGGCGCAGTGGTCGGTCGCTGGGGATTGCCGTGGCGCGCTCGAAACCGGCCAGGTTGGCCTGCCACCATTGGCGCGCCTCGGCCAGGTCCTGGCGTTGCAGCCAACCGATGTAGTCGCGGTAGCGCGGCGGCACCGGCAACGTCGCCTGGCGGCCTTCACCCAGGGCCTGATACAGCTCGAAGAAGTCGTTCATCAGCAGCGAGCGGCACCAGGCATCGATGAGGATGTGATGGTTGCTCATCATGAACCAGTAGCGTGCCTCGTCCACCCGCACCAGGCGCAGGTGGAACGGCGCCTCGCGCAGCAGCTCGAAGCCAGCCTCGCGCTCCTGTTTGTGCAGGGTTTGCAGGCGCAGCTCCTGGGCGGCTTCGTCGAGGCCGCGCCAGTCCTGGTAGTCCACCGCCAGCTTGCCTGGCTTGTGGATGATCTGCAGCATCGCCTCGCCGGCGTTCCAGCTGAACGAGGCGCGCAAGGCCTCATGCCGCGCCACCACGGCCTGCCAGGCCAGGGTGAAGCGTTCGGGGTCCAGGGCACTGTTGATCCGGTAGCGGTCCTGCATGTAGTACAGGCCAGTGCCCGGCTCCAGCAAGGTGTGCAACAGCAGGCCTTCCTGCATCGGCGTCAGCGGGTAGACATCCTCGATCTCGGCGGCCGGCACCGGCAGCGCGTCGATCTGCTCCTGGGTAAGTTGCGCCAGCGGGAAGTCCGACGGCGTGAAGCTGCCGTTGCCCTCGGCCAGGCAGTGCGCGACCAGGGCCAACAGCTCCTGGCGATAGGCATCGGCCAACTCGGCGATGGTCGACGCTTCGAAGCGCTCGGCGCTGAACGTCCAGCGCAGCTGCAAGGCACCGCCATACACCTGGCCGTCGACGCTGAGCCAGTTCGCCAGCGCAGCATCCAGGTCGTGGGCCTGCCCCGCCGGGGCATCCAGCGGCTGAAACAACGCCGCGGCGTCGAATTGCTGGTCGAACTGGCCGAGGTAGTTGAAGGTGATGCGCGCCTGGGGCAAGGCCGCCATGCGCTCGCGCACAGCCTGGTCGGCCAGGTAGCGCAGCACGCCATAACCCAGGCCCTTGTGCGGTACCTGGCGCAACTGCTCCTTGATGCCCTTGATCGACGCCGCCCGCGCCGCTTCGTCTTCACCTTGGGCGGGGCTCAGGCTCAGCGGATAGGCATTGGTGAACCAACCCACGCTGCGGGTCAGGTCCATATCCTCGAACAGCCCATCGCGGCCATGACCTTCGAGCTGCACCAGCACCTGGTCAGTACCGACCCAACGGCACAGGGTGCGCGCCAGGGCGGTCAGCAGCAGGTCATTGACCTGGGTGTGATAGGCCGCCGGGGCCTGTTGCAGCAACTGTCGGGTCTGCTCGCAATCCAGTTCGATCGCCAGGCTCTGGGCATGGCGCTGCAAATTGCCGCCCTGAGGATGGTCGCAGGGCAGCTCGAGGCGCGCGTCGCCCAATTGGCTTTCCCACCAGCTCAGCTCGTCGCGCAGCGAGTCGCTACCGGCATAGCTGGCCAGGCGCGCCGCCCAGTCGCCCATGGCGTGGGTCTTGGCCGCCAGCGCTTGACCGCGGTACAGCGCCTGCAGGTCTTCCAGCAGCACGCGCCAGGACACACCGTCGACCACCAGGTGATGGATCGCCAGCAACAGGCGTTGCCCGCCCTGGGCGTCGGTCACCAGCAAGGCGCGCAACAGCGGCCCCTGGTCAAGGTCGAGGCTGCGCTGCACATCGGTATACAGTGCCTGGCAGTCCGCGAAATCGCTGACCGTGGCGGTCCATAGCAGGGGCTGGGCGACCAGCTGGGCGTAGTCGCCCTGCCAGCGGCCATTGGCCTGGCTAAACCGCAGGCGCAGGCTGTCGTGGTGCGCCACCAACGCGCCAAGCGCCTGTTCCAGCAACTCGGCCTGCAACGGCTGGCGGGCCTCCAGCAGCACCGCCTGGTTCCAGTGCTGCGGTTGCGCCACCTCGCTGTCGAAGAACCAGTGCTGGATCGGCGTCAGGCCGGTGCGTCCCTGGCGTGCTCCTTGTTCTATGTCGCTGGGCGCCGCGCTGCGGGTCACCACCGCCGCCAGGGTCTGGATGGTCTGGTGCTGGAACAGGTCGCGCGGGGTGAATTGCAGGCCCAGCTGGCGGGCACGGCTGACCACCTGGATCGACAGGATCGAGTCGCCGCCCAGTTCGAAGAAGTTGTCCTGCACGCCGATGCGCGAAACGTTGAGTACCTCGCGCCAGACTTGCGCCAGCTGGCTTTCCAGCTCGTTGGCCGGGGCCTGGTAGTGCTGACGCGCCTGTTCCAGGTCTGGGGCCGGCAGCGCGCGGCGGTCGAGCTTGCCATTGCCCATCAGCGGCAGGCGCTCGAGCAGTACCAGGTGAGCCGGCACCATGTAGTCCGGCAGTTGCAGGCGGGCATCGGCCTTGACCGCTTCGCGTAGCAGGGCCTGGGCCTCGCTGTCGCCAGTCGCCTGCCGGCACACCAGATAACCTACCAGTTGCTTGCCGCCTGGCAGGTCGAGGGCCAGGACCACGGCTTCGTCGACATCCGCGTGCGCTTGCAGGCTGCTCTCGATTTCACCGAGCTCGATACGGTAGCCACGGATCTTCACCTGCTGGTCGGCGCGGCCGATGTACTCCACCAGCCCGTCGGCGCGCAGCCGCACCAGGTCGCCGGTGCGGTACAGGCGCTCACCGTCAGGGCTGAACGGGTCGGCGACGAAGCGCTCGGCGCTGAGCCCCGGACGGTCATGGTAGCCCTGGGCCAGGCCGGCGCCACCGATGTACAACTCACCGATACCGCCCTGCGCCAGCAAGGCCAGGTCCTCGTCGAGGATATAGGCGCTACGGGCACCGATCACCCGGCCAATCGGCACGCTGCCGGCGTCGATGGGTAGCGTTTCAGGCGCCAGGCAAGCCAACGGCATGACCACCGTTTCGGTCGGGCCATAGGCATTGAAGAACTGCTGCGGCGTGAACGCCTGGCGAATGCGCTGCAGGTGTTCGCCGGTCAAGGCTTCGCCGCCGGTGATCACCAGCCGCACGGGCAGTTGTTCGCCTTGCATGGCCAGGTGTTGGGCCAGCTGGCTGCCGTAGCTTGGGGTGAATCCGAGAATGCTGACCTGCTGGGAGCGCACCAGTTGGCATATTTCCTCGGCGTCCCATTGACCCTGGGCGCGCAGCACCACACGGGCGCCACACAGCAAGGGGGTCAGCAGCCGCTCGCTGGCGGCGTCGAAATTGATCGAATAGAAGTGCAGTTCGCAGTCGTCGCTGCGCATGCCAAATTCGGCGATCACCGCCTGGCAGTGCATGGCGATCTCGCCATGGCTGACCACCACGCCCTTGGGCTTGCCGGTGGAACCGGAGGTGTAGATCAGGTAGGCCTGATGCTGCGCCAGGTTGAGGTTGTCCAGCGGCGCGTCGCTGTAGGCCGACAGGCTAGCGGCATCGTCCTCCAGGCACCAGCTGGCCACGCCCTCGGGCAATGGCGCCAGGCGCTCGAGCAGTTCACGCTGGCCGAGCAACAGGCCCAGGCGGCTGTCCTCGATCATGTAGCGCAGGCGGTCGAGGGGGTATTCCGGGTCCAACGGCACATAGGCGCCACCGGCCTTGAGGATCGCCAGCAGGCCGACCACCATTTCCAGCGAGCGCTCCAGCGCCAGGCCGACGCGCACCTGCGGACCGACCCCGCGCTCGCGCAGGGCGCGGGCCAGGCGGTTGGCCTGCTGGTCCAGCTCGGCGTAGCTCAGGTGCTGGCCGGCGAAGGTCAATGCCAGGGCTGCGGGAGTGCGTTCGGCCTGGGCGGCGAACAGGCCGTGCAGGGTCTGGTCGAGGGTGAAATCCTGGGCGCCCTGGAGCTGGCCGATCAGGCGCTGCTGCTCGGCCGCGCCGAGCATCGGCAGTTCGCACAGGCGCTGGGCCGGGTTGTCGAGCAAGGCCACCAGCAGCAGCTGCCAGTGCTCGGCCATGCGCGCGATACGCGGCTCGTCGAACAGGTCGCGGCTGTAGGTGAAGCAGCAGCCCAGGCGGCCGTCGAGGTCGGTGACCTCCAGGTACAGGTCGAACTTGGTGGCGCTGGCGTCGTTGACCAGGTAGTCGACCTGCATGCCGGCCAGCTCGCGGCTTTGCTGGAACGCCCAGCGCTGTACGTTGCACATCACCTGGAACAGCGGGTTATAGGCACTCGAGCGCGGCGGCTGCAAGGCTTCGACCAATTGATCGAACGGCAGGTCCTGGTGCGACTGGCCTTCGATGATGGCCTGGCGCACCTGCTCGAGCAGCGCTTGGCCGCTCATCTGCCCGTCCAGCTCGCAGCGCAGCACCTGGGTGTTGAGGAAGGCGCCGATCAGCCCCTCGCTCTCCGGGCGGATGCGATTGGCCACTGGCGCGCCGATGCGCAGGTCGCGCTGACCGCTATAGCGGTGCAGCAGCGCGGCCAGGGTGGCGGTCATGGTCATGAACAGGGTCAGGCCCTGCTGGCTGTTGAAGGCATGCACGCGCTGGACCAGCGCCGGGTCCAGATCGAAGCGGTACAGCGCGCCACGGTGGCTCTGCACCGCCGGGCGCGGCCGGTCGGCCGGCAGTGCCAGCACCGGGTGCTCAGCGCCCAGGCGCGCCTGCCAGTAGGCCAGTTGCCGGGCGCCCTCGCCGCCTTCGAGCCACTGGCGCTGCCACACGCTGTAGTCCAGGTACTGCACCGCCAGCGGCGCCAACGGCGACTCGCGCTCATCGACGAAAGCCTCGTACAGCTCGCCCAGTTCGCGGGCGAAGATATCCATGGCCCAGCCTTCGGTGACGATATGGTGCAGGGTCAGCACGAAGTAGTGCTCGCGCTCGCCGGCCTTGACCAGGCAGGCACGCAGCAGCGGCCCGCGCTCCAGGTCGAACGGCTGGTGCGCCTGGTCGTCGGCCAGCTGCTGCAGGCGCTGCTCGCGCGCCTCGGCGTCGATGCCGCTGAAGTCGTGCCATGCCAGTTGCAGGTTGCTGTCGTCGGCCACGCACTGGTAGGGCTTGCCGTC
This sequence comes from Pseudomonas sp. FG47, assembly GCF_057809115.1. Taxonomy (NCBI): domain Bacteria; kingdom Pseudomonadati; phylum Pseudomonadota; class Gammaproteobacteria; order Pseudomonadales; family Pseudomonadaceae; genus Pseudomonas; species Pseudomonas sp. FG47. The sequence goes on from NZ_JBMDJI010000029.1 coordinate 7,676, forward strand.
GATGCTGGGGAAGGTGGTGCGCAGGGTTTCGTGGCGCACGATCAGCGCTTGCAGGGCGCGCTCGAAGGCGTCCACGTGCAGCGCGCCGCGCAGGCGGGCCATGCCACCGACGTTGTAGGCCGGGCTGTCCGGCTCCATCTGCCAGAGGAACCACATGCGCTGCTGCGAGTAGGACAGCGGAACCGCCTGGCGGCGGTCGACCCGGGCGATGGCGCCTTGCTGGTTACGCGCGCCACTGTCCTGCAGGCGGGCGATCTCGGCACAGAACGCGCCCAGTTCGCTGGCCTCGAACAAGGCCTTGAGCGGCAGCTCGACATCCAGCGCCTGGCGGGTACGCGAGACGATCTGGGTGGCCAGCAACGAGTGACCGCCCAGGGCGAAGAAATCATCCTGCAGGCCAATGCGCGGCAGGTTCAGCACCTCGCGCCAGATCGCCGCGACCTGCTGTTGCAGCGCCGACTGCGGCTCGACATGTTCGCGCTGCTGCCATACCGGGGCCGGCAGCGCCTTGCGCTCGACCTTGCCGCTTGGCCCCAGGGGCATCTGTGCCAGGTGGATCAGTTGCGCTGGCACCATGTAGGCCGGCAGGTGCTCGGCCAGGGTGGCGAGCAAGGCGGCGGTCTGTTCGACCCCGCTGTAGTAGCCCACCAACTGTGCAGCCACGGCATCCTTGTGGATCAGCACCAACGCCTGCTCGACGCCTGCCTGGGCCAGCAGCACGGCTTGGACCTCTTCAGGCTCGACACGGAAGCCACGCACCTTCACCTGCTGGTCAAGGCGCCCGAGGTAATCCAGCGCGGCGCTGCCCACCTGCCAGCGGGCTCGGTCGCCGCTGCGGTACAGCCGTGCGCCATCACCGTCGGGCTGGGGCACGAAACGTTCGGCGGTCAGGCCGGCACGGCCAAGGTAACCACGGGCCAGGCCCGCGCCGCCCAGGCACAGCTCGCCCGGCACACCCGGCGCGGTCAGTTCGAATTCATCGTCCAGCACCCGGCACAGCACATTGCCCAACGGCCGGCCGATCGGCGAGCGCTCGCCGTCGCTGGCCTGGCAGTGCCAGTGGGTGACGTTGATCGCGGTCTCGGTCGGCCCATAGCGGTTGTGCAGTTGCACTTGGGGCAGCAGTTGCAGCACACGGTCGCGCAGCGCCGCGGACAACGCCTCGCCGCCGGAGAACAAGCGGCGCAGGCTGCTGCAACCGGCGGCCAGCGGTTCCTGCACGAACACCTGGAGCAACGGCGGCACGAAGTGCAGCGTGGTCACCCCATGCTGCTGGACCAACTGCGCGATACGCTGCGGATCGCGGTGCTCGCCAGGGCCGGCCAGCACCAGCTTGCAGCCGCTGAGCAGTGGCCAGAAGCACTCCCACACCGACACGTCGAAGCTGATCGGCGCCTTCTGCATCAGCACGTCGCTGGCGTCCAGCGCGTAGGCCTGCTGCATCCAGCGCAGGCGCTCGGCCAGGGCGGCATGGGTGTTGCCCACGCCCTTGGGCTGGCCGGTGGAACCGGAGGTGTAGATCACATAGGCCAGGTTGTCGCCATGCAAGTGCAGGCCCGGAGCCTGGCTCGGCCAGCTGTCCAGGTGCAACTGGTCGAGGGCGATGGCGCTGACGCCGTCGACCTGGGGCAGCGTGTCGAGCAGGTCGCTGTGGCTGAGCAGCAGGCCGGCCTTGCAGTCGGCGAGCATGTAGGCCAGGCGCTCGGCCGGGTAGTCGGTGTCGAGCGGCACGTAGGCGCCGCCGGCCTTGAGGATCGCCAGCAAACCGACCAGCAGCTGTGGCGAGCGCTCCAGGGCGATGGCCACGCAGGTATCGGGGCCGACGCCCTTGTCGCGCAGGTAGTGCGCCAGGCGGTTGGCCTGCTGGTGCAGCTCGGCATAGTCGAGCTGGCCGCCGTCCCAGACCAACGCGGTGCGCTCGGGGGTCTGCCGGGCCTGCTCGTTGAGCTGCTCGACGACCAGCCCGGGCGCGCTGGCCATCGGGGCCTGGCCCCAACTCAGCAGTTGCGCACGGCTCTGCTCATCCAGCAGTTGCACTTCGCCAAGGGCGAGGTCCGGCGCGGCGCAGACTTGCTCCAGCAACGCCAGCAGATGGCCGGCCAGGCGCTGGACGGTGGCGGGTTCGAATAACCCGACGGCGTAGTCGAAAGCCAGCGTCAGGCGGCCCTGGTGGTCTTCCTCGCTGTGCAGTTGCAGGTCGATCTTGGCTTCGCGACTGTGCCACGGCAGTTCCTCGGCCAACAGGCCGGGCAGCCGACGCAGGGCCGACAGGTCGCGTTGCTGGTGGTTGAACATGACCTGGAACAGCCCTTGCTCGCGGGCCTGCGGCAGCGCTTCGAGCAACTGCTCGAACGGCAGGTCCTGATGCGCCTGGGCCTCCAGGGTCGCCTGGCGCACCTGGCCCAGCAGTTGGGCAAATGGCAGGCGGCCATCGAGCTCGGCGCGCAGCACCTGAGTGTTGATGAAGAAACCGACCATGCCTTGGGTTTCCTGGCGCGGGCGGTTGGCGTTGGGCACGCCGACGCGGATATCGCCCTGGCCGCTGTAGCGGTGCAGCAGCGCTTGCCAGCCGGCAAGCAGGACCATGAACAGGCTGGACTGTTGGTCACGGGCCAGGTCCTTGAGGACAGCGCCAAGCTTGGTCGGCACCTTGACGCTCAGACGCGCGGCACGCCGATCGCGCAGGCTGGCCCGCGGCTGGTCGGTGCACAGGTCGAGCACCGCCAGCTCGCCGTCGAGCTTGGCTTGCCAGTACGCCAGTTGGCGGGCGCTTTCGCCGTCGGCCAGCCACTGGCGCTGCCAGTTGCCGTAGTCGGCGTAGCCCAGAGGCAGTTCGGCCAGGCTCACCGGCTGGCCTTGGGCGGCGTACAGGCGGGCGAACTCGTCGAGCAGGATATTCAGCGACCAGCCGTCGGCAACGATATGGTGCAGGGTTACCCACAACTGGTGCTGCTCGTCGTCGAGGCGCGCCAGGGTCACCCGCAGCAGCGGCCCTTGGCGCAGGTCGAAGGGCTGTTGCGCTTCCTGCTCGCGGCGCGCCGCCACTTCGTCGGCCTCGAGGCCCTCCAGGTCCAGGCGCTGCACGCTGAGCGGCAGGCTCGGCAGGATGCGTTGCAGGGCCTGGCCATCGACCTCGTCGAAGACTGTGCGCAAGGATTCGTGGCGCGCCACCAAGGCCTGGAAGCTAGCCTGCAGGGCGTCCTCATCGAGCTCACCACGCAGGTGCAGGCCAGCCGGAATGTTGTAGGCGGCCGATTGTGGCTCAAGCTGCCACAGCAACCACAACCGATTCTGCGCCAGCGACTGGGCCAACGCCTGGTCACGGCCCTGGCGGTCGATGCGCCCGACGACGCTGTTGCCATCCGCGAGAATGGTCGCCACCGCGGCGCTGTAGTCGGCCAGGGTCGGCGCTTCGAACAGGGTTCGCAAACTCAGCTGGATACCGAGCTCATCACTCAACCGCGCGCTCACCTGGGTGGCGACGATGGAGTTGCCGCCCAACAGCAGGAAATGATCATCCGCCGCGACTGCTTCCACGCCCAGCAGCTCACGCCAGATAGCGGCGATACGCGCTTGCAAGTCGTCGCCGGTGGTATTGGCGTTCGCTTGCGCCGGCGCAGACGGGAAACGCGCGTAGCAATCGAGGCTGCCGTCGTCCATGCGCAGGCGGCATGCCGAACGTTGCAGCTTGCCGCTGGAAGTCTTGGGCAAGGCTCCCGGATTGAGCAGCAGTACCACCGCCGGCGCCTGACGACAGGCATCGGCGATTACCCGGCGCAGCGTGTTGATCAACTCATCGGGTTGACGGGCTTTCTGCACGTTGCGGCTGATCTCCACCGCCACGCCGATGCCCTCCTCGCCCTGGTCGTCGACGGCGAACACCGCCACCCGCCCCTTGCGCAGGTCGCCGACCTCGCGCTCCAGGGTCTTTTCCAGGTCTTGTGGGTAGAGGTTCTGGCCGCGGACGATCAGCATGTCCTTGAGCCGGCCGGTGACGAACACTTCGCCGTCACGCATGAAGCCCAGGTCGCCGGTGCGCAGCCAGGTCTGGCCATCGCGCTCGACGAAGGTGCGGGCGCTGGCCTCAGTGTTGCGCCAGTAGCCCAGGGCGATGCTCGGGCCGGCCGCCCAGATTTCACCAACCTGGTTATCGCCCAGCGCTTCCAGGCGCTGCGGCTCGACAATGCGCACCGCATGGTCCGGCTGCGGATAACCGCAGCTCATCAGCACGCTGCCCTGGCCCGCTTCGGCGCGGTTGGCGGCGAATGCCTCGGCGTCCAGCTCCAGGGCGCCGATGCCTTGGCCACGGCGGCTGCCGCTGACGAACAGGGTGGCCTCGGCCAGGCCGTAGCTGGCGAAGAAGCTGCTGGGCTCGAAGCCACAGGCGGCGAACTTCGCGGCAAAGGTCTCGAGGCTGTCCTGGCGAATCGGCTCGGAGCCGGAATAGGCCACGCGCCAACGGCTCAGGTCGAGTCCGGCCAGGGCCGATTCGCTGACCCGCTCGCTGCACAGGCGGTAGGCGAAGTCAGGGCCACCGCTGATGGTGCCGCCATATTCGCTGATAGCCTGCAACCAGCGCAGTGGCCGGGCAAGGAAGTAGCCCGGCGACATCAGCACGCATGGCACGCCGCTGAAGATCGGCTGCAACAGGCCGCCGATCAGGCCCATGTCGTGGTACAGCGGCAGCCAGCTGACGATCACGTCATCGGGGTTGAGGTCGATGCCGAAACCGTGGCGGATCAGTTGCTCGTTGGCCACCAGGTTGCCGTGGCTGACCTGCACGCCCTTGGGCAACGCGGTGGAGCCAGAGGTGTATTGCAGGAAGGCGATGTCATGCCCCGCCAGCGACGGCTCGCGCCATTGCGCGGCGAGCTGCGGGTCCAGGCGGTCCACCGCCAGCAGGGTCGGGCCGTTATCCGCGGCCAGGGCATCAAGGCCCTGCAAACTGTCACACAACGCCTCTACGGTCAGCAGCAAGCGCGGCTCGGCGTCGGCGATGATCGACAGCAGGCGCTCCTGGTGGTGCTGGCGCGAGGATTCCGGCGGGTAGGCCGGCACGGCGATCACCCCGGCGTACAGGCAGCCGAAGAACGCCGCGACATAGTCCGGCCCGCTGGGGAACAGCAGCACGGCGCGCTCGCCAAAGCCGGCACGGGCCTGCAAGGCTGCGGCAATGGCGCGAGCGCGCTGGTCGAGGTCCCGGTAGCTGAGCACTGCCTGTTCACCGGGCGCGTCGGCGAGAAAGCGCAAGGCAATCCGCTCCGGGGTCTGGGCGGCGCGTTGCGCCAGGGCCTGGACCAGCGAGTGCGGGAGTTCGAAGGCGTCCGTCATGGAATGTTCCTGCCAGTGTCTGGGTGAGTCGTGCCTGGCTGGCCCCGCGCATGACAGGCGGGCAGCGCTCGGCAGCCGGATGTACACAGGGGAACGGATAAACCAGGACAGAAATTAGCCCCGGAACAGGCCGACGCAAGCGGCAAGGTTGACGTGCTTCACAGTGTCAACGCTTAGAACTGAAATCAATCGAAACTCATTAACTTTCGTATTTGACAATCATTATCATTACGAATAGCTTGTCGCACGTCGTAGGAAGCATCCCTTCGGGCTGTGCTCCCTTTCCCCTCCGAGACAAGGTGATTTCCATGGCGGAACAACTATCCACAAGTAAGTGCGATTCACCGTTACTCCAGGCGTTCGTCGACAACCGCAATATCCTGGTCAAGATCGCGGCACGCATCACCGGCTGCCGCTCACGCGCCGAGGATGTGGTGCAGGACGCGTTCTTCCGGCTCAGTGCCGCCCCGCAGATCACGTCATCGTTCAAGGCCCAGCTCAGCTACCTGTTCCAGATCGTGCGCAACCTGGCCATCGATCACTACCGCAAGCAAGCCATGGAGCTGAAGTACTCCGGCAGTGAAGAGGAGGGCCTGAACGTGGTCATCCAGAACGCCTCGCCCGAAGCCACCCACATCAACCTCGCCACCCTCGAACACATTGCCGCCTCGCTCAACGAACTGCCCGCGCGCACCCGCTATGCCTTCGAGATGTACCGGCTGCACGGCGTGCCGCAAAAGGACATCGCCAAGGAGCTCGGGGTCTCGCCGACGCTGGTCAACTTCATGATTCGCGATGCGCTGATCCACTGCCGCAAAAGCAGCCGCCTAGGCTGACGGCACAGTTCGCCGGCAAGCCGGCTCCTACACAATTCCCACCACAACCCCGTAGGAGCCAGCCTTGCTGGCGCAGCAGGCAACGCCGAGTCCTACAGGGCAGCGCGTCTCACGCCAAGGTACAGCGATCAAAGAACCGCTCACGCCCCAGGATCATCAGCGCCGCACGCTTGTGCGGGAAATCGAATTCCTTCTCGCAGTGGAAGCACTGGTCGTGCATGTAGCCGATCATCTTGCCGTTGTCGGCGCGCGGCTCAGCCACCACCCGCTGGGTGCGCGGGTCGTCGAGGAACAGGTAGTGGACCAGCGCCGACAGCCAGCTGGCTACCTTGTGTGGCCCGCGGTGCGCCTCTTCCCCCACCAGCATGTGGACGCCACGGTCGTAGTCGTCGGCCGGGTAGAACGGCGCGATACGGTCTTCCTTGGCCCAGTAGGCCTCGAAATAGGCAAAGGGCTCATCGTCGAAGCAGCCGACCAGGGTCAGGGTATGCGGGTCCTGCTCGAGCTTGCCGAGGTATTCGCGGTGCTGCGCCAGCGTGCCGCCCTCCTGCCAGAACTGCGCAACCCGCGGGTTGTTCTGCCAACGATTGAAACGCTCCAGATCCTGTTCGATCTCCAGGGTGCGCAACGACACCCAGGCCCCCAGGCGTGCGTCGAACCGCCGGTACACCTCGCCGCGCGGCTTGGGCGCACGGCGTGGGTGACGCTTGCCTTGGCTGATCTGCATCTGCTGCGGGTACACATCGGCCCGCGACTCACCCAGCCACGGCTGAGGCAATTGCCAGAACAACGCGCGCTCGCACAGGTACTGCCCCGGCGCCTCACCCGGCACCAACAAGCCGCTGGCCAGGGCCTGCGACTGCACATCAGGCAAGTGCCAGACCAGGCGCTGACATCCTGGATCACGGGACAGCAACCAGTAACAGGCCGCCCACAACGCCTGTTCAGGGCGCTCAGGGCAAAGCTGCTCGAGGTGCACATGCAGCGCCTCTTCCGGCGCCAGGCGCACGCCGATCAACGGCCGCCCTTCCAGGGCGAGACTCAGGCGGCAATCGCCCTCGTCGGCATGCAGGGTGCGCCACCGGGGTGCGCAAAGGGGGGGCGTAGCGGCATCGAACGGCATGATCATGGCTCACGGTAAGTGAAAGAAGGCTCACTCCTGTGAACGTGACCCGCCCCAGGCAATTTAGTCGCGCGGGGCTGCGACAGTGATCTTGTAGGGCTGGAAGATACGCAGCAGCTCGCCGTTCTCGCGCAGGCCACGCAGCAGCCCGGCGAACGCCTCGGGGCTGATCGGTGCGTCGGGGCGCAGCAACGCGTAGTGATGGTAGACCTGGTCGACCCGCTCCGAAGCCATCAATGCGCTGCCGGGATTGCGCTTGAGAAAGTCGATCAGGTACGAACGGGTTACCAGGGCGACATCGGCACGCCCGCGCTCGACCATGTTCAGGTTGCTGTCGTGGGAGTAGGTCAGGGTCGCCCGGTAGCGCTTCTTCAAGTAGCCCGGATCCGGGTTGAAATCGGCAAAGGCATAGTGATAGCCGTTGAACAGCGCCAGACGCTTGCCGTCGAGGTCATCGAAATAACGCTGGTCACGCTCGGCCTGCTGGCGGCTGACGAAGATCTCGGCATCCTCAAGGCCCATGTCCACGGCCTTGTGCGCGATGCCCTGCCACCCCCACTGTGGGTTCTCGAAGATCGCCATGTCGGTGCGGCCCTGCTGGAAATCACCGAAGCGCCTGGGGATCGAGGTTGGCACCAGGACGAAACGGTACTGCCCCTGCATCCGGTTCAGCGCCTCCACCAACTGCGGCAACAGGCCGGTATCGGCCCCCTGCTCCGGGCGCACCGTGTAAGGCGGGAAGTGCGCCGCGCCGACCTTCACCTCACGGGCCTCGTCGGCCCGCGCCGCAGCTGTCAGCAACAAGGTGGCGAACAGCAGCAAGATGGACGACAGCTTGAGGCTGGGCAAAGGGATCAAGTCGGGACACTCATCACGGGTTGGGACCTTAATGCGCCTAAGCTAGGCGTTTTCCCTGACCGGCACAACCGCTGGATATGCCAAAGTGCCAGGGGATGCCGTGCGCGCCGACTTTGGCTACGCTCTACTGGCCCGCGCGCGGCGCCCCGTTTTCGGACAAACCCTGGGGCCTTGCAGTTGGTCTTTTGTGCATTGATAGGGAGCCTGGCATGGGCCATTGGTTGGTGATCGACCTGGAAGCCACCACCGACGAAGGTGGCTGGCCGGTCACGGATATGGAAGTCATCGAGATCGGCGCGAGCCTGGTCACCCGCGACGGCCGCGAGGTCGACCATTTCCAGCGTTTCGTGCGGCCCAGGCGGCGACCGCAACTGACCCCGTTCTGTCGCGAGCTGACCCACATTCGCCAGGCCGACGTCGACGTCGCCGCGCCGTTCGCCGAGGTCTGGCGGCAGTTCGAGCGCTGGCTGGAGCATCACCAGGGACAGTTGCAGGCCTGGCTCAGTTGGGGCGACTACGACCGCAAGCAGTTGCTGCAAGAATGGCAGTTGCACCAGGTGCACAGCCTGCTGGCGCAGTTGCCGCACATCAACCTCAAACAGCGCTTCGCCAAGGCCCGCCAGTTGCAACGACCGGCGGGGTTGAATGGCGCCCTGCAACTGGCCGGGCTGCAGTTTTCCGGGCGCCAGCACCGGGCCCTGGAGGATGCGCGCAACACCGCCCGCCTGCTGCCCTTGAGCCTACCGGCGGGGGATGCCTGAAACAGATGACGCCGCAGCGGGCCTTGGGCATACTGGCCAGCCCATTTTTCAGCCCTTTTCAGGAGCCGCCCCATGTTCAAGGTCAATGAGTACTTCGATGGCACCGTCAAGTCGATCGCCTTCGAAGGCCATGAAGGTCCGGCTACCGTCGGCGTCATGGCACCGGGTGAGTACGAGTTCGGCACCGCCAAGCGTGAGATCATGCACGTGGTCTCCGGTGCCCTGACGGTCAAGCTGCCGGGCAGCGACAACTGGGAGAAATTCGCCGCGGGCAGCCAGTTCAACGTGCCGGCCGACAGCAAGTTCCAGCTCAAGGTCGCCGTCGATACCGCCTACCTGTGCGAGTACCGCGACTAAGCGCCAGCCTCTGGCGCGGGGCAAGCCCGCTTCCACGTGGGCTTGCTCCGCGACTTCAATTGCGCAAGAACCCCGCCACCGCCTCCGCCGCCGTCTGCAGATGCTGCTCATGGCTGAACCCGGCAACCTTCAACGGCTTCAAGTCATGATCCGCCGCCGCCAGCCAGTGCAACTCGATCGCCGGCGCTAGTTCATACCCCGCCACCGCCTCACGATTGCCCAGGGCATCGCGCTCGCCCTGCACGATCAGCGTGCGCGTGCGCAGCCCCGCCAGGTGCTCTACCCGGGGTTTTTCCGGCTTGCCCACCGCGTAGAACGGATAGCCCAGGCACACCAGCGCATCCGCGCCAAGCGCGTCGGCCAGCAAACTGGCCATGCGCCCGCCCATGGACTTGCCGCCAACGGCCAATTTACCTGCGACTAAAGGTCGCACCTGTTCGTATACAGTCCGCCAGGTTTCCAGCAACACCTTCTGCGGATTGGGCGGCCGTTTACCGCCGCTGACACGCCGCTCGGCCATGTACGGAAACTCGAAGCGCACCACCCCTACCCCTTGCCCCGCCAGCCTTTGCGCCATGTCCTCCATGAAGCCACTGTCCATTGGCGCACCGGCGCCATGGGCCAGGATCAGGCAGGCGCAAACGCCGCGATCCCCCGGGGTTTTCGGCGGATCGCAGCGCAAGCCTGGGACATTTGCGATCTTCGCCCATTGATCCCCGTCAATACCGGCACTTTGCCCATTAATCATGCTTGCCTCGCTGTTTAGCCTGCCTATAACCGTGGATGGGAACCCATACATGAACACAACCAGCAGTACCGCCTACAACTATCAGGTGGTCCGCCAATTCGCCATCATGACGGTGGTGTGGGGCATCGTCGGGATGGGGCTCGGCGTCTTCATTGCCGCCCAGCTCGCCTGGCCCGCCTTCAACCTTGACCTGCCGTGGACCAGCTTCGGCCGCCTGCGACCCTTGCACACCAACGCGGTGATCTTCGCCTTCGGCGGCTGTGCCCTGTTCGCCACCTCCTATTATTCGGTGCAACGCACCTGCCAGACCACCCTGTTCGCGCCACGCCTGGCCGCGTTCACCTTCTGGGGCTGGCAACTGGTGATCCTGCTGGCGGCGATCAGCCTGCCACTGGGCTACACCAGCACCAAGGAATACGCCGAACTGGAATGGCCGATCGACATCCTGATCACCATCGTCTGGGTCGCCTATGCCGTGGTGTTCTTCGGCACGCTGATGAAGCGCAACACCAAGCACATCTACGTGGGCAACTGGTTCTTCGGCGCCTTCATCCTGACCGTGGCGATCCTGCATATCGTCAACAACCTGGAAGTGCCGGTCAGCCTGACCAAGTCCTACTCGCTGTACGCGGGCGCCACCGATGCCATGGTGCAGTGGTGGTACGGCCATAACGCCGTGGGCTTCTTCCTCACCGCCGGTTTCCTGGGGATGATGTACTACTACGTGCCCAAGCAGGCTGAACGCCCGGTGTATTCGTATCGCCTGTCGATCGTCCACTTCTGGGCGCTGATCACCCTGTACATCTGGGCCGGCCCCCACCACCTGCACTACACCGCCCTGCCCGACTGGGCGCAGTCGCTGGGCATGATCATGTCGCTGATCCTCCTGGCACCAAGCTGGGGCGGCATGATCAACGGCATGATGACCCTCTCGGGCGCCTGGCATAAGCTGCGCAGCGACCCGATCCTGCGCTTCCTGGTCGTCTCCCTGGCGTTCTACGGCATGTCCACCTTCGAAGGCCCGATGATGGCCATCAAGACGGTCAACGCCCTGTCCCACTACACCGACTGGACCATCGGCCACGTCCACGCCGGCGCGCTCGGTTGGGTGGCGATGATCTCCATCGGCGCGCTGTACCACACCATTCCGAAAGTGTTCGGCAAGGAGCGCATGTACAGCCTCGGCCTGATCAACGCGCACTTCTGGTTGGCCACCATCGGCACCGTGCTGTACATCGCCTCGATGTGGGTCAACGGCATCGCCCAGGGCCTGATGTGGCGCGCGGTCAACAGCGACGGCACGCTGACCTACTCGTTCGTCGAAACCCTGGTGGCCAGCCACCCAGGCTTCGTCGTGCGCTTCGTCGGCGGCGTGATCTTCCTCAGCGGCATGTTCCTGATGGCCTGGAACACCTGGCGCACCGTGCGTGCCCCGGCTGCCGAGCAAGCCACCGCCAACGCCCAGCTGGCTTGAGGAGTAGAGCCTGATGAAACACGAAGTCGTTGAGAAAAACATAGGCCTGATGGCCCTGCTAATGGTGTTCGCCGTCAGCATCGGCGGCCTTACGCAAATCGTCCCGCTGTTCTTCCAGGACGTCACCAACAAGCCGGTCGAAGGCATGAAGCCCTACACCGCCCTGCAACTGGAAGGCCGCGACATCTACATCCGCGAAGGCTGCGTGGGCTGCCACTCGCAGATGGTCCGGCCGTTCCGCGCCGAGACCGAGCGCTACGGCCACTACTCGGTGGCCGGCGAGAGCGTGTGGGACCACCCGTTCCTGTGGGGCTCCAAGCGCACCGGGCCGGACCTGGCCCGCGTCGGCGGCCGCTACTCGGACGACTGGCACCGCGCGCACCTGTACAACCCGCGCAACGTGGTGCCGGAGTCGAAGATGCCGTCTTACCCGTGGCTGGTGTCCTCGCAGGTCGATAACAGCCATACCGACGTCAAGATGCGCGTTCTGCGCAGCCTGGGCGTGCCGTACACCGACGACGACATCGCCGGCGCCAAGGACGCGGTCAAGGGCAAGACCGAGATGGACGCGCTGGTCGCCTACCTGCAGGTGCTCGGCACCGCGATCAAGAACAAGAGGTGAGAGCGATGGACCTAGACATCGGCATGATCCGCGGCCTGGGCACCCTGGTGGTGATGATTGCCTTCATCGGCTTGTCACTGTGGGTGTTCAACCGCCGCCGCGACCGAGATTTCGCCGAAGCGCGCCTGCTGCCCTTCGTCGACGACCGCCTGCCCCCTGCCGGGCAGGAACCTGCCATGAGGAGTAACGGGCAATGACCACCTTCTGGAGTACGTATATCAGCGTACTGACCATCGGCAGCCTGATCGGCCTGACCTGGCTGCTGCTCAGCACCCGCAAGGGCCAGAGCAGCGACACCACCGACCAGACCATGGGCCACAGCTTCGACGGCATCGAGGAGTACGACAACCCGCTGCCCAAATGGTGGTTCTGGCTGTTCGTCGGCACCCTGGTGTTCTCGGTCGGCTACCTGATCCTCTACCCGGGCCTGGGCAACTGGAAAGGCATCCTGCCCGGCTACGAGAACGGCTGGACCCAGGTGGACGAATGGCAGAAAGAGATGGACAAGGCCGACGCCAAGTTCGGACCGATCTTCGCCAAGTACGCCGCCATGCCAGTGGAGGAAGTGGCCAAGGACCCGCAAGCGCTGAAAATGGGCAGCCGGCTGTTCGCCTCCAACTGCTCGGTGTGCCACGGCTCCGACGCCAAGGGTTCCTACGGCTTCCCCAACCTGACCGACAGCGACTGGCGCTGGGGCGGTGACGCCCAGACCATCAAGGCCACCATCATGAACGGCCGCCACGGGGTCATGCCGGGCTGGTCCACGGTGATCGGCGAACAGGGCGTGGCCGATGTGGCAGCCTTCGTGCTGACCAACCTCGACGGCCGCCAGCTGCCGGCGGACGCCAAGGCCGACCCGGTCAAGGGCAAGGAGATCTTCGCCAGCAACTGCGTGGCCTGCCACGGTCCTGAAGGCAAGGGCACCCCGGCCATGGGCGCGCCCAACCTGACCCACCCGCAGGCGTTCATCTACGGCTCGAGCTTCGCCCAACTGCAGCAGACCATCCGTTACGGCCGTCAGGGCCAGATGCCGGCCCAGGCCGACATCCAGGGCAATGACAAGGTCCACCTGCTGGCGGCCTATGTGTATAGCCTGTCGCAGGATCAAGCCGCGGAAACCGTAACCGCCAAGTAACACCCGCTTCGCCGGCAAGCCGGCTCCTACGGGCCCAGCGCCCTTCAGGTAGGAGCCGGCCTGCCGGCGAAAGGGCTGCAAAGCAGCCCCACCCTCCCCCCTTCCTTGCACCCCCTCCGAACACAACTAAGCTTGTTGCCACAGTGGCTCCGCTCGCAGCGACCGGAACAGACGTGGTGCACAGCCTGACACCACGCCTGCGATCCAGTCACACGAGCCTGCGGCTTTGGGATGACGCCTTGCGTGCCCGTCCCCGCTTTAAAAGCTTGACCGATCGATCAGAAAAATATGAAAAACGGTACACATTACAAATATTTGTTTGTGTACAATCGTTCAACCCCAACGCCACGGGACGGTGGCGAAACGGGTCTGGACACGGGTCGGCGCCCGATCCCTTGCGTTGCCATAACCCTGGTGGTTATCGATACTGGCGCCGATTTACCAACCAACAAGAACACCCAAACCGTGGAACCTTAGAATGAGCACTGCAATCAGTCCGACTGCTTATAACTATAAGGTCGTCCGCCAGTTCGCCATCATGACGGTGGTCTGGGGGATCCTTGGCATGGGGCTCGGCGTCTTCATCGCCTCGCAACTGGTATGGCCCCAGCTCAACCTGGACCTGCCATGGACGAGCTTCGGCCGCCTGCGCCCACTGCACACCAACCTGGTGATCTTCGCCTTCGGCGGCTGTGCCCTGTTCGGCACCAGCTACTACGTGGTGCAGCGCACCTGCCAGACCCGCCTGATCTCCGACAGCATGGCCGCCTTCACCTTCTGGGGCTGGCAGGCGGTGATCGTCGGCGCGCTGATCACCCTGCCGATGGGCTTCACTACCACCAAGGAATACGCCGAGCTCGAGTGGCCGCTGGCGATCCTCCTGGCCATCGTCTGGGTCACCTACGCCCTGGTGTTCTTCGGCACCATCGTCAAGCGCAAGACCAAGCACATCTACGTCGGCAACTGGTTCTACGGCGCCTTCATCGTGGTCACCGCGATGCTGCACATCGTCAACCACATCTCGCTGCCGGTGAGCCTGTTCAAGTCGTACTCGGCCTACGCCGGCGCCACCGACGCGATGATCCAGTGGTGGTACGGCCATAACGCCGTGGGCTTCTTCCTCACCACGGGCTTTCTGGGGATGATGTACTACTTCGTGCCCAAGCAGGCCGAACGGCCGATCTATTCCTATCGCCTGTCGATCGTCCACTTCTGGGCGCTGATCACCCTGTACATCTGGGCCGGCCCCCACCACCTGCACTACACCGCCCTGCCCGATTGGGCGCAGTCGCTGGGCATGGTGATGTCGATCATCCTCCTGGCACCGAGCTGGGGCGGCATGATCAACGGCATGATGACCCTGTCCGGCGCCTGGCATAAGCTGCGCACCGACCCGATCCTGCGCTTCCTGGTGGTGTCGCTGGCGTTCTACGGCATGTCCACCTTCGAAGGCCCGATGATGGCCATCAAGACGGTCAACTCGCTGTCGCACTACACCGACTGGACCATCGGCCACGTCCACGCCGGCGCCCTCGGCTGGGTGGCGATGATCTCCATCGGCGCGGTCTACCACATGATCCCGAAACTCTATGGCCGCGAGCAGATGCACAGCATCGGCCTGATCAACGCGCATTTCTGGCTGGCTACCATCGGCACCGTGCTGTACATCGCCTCGATGTGGGTCAACGGCATCACCCAGGGCCTGATGTGGCGCGCCATCAACGACGACGGCACCCTCACCTACTCCTTCGTCGAAGCCCTGCAGGCCAGCCACCCTGGCTTCATCGTCCGCGCCCTGGGCGGTGCGTTCTTCGCCTCCGGCATGCTGCTGATGGCCTACAACGTGTTCCGCACTGTCCGCGCCGCCAACCCGGTACAGGCTGAGGAAGCCGCCAAGATCGTCGTCGTGGGAGCGCACTGATGAAGCACGAAGCAGTCGAGAAGAACATTGGCCTGATGGCCTTCTTCATGGTCATCGCGGTGAGCATCGGTGGCCTTACGCAAATCGTCCCGCTGTTTTTCCAGGACGTCACCAACAAACCGGTCGAAGGCATGAAGCCGCGCACCGCGCTGGAGCTCGAGGGCCGCGACATCTACATCCGCGAAGGCTGCGTAGGCTGCCACTCGCAGATGATTCGCCCGTTCCGCGCCGAAACCGAACGCTACGGCCACTACTCGGTGGCCGGCGAGAGCGTGTGGGACCACCCGTTCCTGTGGGGTTCCAAGCGCACCGGGCCGGACCTGGCCCGCGTCGGCGGCCGCTACTCGGACGACTGGCACCGCGCGCACCTGTACAACCCGCGCAACGTGGTACCGGAGTCGAAGATGCCGTCCTACCCCTGGCTGGTCGAGCACAAGCTCGACGGCAAGGACACCGCGAAGAAGATGGAAGTGCTGCGCACGCTTGGCGTGCCCTACACCGACGAAGACATCGCCGGTGCCAAGGACGCAGTCAAGGGCAAGACCGAGATGGACGCCATCGTGGCGTACCTGCAAGGCCTTGGCACCCTCATCAAGAGCAAACGGTGAGCATGATGGATATCGGGATGATTCGCGGTCTGGGCACCGCGCTGGTGCTGGTGGCCTTCGTGGGCCTGGCGTTGTGGGTGTTCAGCCCACGGCGCAAGAAGGATTTCGATGAAGCGACGCAATTGCCGTTCGCCGACGATCCCGAGGCCATCCGGCACCTCGAGCAAGCACGAGCTTCTGGGAGCAAACAACAATGACAACCTTCTGGAGTCTGTACGTCAGCGTCCTGACCCTGGGCACCATCTTCGCCTTGACCTGGCTGCTGCTGTCGACCCGCAAGGGCCAGCGCGAGGAAATCACCGACGAAACCGTCGGCCACGCCTTCGACGGCATCGAGGAGTACGACAACCCGCTGCCGAAATGGTGGTTCTGGCTGTTCGTCGGCACCGTCGTCTTCGCCCTCGGCTACCTGGTGCTCTACCCCGGCCTGGGTAACTGGAAAGGCATCTTGCCGGGCTACGCCTACCTGGATAACGACAAGCAGACCGAGTTCAGCAACGGCCAGGCCGGTTGGACCGGCGTGCACGAGTGGGAAAAGGAGATGGCCAAGGCCGACGCCCGCTTCGGGCCGATCTTCGCCAGGTTCGCCGCCATGCCGCTGGAGGAAGTGGCCAAGGATCCACAGGCGCTGAAGATGGGCGCGCGACTGTTCGCCTCCAACTGCTCGGTGTGCCACGGCTCCGACGCCCGCGGCGCCTACGGCTTCCCCAACCTGACCGACAACGACTGGCGCTGGGGCGGTGAACCAGAGACCATCAAGACCACCATCATGAATGGTCGCCACGGGGTGATGCCGGGCTGGGCCACGGTGATTGGCGAGCAGGGCGTGGCCGACGTGGCCGCCTTCGTGCTGAGCAACCTCGATGGCCGCAAGCTGCCCGAAGACGCCAAGGCCGATCCGGTCAAGGGCCAGCAGATCTTCGCCAGCAACTGCGTGGCCTGCCACGGCCCCGAAGGCAAGGGCACCCCGGCCATGGGCGCGCCCAACCTGACCCACCCGCAGGCGTTCATCTACGGCTCGAGCTTCGCCCAACTGCAACAGACCATCCGCTATGGCCGCCAAGGCCAGATGCCGGCCCAGGCGCAGATGCAGGGCAACGACAAGGTCCACCTGCTGGCGGCCTATGTCTACAGCCTGTCGCACCAGGAACAACAGCAGGCCCCACAAACCGAGTGATGCGCAACCGTGGGAGCGGGCTTGCCCCGCGATGGTCGCCAGGCTGACGCCACCATCGCGAGGCAACCCCGCTCCCACGGCTGTTTCAGCGCCAGCAAAAACAGCCGCGACTGACCTGGATCAATTGACACTCGCCATAACACGATTCACGCCGAGAACCCAACGCGACTAAGTGTCGCAGCACGACCCGCGCGCGCCATCACAGGCGTATCATGGGCCGCAGAGCGCTAGCAGAACGCGCGAGACTGCGGCCGGCAAGCACTGGTCGCGGCATTTCTCCACTGCCGTGGGACTTGATGATGAGCAAGCAAATTCCGGTACATGACGTCACCCCGCCTGCCAACAAAGGGAAGGATTCCGTCGATCTCTACGCCTCGCGCGAAAAAATCTACACCCGCGCCTTCACCGGCATCTTCCGCAGGTTGCGGATGGTCGGCGGCGCGGTGCTGTTCCTGCTGTATTTCGGTACTGTCTGGCTGAGCTGGGGCGGCCGCCAGGCCGTATGGTGGGACCTGCCCGAGCGCAAGTTCTACATCTTCGGCGCCACCATCTGGCCGCAGGACTTCATCCTGCTTTCGGGCATCCTGATCGTCGCCGCCTTCGGCCTGTTCTTCATCACCGTGTACGCCGGCCGGGTCTGGTGCGGCTACACCTGCCCGCAGAGCGTGTGGACCTGGGTGTTCATGTGGTGCGAGAAGGTCACCGAGGGCGATCGCAACCAGCGCATGAAGCTGGACAAGCAGCCCATGAGCGCCAACAAGTTCCTGCGCAAGTTCACCAAGCACAGCCTGTGGCTGCTGATCGGCTTCGTCACCGGCATGACCTTCGTCGGCTACTTCACCCCGGTGCGCGAACTGGTCTTCGAGTTCTTCACCGGGCAGGCCGACGGCTGGGCCTATTTCTGGGTCGGCTTCTTCACCCTGGCCACCTACGGCAACGCCGGCTGGCTGCGCGAGCAGGTGTGCGTGTACATGTGCCCCTACGCGCGCTTCCAGAGCGTGATGTTCGACAAGGACACCCTGATCGTCTCCTATGACCCGCGCCGCGGCGAAACCCGTGGCCCGCGTAAAAAGGACATGGACTACAAGGCCAAGGGCCTGGGCGACTGCATCGACTGCACCATGTGCGTGCAGGTCTGCCCGACCGGCATCGACATCCGTGACGGCCTGCAGATCGAGTGCATCGGCTGCGCCGCGTGTATCGACGCCTGCGACGCGATCATGGACAAGATGAACTACCCCAAGGGCCTGATCAGCTACACCACCGAGCACAACTTGTCCGGGCAGAAGACCCACATGCTGCGCCCGCGCCTGATCGGCTACGCCCTGGTACTGCTGGTGATGATCGGCGCCCTGGCCACCGCCTTCGCCACCCGCTCGCTGGTCGGCTTCGACGTGGCCAAGGACCGCGTACTGTACCGTGAGAACGCCCAAGGGCGGATCGAGAACGTGTACAGCCTCAAGGTGATGAACAAGGACCAGCGCGACCACGTATACGTGCTCGACGCCGCCGGCCTGCCGGACCTCAAGCTCGAAGGCCTGCGCGAGATTCGCGTCAGCGCCGGCGACATCGTCACCCTGCCGGTGCAATTATCGGTCGCTCCGGAGCAACTGCCCTCGACCACCAACGAAATCACCTTCATCCTCAAGGACGCCGACGACGGTGCCAGCCAGGTTGAAGCCAAGAGCCGCTTCATCGGCCCACAGATCCGCTGAGAGAGAATTTCGACAATGCCTGCCGCCACCGCCGCCAGCCCCTGGTACAAGCACCTCTGGCCCTGGATCATCATCGGTATCCTGGCCACCTCGGTGTGCCTGAGCCTGACCATGGTCAGCATCGCTGTGCGCAACCCGGACAACCTGGTCAACGACAACTACTACGAGGCCGGCAAGGGCATCAACCGCTCGCTGGACCGCGAACTGCTGGCCCAGGCCCTCAACCTCAAGGCCAGCGTGCACCTGGACGAGCTGACCGGCGAGGTCGAAGTGCGCCTGACCGGCAACAGCGACCCGCAGACGCTGGAACTGAACCTGATCTCGCCGACCCAGCCGGACAAGGACCGCAAGGTCCCGCTGGCGCGCAGCGAACCGGGGCGCTATGTCGGCCAACTCGACGACAAGGTCCAGGGGCGGCGCTTCGTCGAATTGCTGGGCAGCCAGGACGACCATGTGTGGCGGCTGTTCGAGGAAGAGAAGGTCGAGCATGGGGTGACCTTGCAGCTGGGGGACGAGGCGTTGCAAGGTGCCGAGCATCAGCAATGAGTCGCCGTACCGCTGGGGGCGCCTTGCGCCCCTTTCGCGACACAAGGCCGCTCCTACAGGGACACGCGATCCCCTGTAGGAGCGGCCTTGTGTCGCGAAAGGGCTGCAAAGCGGCCCCGACAATCTCAAAATACTAGACCGCACCAAAATGACCCAACCCACCCCCTGCTACCACTGCGCCCTGCCCGTCCCCGCCGGCAGCCGCTTCACCGCCGTGGTGCTCGGCGCGCCGCGGGCATTCTGCTGCCCTGGCTGCCAGGCGGTGGCCGAGTCCATCGTCGCCGGGGGCCTGGAGCACTACTACCAGCACCGCAGCGACACCAGCGCCAACCCCGAGGCCCTGCCGCGCCAACTGCAGGATGAACTGGCGCTGTACGACCGCGACGACGTGCAACGCAACTTCGTCCGTCACGAGGGCGAACTGGCCGAAGCCACGCTGCTGGTCGAAGGCATCAGTTGCGCTGCTTGTGGCTGGCTGATCGAGAAGCACCTGCGCAACCTGCCCGGCGTCGCCGAAGCCCGCCTGAACCTGTCCAACCACCGCCTGCTGGTCACCTGGGCCGACAGCCAGTTGCCACTGTCCAGGCTGCTCGCCGAGCTGCGCCAGATCGGCTACGCCGCCCACCCCTACCAGCCCGACCAGGCTGCCGAACAGCTGGCCCGGGAAAACCGCGGCGCCCTGCGCCGCCTCGGCGTGGCCGGCCTGCTGTGGTTCCAGGCGATGATGGCGACCATGGCCACCTGGCCGGAATTCAACATCGACCTGTCGCCAGAGATGCACACCATCCTGCGCTGGGTCGCGCTGTTCCTCACCACCCCCATCGTGTTCTACAGCTGTGCGCCGTTCTTCAAGGGCGCCGCCCGCGACCTGCGCACCCGCCACCTGACCATGGATGTCTCGGTGTCACTGGCCATCGCCCTGGCCTACTGCGCCGGCATCTGGACCGCGATCACCGGCAGTGGCGAGCTGTACTTCGATACCGTGGGCATGTTCGCGCTGTTCCTGCTCACCGGGCGCTACCTCGAACGCCGCGCCCGCGAACGCACCGCGGCAGCCACCGCGCAGTTGGTCAACCTGCTGCCGGCCTCGTGTCTGCGGGTGACGACCGACGGCCAGGCCGAACGCATCCTGCTCGGCGAGTTGCAGTGCGGCGACCGCGTGCAGGTGCTGCCCGGCGCGGTGATACCCGCCGACGGGCGCATCGTCGACGGTCGCTCCAGCGTCGATGAGTCGCTGCTGACCGGCGAATACCTGCCTTTGCCTCGCCAGGCCGGCGACCGCGTCACCGGCGGCACTCTCAACGTCGAAAGCTCGCTCACAGTGGAAGTCCAGGCCCTGGGCCATGACTCGCGACTGTCGGCCATCGTGCGCCTGCTCGAACGCGCCCAGTCGGAAAAACCGCGCCTGGCCGAGATCGCCGACCGCGCCTCGCAGTGGTTTCTGCTGTTCACCCTGGTGGCGGCGGCGCTCATCGGCCTGGCGTGGTGGCAACTCGATGCGCCCCGGGCGTTCTGGATCGTCCTGGCCATGCTGGTCGCCACCTGCCCATGCGCACTGTCGCTGGCCACCCCGACCGCCCTCACCGCCGCCACCGGCACCCTGCACAAACTAGGCCTGCTGGTGACCCGTGGCCACGTGCTGGAGGGCATGAACCAGATCGACACAGTGATTTTCGACAAAACCGGCACCCTCACCGAAGGCCGCCTGGCACTGCGTAGCGTGCGCCCGCTGGGGCGCCTGGACAGCGACAGCTGCCTGGCCCTGGCCGCCGCCCTGGAGAACCGCTCCGAACACCCGATCGCCCGCGCCTTCGGCCGCGCCGCGCGGCCCGCCGAGGGGGTCAATGCGGTGCCGGGGCTGGGCCTGGAAGGTGACATGGACGGCCAGCGCCTGCGCATTGGCCAGGCCACCTTCGTCTGCGCCCTGAGCGGTGCCGAGGTGCCCGCCGTACCCGAACCGCGCGGCCAATGGCTGCTGCTGGGCGATCGTCAGGGGCCACTGGCCTGGTTCGCCCTGGACGACCGCCTGCGCGACGATGCCGCCGACCTGGTGACCGCCTGCAAGGCGCGTGGCTGGCAGACCCTGCTGCTGTCCGGCGACAGCTCGCCAATGGTCGCCGAGGTGGCCGCGCAACTGGGCATCGACCAGGCCGTCGGCGGCCTGCGCCCGGACGACAAGCTCGCCCACCTGAAAGCCCTGCAGGCAGAGGGTCGCAAGGTGCTGATGCTGGGCGACGGAGTCAACGATGTGCCGGTGCTGGCCGCCGCCGACATCAGCATCGCCATGGGCAGCGCCACCGACCTTGCCAAGACCAGCGCGGACGCGGTGCTGCTGTCCAACCGCCTGCAAGCGCTGGTGCAGGCCTTCGACCTGGCCCGGCGCACCCGCCGCAACATTGTCGAGAACCTGCTCTGGGCGACCCTGTACAATGGCCTCATGCTGCCGTTCGCCGCGCTCGGCTGGATCACCCCGGTATGGGCGGCGATCGGCATGTCGGTCAGCTCGCTGATCGTGGTGCTCAATGCCCTGCGCCTGACCCGGCTGCCCGCCGCGGCCGAGGCGCCGCCGTCGCCTGAAAGGAAACCGCTATGCCCGCCCTCTACGTGATGATCCCCGCCGCCCTGCTGTTGGTCGGCGTCGCCGTGTACATCTTCTTCTGGGCAGTGGACAGCGGCCAGTACGACGACCTCGAAGGCCCGGCCCACAGCATCCTGTTCGACGACCAGGACCCGCGTCACCAGGCCGCCGTGAAGCACGACGAAGCCAAGCCTGACGACCAGGAACCGGCCCCGCGTGCCTGAACTGATCCCCCTGCTTGGCTCGGCCCTGGTGCTCGGCCTACTCGGCGGCGGCCATTGCCTGGGCATGTGCGGTGGCCTGATGGGCGCCCTGACCCTGGCCATCCCTCCCGAGCAACGCGGCAAGCGCCTGCGCCTGCTGCTGGCCTACAACCTCGGGCGCATCCTCAGTTACGCCAGCGCCGGCCTGCTGCTGGGCCTGGCCGGGGTGGCCCTGGCCAGCAGCCCGCTGGCGATCGGCCTGCGGGTGCTGGCGGCATTGCTGCTGATTGCCATGGGCCTGTACCTGGCGGGCTGGTGGAGCGGCCTGACCCGCATCGAGGCACTGGGGCGCGGGCTGTGGCGCCATGTGCAACCGCTGGCCACGCGCCTGCTGCCGGTCTCCAGCCTGCCCCGCGCCCTGCTGCTTGGCGCCCTGTGGGGCTGGCTGCCCTGCGGCCTGGTGTACAGCACCCTGCTGTGGGCGGCCAGCCAGGGCGATGCGCTGCACAGCGCGGCGCTGATGCTGGCCTTCGGCGTCGGCACCTGGCCGGTGCTGCTGGCCACCGGGCTGGCCGCCGAGCGCGTAAGCAAACTGCTGCGCAAGCGCGGGGTGCGCATGGCCGGGGGCGTACTGGTGATTCTGTTCGGCTTGTGGACCCTGCCCGGGCCGCATCAGCACTGGCTGATGGGGCACTGATCACAGGGCTGCCAACTGCCCTTGATACAAATCAACACAGATTCCTACAGACGCCCCTAGACTCCGGACACTGCAGCTCTATCCGGGGACCACCCACATGCTCGACGACCTACGTTGGGACGCCGACCTGATTCGTCGCTACGATCTGGCCGGGCCACGCTACACCTCCTATCCGACCGCCGTGCAACTGCACGGCGAAGTGGGCTCGTTCGACCTGCTCCACGCCCTGCGCGAGAGCCGTCGCGCCACCCGTCCGCTGTCGCTGTACGTGCACGTGCCGTTCTGCGCCAATATTTGCTACTACTGCGCCTGCAACAAGGTCATCACCAAGGATCGCGGCCGCGCCGCGCCCTACCTGCAACGCCTGGAGCAGGAAGTCCAGCTGATCGCCTGCCACCTCGACCCTAAACAAGTTGTTGAACAGCTGCACTTCGGCGGTGGCACGCCGACCTTCCTCAGCCATGTGGAACTGCGCCAGCTGATGGCCACCCTGCGCCAGCACTTCAACCTGCTGGACGACGACTCCGGCGACTACGGCATCGAGATCGACCCGCGCGAGGCCGATTGGTCGACCATGGGCCTGTTGCGCGAACTGGGCTTCAACCGCGTCAGCCTCGGCGTGCAGGACCTTGACCCAGCCGTGCAGCGCGCGGTCAACCGCCTGCAAAGCCTGGAGCAGACCCGCACCCTGATCGAGGCAGCGCGCACCTTGCAGTTCCGCTCGATCAACCTCGACCTGATCTACGGCCTGCCCAAGCAGACCCCGGAAGGTTTCGCCCGGACCGTCGAGGAAGTCATCCGCCTGCAGCCCGACCGTTTGTCGGTATTCAACTACGCGCACCTGCCCGAACGTTTCATGCCCCAGCGGCGCATCGACAGCAACGATCTGCCGGCACCCGCGGCCAAGCTGGAAATGCTGCACGCCACCATCGACCAACTGACCGCCGCTGGCTACCGCTACATCGGCATGGACCACTTCGCCCTGCCTGACGACGAACTGGCCATCGCCCAGGAAGAAGGCACCCTGCAACGCAACTTCCAGGGCTACACCACCCACGGCCATTGCGACCTGATCGGCCTGGGCGTGTCGGCGATCAGCCAGATCGGCGACCTCTACTGCCAGAACAGCAGCGACCTCAACACTTACCAGGACACCCTTTCCACCGCCCAGCTGGCGACCCAGCGCGGCCTGCTGTGCAACCAGGACGATCGCTTGCGCCGGGCCGTCATCCAGCAACTGATCTGCCACTTCGAGCTGGACTTCGAGCCAATCGAGCGGGCGTTCACCATTGATTTTCGCGGCTACTTCAACGATCTCTGGCCGCAGTTGCAGGCCATGCAGCGCGACGGCCTGATCACCCTGGACGCCCAGGGCATACGCATCCTGCCGGCCGGGCGCCTGCTGGCACGCTCGGTATGCATGGTCTTCGATGCCTACCTGGCGCAGCAGAACCGCCAACGTTTTTCACGGGTGATCTGAGGGTTATTGAGGCGTTTCACCGCATGGACAGCGGGCCTTTCGAGGCACACTATGGACAGTTGTACGGTACCGGAACACCCCACCGGACCGGAGCCGGCGCGCACCAAAAAAGCGCATGCTGGCCTACAGCCCATGCCACGGGTTATCCTTACGGCTTATGTGTGCTTTCCCACAAGGATCGAAAGAAATGTCCGAGCCAGTAAAACTGCGCCCACACAACCAGGCCCACTGCAAGGATTGCAGCCTGGCCCCCCTGTGCCTGCCCCTGTCCCTGAACCTGGAAGACATGGATGCACTGGATGAAATCGTCAAACGCGGCCGCCCACTGAAGAAAGGCGAGTTCCTGTTCCGCCAGGGTGACAATTTCGGCTCGGTCTACGCAGTACGTTCCGGCGCCCTCAAGACGTTCAGCCTCAGCGACAGCGGCGAAGAGCAGATCACCGGCTTCCACCTGCCCAGCGAGCTGGTCGGTCTGTCCGGCATGGACACCGAGGCCTATCCGGTGTCGGCCCAGGCCCAGGAAACCACCTCGGTGTGCGAGATCCCGTTCGAGCGCCTCGATGAACTGTCGGTGCAGCTGCCACAACTGCGTCGCCAACTGATGCGGGTGATGAGTCGCGAAATCCGCGACGACCAGCAGATGATGCTGCTGCTGTCGAAAAAAACCGCCGACGAGCGCATCGCCACCTTCCTGGTCAACCTGTCCGCGCGCTTCCGCGCCCGCGGCTACTCGGCCAACCAGTTCCGCCTGAGCATGTCGCGCAACGAGATCGGTAACTACCTGGGCCTGGCCGTGGAAACCGTGTCCCGCGTATTCACCCGCTTCCAGCAAAATGGCTTGCTCAAGGCCGAAGGCAAGGAAGTGCATATTCTCGATCCGATCCAGCTGTGCGCACTGGCCGGTGGCGCGCTCGAGGTCTGATCCTGGTGTGAACAGGGTATACTGGCGCCTTGGTTTTTCCAGGATACCCGTCCCATGCACAGCGACACCTTCGACCTCAAAGCCTTGATCCGCCCGGTAGTGGACTTCCCCAAGCCGGGCGTGATCTTCCGCGACATCACCCCGCTGTTCCAGTCGCCGCGCGGGCTGCGCTATGTCGCCGACCAGTTCATCGAGCGCTATGTCGAGGCCGAGTTCAGCCACATCGGCGCCATGGACGCGCGGGGCTTCCTGATCGGCTCGATCATCGCCCACCAGTTGAACAAGCCGCTGATCCTGTTCCGCAAGCAAGGCAAACTGCCGGCCGACGTGCTGAGCGAAGGCTACCAGACCGAATACGGCGAGGCCTTCCTGGAAGTCCACGCCGACAGCCTTTGCGAAGGGGACTCGGTGCTAATCTTCGATGACTTGATCGCCACCGGCGGCACCCTGCTGGCCGCGGCCAACCTGGTGCGCCGCACGGGCGCCCAGGTATTCGAGGCGGCGGCGATCATCGACCTGCCGGAGCTGGAAGGATCGCGTCGCTTGCAGGCGGCCGGGGTGCCGACCTTCTGCCTGACCGAGTTTTCCCTAAGCGAATACTGAGTTCGCGTCCGAAATGATCGCGGGGCAAGCCCGCTCCCAGGCGTATTGACCCGCGCGGGAGCGGGCCTGCCCCGCGATGCCTTGCAAGACCTACAGAGAAATTGGCCGACGCCCGGCGAAGGCGTGGGCAAGGGTCCCGCCATCGACCAGCTCCAGCTCGCCGCCCAAGGGTACGCCATGGGCGATGCGCGTGGCCGCCAGGCCTTTCTCGGTCAGCAGTTGGGCAATGTAATGCGCCGTCGCTTCCCCTTCCACTGTCGGATTGGTCGCCAGGATCACCTCGCTGAAGGTGCCCTGCTCCTCGATCCGCGCCATCAGCTGCGGAATGCCAATGGCATCAGGGCCCAGGCCGTCAAGCGGCGACAGGTGCCCCTTGAGCACGAAATAGCGACCGCGGTAGCCGGTCTGCTCCACCGCATAGACATCCATCGGCCCTTCGACCACGCACAACTGCGTGTCGTCGCGGCGCGGGTCGGCGCATTGCGGGCACAGTTCCTGCTCGGTCAGGGTGCGGCACTGGCGGCAATGACCGACGCCGTCCATGGCCTGGCTCAGGGCCTGGGCCAGGCGCGCGCCGCCGCTGCGGTCGCGTTCGAGCAGCTGCAGGGCCATGCGCTGGGCGGTTTTCTGGCCAACGCCGGGCAGGATGCGCAGGGCGTCGATCAGTTGGCGGATCAAGGGGCTGAAGCTCATGTGTGCGGGCCTGCCAATTCAGGAATCAGAATGAACAAGGGAGCAACGACCGCTGGGCCGTTGCTCCCCTTAATGACGCAAGCCGTCGATCAGAACGGCATCTTGAAACCAGGCGGCAGCTGCATGCCGGCGGTCATACCGCCCATCTTCTCCTGGCTGCTCTGCTCGATCTTGCGCACGGCGTCGTTCAGGGCCGCGGCGATCAGGTCCTCGAGCACTTCCTTGTCGTCAGCGTCGGTCGACATCAGGCTCTGGTCGATGCTGACGCGCTTGACGTCGTGACGACCGGTCATCACCACGCTGACCAGACCGCCACCGGACTGGCCGGTGACTTCCGCATTGGCCAGTTCTTCCTGCATTTTCTGCATCTTTTCCTGCATCTGCTGGGCCTGCTTCATCAGGCCGGCCATGCCACCTTTCATCATGGGGTGTACCTCGATTGGGTCATGTGATGCGGCCCGCCCCGTGGCCGGCCGCATGGTTATCCGTCATTGACCCTGGCTGACCAGGGCGTCTACAGGCTCAATAGTATCCTGTCGTACCGTCGCGCCGAACTGCCGAATCATCTGCTGGATGAGCGGATCCTGCTCGATCGATACTTCGGCGTCGCGCTGGCGGTTGGCGCGCTTGCGCGCTGCAGCCTGGGCCGGGGTTTCCTGCTCGGGGCGGATCAACTCGATGCTCAGGTTGATGCTACGCCCCAGCAGCTGGTTGAGCGCGTCGTTCAGGCGCCGTTGCTGGGTGGCATTGAACAGCGCGCCCTGGCCTGGGTCCAGGTGCAGCAGCCAATCGTCGCCCTCGGTGGCGATCAGGGTACAGTTGGCGGCGATGTTGCCTGTCATCCCAGAGACAGGCAACTGTGGGAATAATTCCAGCCATTGCAGGGCCAGACCGGTGGCCGGCTGAGCGGCGGGCAAGGGTTCAGGCGCCTGGACAGGGGGCTCTTCCTGGACGTGCTCGGCGAGTTCGTCCAGATAGCTGAAACCGGCCGGGTCGCTGTCCGGGGTGTAGTAATCCTCATCGCCTGGCGGTTCGTCATCGCGCTCCATGCCCGCCGGGCTGTAGGCGGACGGGTCGAACGGCGGCGCGTCATCGTCGGGCTGGTAGTGCGCCGGTTCGGCGGCAGGCGGCTCAGGCTCAGGTTCGATAGCCACTGGCACAGGCGCGGCGACAGGCTCTTCCCACGGCAAGTCGACGACGTCCTCGACCGCTGCCGGCAGCACCGCCGGTTCAGAGACGGGCTCTGGCGTCGCTGGCTCGACCGCCGCGGGCGCTGCCACTGGGGCCGCCTCGACAACCTCGGCCGGCACGGCAACGGGCACCACTGGCGGCGTGACGACAGCAGCCGCCGCTGCCACCGGTGTGGTTGGATCAGCTGTGGCCTGGCTGATCCCCACCGGCTTTAGCACTGGCTTCGGCGCATCGTCGGCATCGGCCGGACGGAACGCCAGCATGCGCAGCAGGACCATTTCGAAGCCGCCACGTGGGTCCGGTGCCAACGGCAGGTCACGGCGGCCAATCAGGCCCATCTGGTAATAGAACTGCACGTCTTCGGCCGGCAGGGCCTGAGCCAGCGCCAGCACTCGGTCGCGGTCGCCCTGGCCGTTGTCGACGGCCTCCGGCAGCGCCTGGGCAATGGCCACCCGGTGCAGCACGTTGAGCATTTCCGAGAGCACGCCGTTCCAGTCCGGGCCTTGCTCGGCCAGGTCACGCACCGCCTCCAGCAGCGCCCGGGCATCGCCCTCGAGCAGCGCCTGGAGCACGCCGTACACCTGGCCATGATCGAGGGTGCCGAGCATCGCCCGCACATCGGCTGCCAGCACTCGCCCTTCACCGAAGGCAATGGCTTGGTCGGTCAGGCTCATGGCGTCGCGCATCGAGCCGTCGGCGGCGCGCCCGAGCAGCCACAGGGCATCGTCCTCGAACGGCACGTTCTCGGCGCCCAGCACGTGGCTAAGGTGTTCGACCACGCGCTCCGGGCTCATGTTCTTCAGCGAGAACTGCAAGCAGCGCGACAGGATGGTTGCCGGCAACTTTTGCGGGTCGGTGGTGGCGAGGATGAACTTGACGTAGGGCGGCGGCTCTTCCAGCGTCTTCAACAGGGCGTTGAACGAGTGGGTGGAAAGCATGTGCACTTCGTCGATCAGGTAGACCTTGAAGCGCCCGCGGCTGGGGGCATACTGCACGTTGTCGAGCAGTTCGCGGGTGTCCTCGACCTTGGTGCGGCTGGCGGCGTCGATCTCGATCAGGTCGACGAAGCGGCCCTCGTCGATCTCCCGGCATACCGAGCAGGTGCCGCAGGGCGTCGAGGTGATGCCGGTCTCGCAGTTCAGGCACTTGGCGATGATCCGCGCGATGGTGGTCTTGCCTACGCCACGGGTGCCGGTGAACAGATAGGCGTGGTGCAGGCGCTGGTTGTCCAGGGCGTTGATCAAAGCCTTGAGCACATGGGTCTGGCCGACCATTTCGCGGAACGAGCGCGGACGCCATTTACGTGCAAGAACCTGATAACTCATCAAAAAACCATCGTGACCGGAGCGGGCGGAAAGAGCGCTAATGCTAGCGGAGCGGGGCCAAAATTGCACCCTGCCGTTGTCGTCCAGGCGCAAGCCTGGGCAGACCGCCAAGGCGCCAAGCCCTCCTGCCCTGTCCGCCTACCCCCGCAGGCACCAGGCCAGGGTCCAGGCGCTAAGGAACAGCCCAAGGCCAAACACGCAGTGCGTCGCCAGGCTGCGCAGGCAACTACGCAGCGGCGCCGGGGTGTTCGCCGCGAAGTAACCGGCGCCCAGAGCCGGTTGCACGACGCACAAGGGCACCAGTACGGTCACCGCCCCGACCAGCAATGCTGGCCACAGGCTAGGTGCGCGCAGCCAGGGCTCCCCAACCATCGCCACCAGCAACAGGGCGAACGCCAGCCCGGTGGCATAGTGGATCAGCCAGCCCCAGCCGAGCTCGCCGCGTACTGGCGCGGCCTTGCCGATCGCCACATGACGCCAGCGCCCCTGCAGCAGATGCCCGGCCCAGCGGCCAATCATCGCGTAGTTCAGGGTGGTAACGCCCAGGCGCTTGAGCAGCCAGGTCCACAGGTCCATGACCAGGGTCGCGCCGATACCGACCAGCACGATGCAGAGACCGAGGAGTGAGGTAGTCACGGTGAAAGTCCTTGGCAAGTTGACGAAAAGGTACCTGCCAAGCAGCATGCAAGTTGAAGTCGACTTCAAGTCAAGGGGGATTGCCATGGACATTGCCGATGTCGCCCGGCGCACCGGGGTGCCTGCATCGACACTGCGTTATTACGCGAACAAGGGACTGCTCAAGTCACTGGCCGGCCGCGGCCAGCGCCGACAGTTTCCAGCCGACACAGCAGAACGCCTGGCACTGATCGCCCTCGGCCAGGCAGCCGGGTTCTCCCTGGACGAGGTGGCGGCGATGCTCGTTGAGCAGCAGGTCGACCGGCAGATGTTGCTGGCCAAGGCCGACGAGATCGACCACAAGGTCCGACGCTTGCAAGCCATGAGCAAAGGGTTGCGCCATGCAGCGGCCTGCCCCGGAGCGCATCATCTGCACTGCCCGACATTCCAGCGCTTGATGCAGGTATCGGCCAGCCAGGGCAAGCGCGGCAGATTAGCCAGCAAGGCCTGAAACCCGCCCCGCGATGGCTGGCAGCGCCTTCGCCGGTATCGCGGGGCGCTCCCAGGCCCCATCCAGCAAGCCTCAGTAACCGTGCAACTCGCGAAACGGCTGGCTCTTGTGGTAGTCGATCCACTCCTGCACATCGTACGGCAGGTACAACTGCCGGCGCGCCCGCGACAAGGCGATATACACCGCGCAGATCCGCACATCGAATGCGTAGGCATCCTTGAAGCGCTGGGTGGTCATCAACTCTGGCGTCAGCAGCACCTGGTCGAACTCCAGCCCGCCGGCCTCCTCGGCCTGCATCAGGATCAGGCTGCCCCGCCGATCCGCGACCCGGGCATCGAGCAGGGTCAGGTCGGCCAGCTTGAACCCAGCTTCCAGGCGCGCCTCGACCCACTGGAACGACGCATCGAAGCGCTCCGACTCACGCACCTGCCGCCAATCGAGCAGATGGGCAAAATAGCCGTGCTGACCCTCGGCATCCGGCCCCGTGGCATGGAACGCCGACCTGAACAGGCTGACTGCCGTGGCCATGAAGCGGCGCATGTCGGGCCAGTCGGGGAAGCTCAGCAGGCAGTTGCAATCGACCAGTTCCATGGCCCAGCGCATGGTGTCCCAACGCGAGGCTGTCAGCACCACGCAACCCTCGGGCGGCACAAAACCTTCAGGGAAGTGCTCTATCCCGACATCCACGGCGTCCGCCGCCTCGAAGGCCACCTTGGATTTTTGCGAGTGCACGCCAATCAACGGGTTGATCAGGCGCTCGACCTGGCGCCCGGAGCGCACGGCGAACGCCATGTCCTTGTGCCGCACCTGGCGCTCGCGGCGCACCACCTCGCCACTGGCCTTCTGGTATTCATCACCCAGGGTGATCAGCACCTGGCGGCCGCGCTCGATGGTTTGCAGCAGCGACGCCGGCACATCCTGGCTCTCATCGATGATCACATGGCTGAAACGCCCGGGCACGCTGCAACCGGCCAAACTCGCGCGCTTGATCAGCAGCAGAGCCTCGAAGCCGGTCTGCGCGCCCCAGGCCGGGTTCGCCTCCAGGTAGCGCCACAGCCGGCTGGCGTACTCCAGCAACACCTGCGCATCGAGGGCCGACAGCGCCTGGCGAAAGAACGGCAAGTGGCGGTTCGACAGGCTGTAGTCCCGCGACTCGCAGTAGCGTTGCAGCACTTCAAGGCAGATATCCAGGGCATGCTCGGCGTCGTACTGGCGTAGCCCGACGATGCCCAGTTCTTCGGCCAGGCGGCGCTTGCCCGGCCCCCGCGGCGACGCCTTGGCCGCCGGCCGGGCCTCCTTGAGCAGCGCGCGGGCGAACTGGCCGAAGGTCATGCCGACCCTGGCCTGGGCATCCAGCCCCATGCGCTGGCGCAGGGCACCCAGCTTGGCCGGCGTGCGCGCCAGGGCCAGCACCCGCCCCCGCGGCAGGCAGTCCATCAGCGCGCCGAGCAGGTAGCTCTTGCCGATCCCGGCATAACCTTGCACATGCAGGTCTTCATCAAGGTTGGCGCGCACCACCTTGAGCAGCTTGTCCTGTTCGACGGTCAGCCAGCGCTCCTTGTCGAAGCCCGTGGTCACCTGCTGGCTGAACGGGTCGCCGTCTTGCTGCAGACGGATACGGAAAGCGAAATCCCACTTGCCGTCCGCCAGCAGGTAGGCCCGCGCCCGTACCTGTTCGGCATCGAGCAGGCGCAGCCGGGAGCCCTTGATTACCTCAAGGCCGAAGTACAGCTTGCGCGCATCGAACAGTCGGCGCGCCTCCGACAACAGGCCGACATCGGCCGAATGCGGCCCGTCCACTGCCCAGGCCAGCAACCGCCCCAGCACCTTCTCGGCGGCCAGCGCATCGACCTTGGCGCCGCTCTGGGCCAGGTTCTGGATCACCAGCAACGCTGCGAGTTCGGGCTCGCTCAGGGCCTCGAGCGCGGGCGCGCCTTCGGCCTGCAACAGCCCCTGGCAGACCTCGGCGGTCACCGGCAAATAGACCGGACAGGAAAAGTCGAAGTGTTCAGGCTGCATGAGGGCGCAGGTTCCGGGCAAACATTCAGGATTCGCCGGGCTCGGCGCTCAGCGTGAAGCGGTAGGCGCCGAGCGAGCCGGCCATGTCGGCGCATTGGCTGCCCGGCCGAGGCTCGGCCAGGGCGTCATCGAGTTCGTGCAAGGCCAGCTCGAGCAACTTGCGCAGATCTCGCGCATTCTTCGCCGAGACCTGCAGGTGCAGCTCGAGTGGCGTGGCGCTGGGCGTCACGCTGGCCGGCGGGGTTGCCTCCTCGAGAATCCGCTCATGCTCCTCTTCCATCTGGTCGAGCACCTGCGACAGCTCCAGCACACGCTCGGGCTGGGCGGCCATCTGGTCCTTGATTTCCAGGCGGCGCAGTTGCCACTCACGGATTTTCTGGCGGGTGAGCTCGTCGACATGTTCCACGGTCGCTATCTCCTGGCCGAACGGACTGAAACGCTGGGATGCATGATAAGGCCACACGCTGCTTTGTGCAGGTGCGAAGACGTATGCAGACGTAAGAAGGGCTGACGCGGCAGGCACCATGAGCTTTAGCGGGCCTGAAATGGAGGCGGCCCCACCAGCCACACCCCGGCACTCGATGTTCCCGCTATGGCTGCTCCCTTCCGGGCCTGACCAGGTTAACGGGTAATCAATGCGGGGGGACCGATGGGGCCACCACGACGGCTCGCCAAGTGACGAGCCGCGCCATTGTACAGCGCCAGGGCGAAGTTACAACCTTTGATCGTGAAAAAACCATCATTTCTCAAGGACTTGTGGGAGCGGGCTGGCCCCGCGACAAGGCCAGCGGGTTCAGACGCTGATACCGCGCTCCGCCAGGAAGCCCACGAATGCCTCCTCGTCCATCACCGCAACACCCAGCTCAGCGGCCTTGGCCAGCTTGGAGCCAGCGCCGGGGCCGGCGACCACGCAGTGGGTCTTGCCGGACACCGAGCCCGCCACCTTGGCTCCCAGGCTTTCCAGCTTGTCCTTGGCGATATCGCGGCTCATGCGCTCCAGGGTACCAGTCAGTACCCAGGTCTGGCCGGCCAGGGGCAGGCCCTCGGCGGTCTTCTTCTCGCACGACCAGTGCATGCCGAAGTCCAGCAACTGGGCCTCGATGGCACGGGCCAACTGCTGGTTGGCCTCGACCTTGAAGAACTCGCGCACGCCGTCGGCCGCCTTGGTATTCAAGGCCTGGCGCAGGTCGATGCCATCGGCGGCAATGATCTTGTCCAGGGTGCCCAGCTTGTCGACCAGCTTCTCGGCCCCGGTGGGCCCCACCGACGGGATATCGAGCTTGGCGAGCATGCCGGCCAGGGTGGTGCTGGCCGCGAATTCGGCAGCCAGCTCGCCCTCCTCCTGCAACTGCATGCCGCTCTCGAGCAATTGCCTGATCACCGCGCGGTTGTGCTCGTCCTCGAAGAAGTTGTGGATCTCGTGGGCGACTTCCAGGCCGATGTCCGGCAGGTAGGTGAGCACTTGCGGCAAGGCCACCTGCACCCGCGCCAGGCTGCCCAGCGAGCGCGCCAGCACCTTGGCGGTTTCCTCGCCCACGTCAGGGATGCCCAGGGCGTAGATGAAGCGCGCCAGGCTCGGGCGCTTGCTGGCTTCGATGGCCTCCAGCAACTTGCGGCTGGAGACCTCGGCGAAACCTTCGAGAGCGACCACCTGCTCGAACGCGAGCTGGTAGAGGTCGGCTGGCGAGCGAATCAGGTTCTCATCGACCAACTGCTCGACGCTCTTCTCGCCCAGGCCGTCGATATCCATGGCCCGGCGCGACACGTAGTGGATGATCGCCTGCTTGAGCTGGGCAGCGCAGCTCAGGCGCCCGACGCAGCGGTACACCGCGCCTTCACTGGTGGTTTCCTTGCCCTTGCTGCGCTTGACCAGCTGGGTGCGCTCGACCTGCGAGCCGCACACCGGGCAACTGCTCGGCACCTCGACCGCGCGGGCATGCGCGGGGCGACGCTCGAGCACCACCTGCATTACCTGGGGAATCACGTCACCGGCCCGGCGGATGATCACCGTGTCGCCAATGCGCAGGCCCAGGCGGGCAATCTCGTCCATGTTGTGCAAGGTGGCGTTGGACACCGTGACCCCGGCGACCTTGACCGGCTTGAGGCGGGCCACCGGAGTCACCGCGCCAGTACGGCCGACCTGGAACTCGACATCGAGCACCTCGGTGAGCTCTTCCATGGCCGGGAACTTGTGGGCGATGGCCCAGCGCGGCTCACGGGCGCGGAAGCCCAGTTCGCGCTGCGCGGCCAGGGCATTGACCTTGAACACCACGCCGTCGATCTCGTAGGGCAAGTCGTTGCGACGGGCGCCGATATCGCGGTAATAGGCCAGGCACTCCTCGATCCCGGCGGCGTGACGCAGCTCGCGGCTGATCGGCAGACCCCAGGTCTTGAGCTTCTCGAGAATGTCGATATGGCTGTCGCCGAACGGCTCGGACACCTGGCCAACGCCATAGCAGCAGAACTCCAGCGGGCGACTGGCGGTGATCTTCGAGTCCAGTTGGCGCAAGCTGCCGGCGGCGGCGTTGCGCGGGTTGGCGAAGGTCTTGCCGCCGGCCTCGGCCTGGGCGGCATTGAGCCGGTCGAAACCGGCCTTGCTCATGTACACCTCGCCCCGCACTTCCAGTACCGTCGGCCAGCCCTGCCCTTGCAACTTCAGCGGGATGTTGCGCACGGTACGCACGTTGGCGCTGATGTCCTCGCCGGTGCTGCCGTCGCCACGGGTGGCCCCTTGCACCAGCTGGCCATCGCGGTACAGCAGGCTCACCGCCAGGCCGTCGAGCTTGGGCTCGCAGCTGTAGTCGACGGCGGCGCGGGTGGCGAACAAGTCGCCGCCCGGCAGGTCCAGGCCCTCGACCACGCGGCGGTCGAAATCGCGCAGGTCGTCTTCCTCGAAGGCATTGCCCAGGCTGAGCATGGGAATTTCATGACGTACCTGGCTGAACGCGGCAAGCGCCGCGCCGCCGACGCGCTGGGTCGGTGAATCTGGGGTCACCAGGTGCGGGTGCTCGGCCTCCAGCGCCTTGAGCTCCCTGAACAGGCGATCATATTCGGCGTCCGGCACGCTGGGCTCATCGAGCACGTAATAGCGGTAGTTGTGCTGGTCGAGCTCGGCACGCAACTCATGGATTCGGGATTCGGCGTTCATTCTTCGTCTTCTCTTGCAAAGCAAAAGAGCAGCCCCAGGCTGCTCTTTTGCTTGAATCATCGCGAAGTGGGCGAGGCAAGGCCCACTCGCTCGGGTACATCAGCGTTTCTGGGTCAGCGCGCGGCGCTCGAACTCGACGATGCGCTGGCGGTAGTGCTCGATGGTCTGGGCGGTCAGCACGCTGCGCTGGTCGTCCTTGAGTTCGCCATCGAGCTCATGGGCCAGCTTGCGGGCGGCGGCGACCATCACGTCGAACGCCTGCTTGGGGTGACGCGGGCCCGGCAGGCCGAGGAAAAAGCTCACGGCGCGGGTGCTGAAGTGGTCGATGTCGTCCAGGTCGAACACCCCTGGCTTGACCGCGTTGGCCATGGAGAACAGCACTTCGCCGTGACCGGCCATGCTCTCGTGACGGTGGAAGATGTCCATGTCGCCGAAGCGCAGGCCGCTTTCCAGGATGTTCTGCAGCAAGGCAGGGCCCTTGAAGCCGCCTTCATCACGGGAGATCACGCTGATCACCAGCACCTCCTCGGCGGGCGGCAGCTCCTTGGCCGGGGTGCTGGCTGTGGCGAAGCTGCCATTGCGCTTGCTGTCGGCGGCGAGCTCGTCGCGGCCTTCGTCGAACAGGTCGGGCTCGCGCGGCTCGGCGGCCAGGTTCAGGTCACCCTGCTGCGGTTCGCTGTTGTTGCGTTTGCCACGCTTGGCGGCCTTGGCCGGCTTGGCTTCGCGCTCACGCTCGCGTTCACGCGCGGGCGCGCTCACCGAGGGCAGGTCGCTTTCGTCCAGCTCGGGCTCTTTATGGGTATCCAGCACACGTGCAGGGCCAAGCACCTCGGCGCTGCCCTCATCGTCCGGAACGTTGGCGTAGCTACGGTCCAGACGGAATTTCAACTTGCCCTTGCCGCCGCGCATGCGGCGCCAGCCGTCGAAAAGAATACCGGCGATGACAATGATGCCGATGACGATCAGCCACTCGCGCAGACCGATTTCCATGTAATCCCGTGCCTCTATAAAAAATATGCTTGAAAACAAAGGCTTCAAAGGCCTTTAACACGTGGCGCCAACTCTATGTTCTGACAGGCGTTTTACCCACGCAAAAAACAAGTGACATAAAGCTAGCACGACCAAAGGCAACTTTACACCGTCTGTCGCATCTGCCGAGGAAATTGCCTACAAGATCGACCTCTTTCATACACCTCATGTGTCAACCATGGCCATGGCCTCTTCCACATCAACTGCTACAAGACGTGAACAACCCGGCTCGTGCATGGTCACCCCCATCAGTTGATCCGCCATCTCCATGGCAATCTTGTTATGGGTGATGTAGATGAACTGCACGGTTTCGCTCATTTCCTTCACCAGTCGCGCATAGCGGCCAACGTTGGCGTCGTCCAGCGGCGCGTCGACCTCGTCGAGCATGCAGAACGGCGCCGGATTCAGCTTGAAGATGGCGAACACCAGTGCCAGTGCCGTCAATGCCTTCTCGCCGCCGGACAGCAAATGGATGGTGCTGTTCTTCTTGCCCGGCGGGCGCGCCATGATCGTCACCCCTGTATCGAGTAGATCTTCGCCCGTCAGTTCCAGATAAGCGCTGCCGCCACCGAAAACTTTTGGGAAAAGTGCCTGTAATCCGGCATTTATCTGATCAAAGGTATCCTTGAAGCGGTTCCGGGTTTCCTTGTCGATCTTGCGAATGACGTTTTCCAGGGTATCGAGCGCCTCGACCAGGTCGGCGTCCTGGGCATCCAGGTAGCGCTTGCGCTCGGACTGCTGTTCGTACTCCTCGATGGCCGCCAGGTTGATCGCGCCCAGGCGCTGAATACGCGCCTCGAGTTGCTCCAGCTCCTGCTCGGTGCCTTGCTCGCTGGCATCGGCCTCGAGCGTGGCGAGCACGCCCTGAAGATCGTAGCCGTCGGCCAGCAATTGTTCCTGCAGGGTCTTGCGCCGCACATCCAGCCCCTGGGACTCCAGACGCTGTTGCTCCAACTGGCCGCGCAGCATCTGCGACTGCTGTTCGGCCTGGGTGCGGCGGCGTTCGGCATCGCGCAGTTCGCGGTCGGCCTCGTCCATGTGCAGGCGGGCCTGGCGCATCTGCTCATCGACACTCATGCGTCGCTCGAGCAGCTCCTCGAGCTTCAGGCGCAGCTCTTCGAGCGGCGCCTCGCCCTCCTCCAGATTCAGGTTCAGTTGTTCCTGGCGCTCGCTCAGGCGCGCGGCCTGCTGCTCCAGGCGCTCGAGGGCCTGGCGGGTGGAATCGTGCTGGGCGCGCAGCGAGCCCAGGCGCACGGCCAGTTGATGGGCGTGATCCTTATACTGGCGGGCTTCCTGGCGGACCCGGTCAAGGCCTTCGCGCAGGGTGTCGCGGCGCGCCATCAGTTGCTCGCGCTGCTCGGTGTCCTGGGCCATCAGGTCGAGTGACTCCTGCAACAGCAGGCGCGCCTCGCCCAACTGCTCGTGCTCCAGGGCGCGCTGCTCCTGGAGCTCGGCCAATTCTTCGTGCAAGCGTCGGCGGCGCAGTTCGAGCTGTTCGGCCCGGGCTCGGCCAGCCGACAGGCGCGCCTTGAGCTCACCGTGCTGGCGGCTCTCGTCCTGGCTGCGACGGCGCAACTGCTCGCGCTGCTCCTCCAGGTCGAGCTGTTGTTCACGCAGGCGCTGCAGTTGCTCGTCAAGCTGTTCGAGCGACGCCTCCTGCTCCAGCTGCTCCTGGGCCAGGCGTTCGATTTCCTGGCCCCTGGCCAGCACGCCGCCCTGGGATTCACCCCCGCGGCTGACCCGCAGGAAATGCCGCCCGACCCAGTATCCGTCGCGGCTGACCAGGCTTTGCCCAGCAGCCAGCGACGCCCGCTGCGCCAACGCCTGCTCCAGCGTTTCAACCGGCCTGACCTGCCCCAGCCAGGCCGACAGATCGGCCCGCCCCTCGACCTTGTCGAGCAGGCTGCCGGCAACGCGCGAGCCCTCGTCCACGGCCAGCAGCAGGCGCAGATCGCCCTGCTCCAGCGCGGCGAAGTCCAGGCCGGCGAAGTCGTCCAGCAACACGGCCTGCAGGTCTGCGCCAAGCACCGTTTCCACCGCCAGCTCCCAACCGGGCTCGACCCGCAGCCCCTCGGCCAGGCGCGGGCACTGCTCCAGGCCCTGGGCGCGCAGCCAGTCGGCGGCCCCCACACCGGGCTCCAACGCAGCCTGCTGCAAGGCCTCCAGCGAGGCCAGGCGCCCGCCCAGGCGCTGCAGATCACCCTGCTGTTGCTGTTGCGCCTGGCTGGTCTGCTGCAATTGTTCGCGCAACCCTTCCAGGCGCTCGACCACCTGCTGCTCTTGCAGGTGCAGCTCCTCGAGCAGCAACTCGCTGCTGGCCACTTGCTCGCCCAGATCGAACGTCTCGGTGTCCTGGGTATCACCACCGAGTTGCTCGCCCTCCTCGCCGAGCTTGCGCTGGCGCTCGGCCAG
Organism: Pseudomonas sp. FG47; assembly: GCF_057809115.1. Lineage (NCBI taxonomy): Bacteria > Pseudomonadati > Pseudomonadota > Gammaproteobacteria > Pseudomonadales > Pseudomonadaceae > Pseudomonas > Pseudomonas sp. FG47. Next base: position 46,314 of record NZ_JBMDJI010000029.1, read on the forward strand.
GCGCTCCAGGCTGGATTCGAGCTGCGCCAGGCGAGCCTGCTGCACCTCGGCCTGGCGGCGCGGCTCGGCGGAGCGGGTGTTGAAGCCGTCCCACTGTTCTTGCCAGCCATGCATGCCAAGCTCAGCTTCCTCCAGGGTCGCGGCGGCCTCCTCGGCTGCGGCCAGGGTCAGCTCCTGCTCCGGTTCGAGCATCGCCAATTCTTCGCCAAGGGTCGCCAGCAAGGTGCGGTCGTGCCCCAGGTGCGACTCGGTTTCCAGGCGGGTGCGCTCGGCCTCCTTGAGGTCGTCCTGCAACTGGCGCAGGCGCTGCTGGCCATGCTGGATGCTCTGCTCGACCCGGGCAATATCACCGGCCACCGAATAGAAGCGGCCCTGCACCTGATTGAAATGCTCGGACAACTCGTGATGGCCATCGCGCAAGCGCTCGATGCTGGCGTCGGCGTTGCGCTGCTCGGCCACCAGCGCCTCGAAGGCGATCTCCTGGTCGCCAATGACCGTCTCTCGCTGACGCACGCGGGCATCCAGTTCACGCCAGCGCAAGGCCGACAGGCGCGCCTTGAGCTGACGTTCCTGGGCCTTGTACTCGCGGTACTTCTCGGCAGCCTGGGCCTGGCGGTGCAGACGTTCGAGCTGGCGCTCCAGCTCCTCGCGCAGGTCGGTCAGGCGCGCCAGGTTTTCCTGGGTGCGGCGAATGCGGTTTTCGGTTTCGCGGCGGCGCTCCTTGTACTTGGAGATCCCCGCCGCTTCCTCGATGAAGTTGCGCAGTTCCTCGGGCTTGGCCTCGATCAGCTTGCTGATCATGCCCTGCTCGATGATCGAGTAGCTGCGCGGCCCCAGGCCGGTGCCGAGGAAGATATCGGTGATATCCCGGCGCCGGCACTTGGTGCCGTTCAGGTAATAAGTGTTCTGACCGTCACGGGTGACCTTGCGCCGGATCGAGATCTCGGCATAAGCGGCGTACTCGCCCACCAGGCTGTTGTCGCTGTTGTCGAACACCAGCTCGATGCTCGCCTGGCTGACCGGCTTGCGGCTGGTGGAGCCATTGAAGATGACGTCGGTCATCGACTCGCCACGGAGGTTCTTCGCCGAACTCTCGCCCATCACCCAGCGTACCGCGTCGATGATGTTGGACTTGCCGCAGCCATTAGGGCCGACCACCGCCGCCATGTTGCTGGGGAAGTTGACGGTGGTCGGGTCGACGAACGACTTGAACCCGGCCAGGCGAATGCACTTCAGGCGCATGGCTTCAGGCTCGCGCCAGCGCCGCCAGCACCAGCTCGCAGCTGCGCTGGCAATAGGCGGTGAGGACCTCGCGGATGCGCGGCAGGTCGCGGGCGACCACCGCCTCGAGCAGGCTGGCGAACAGGGTGAGGTAGTCGACCATGCTGGCCTGGCGCTGGTCGAGGGCCAGGTAATAGGCACGGCTCATGGCCGGCTGCAGGTTCTCGACGGTCTCCTGCAGGTACGGGTTGTTGGCGAACGGATAAGCCGCGCGCATCACCGCGAAACTGTCGGCGACGAAGGCCTTGATGTCCTTGCCGACGTGGGCCTGCTGCAAACGCTGCTGGATCTCCAGGAACGGGCGCAGGTCGCTGTCGCTGCGCCAATGCTCGGCGACGGCGTTGCCCAGCAAGATGTAGAACTCGCCCATCAGGGTGCACAGGCTGCGCACGCTATTTTCGTCCAGCTCGGTCACATGGGCGCCGCGACGCGGCAGGATCGCCACCAGGTGGCGACGTTCGAGGATCAGCAGCGCCTCGCGCACCGAGCCGCGGCTGACGTTGAGGGCCTGGGTGACCTTCTGCTCCTGGATGCGCTCGCCGGGTGCGAGTTCGCCGCGGATGATCCGCTCGGCCAGGTAGTGGGCAATTTGCTCGGAGAGGCTGTCCGGCGCCTTGAACGTCATGGTTTTCCTTCGCGATCTGGGTAGCTGTGCACAAGGGCGCGATTGTAGCGCACTTGCCCTGCGCTCGCGCAGCGCGACGAGGTGCTTTGTGCGACTGTCGGGTCGAGCGTGGGCCACGCCGCGAACTATGCTTGGGAAAAGGCTCGATGAGGCGGTTTGGAAAGGGTTCGAGCAAAATCTTGACCTTTGGGTCAGAAAATTATTGACCACAAGGTCAAGCGTTGCTTAGAGTCCGCCCGAACAACAATAAAACCATTGCGAGGCCCTCCCCCGTGATCCAGTTTCTCGTCAACCAGGAGCTGCGCAGCGAGCACGCCCTGGACCCGAACATGACGGTGCTGCAATACCTGCGCGAGCACCTGGGCAAGCCCGGCACCAAGGAAGGCTGCGCCAGCGGCGACTGCGGCGCCTGTACCGTGGTCGTCGGCGAACTGCTACAGGACGAACAGGGCAGCGACAGCATCCGCTACCGCAGCCTGAACTCATGCCTGACGTTCGTCTCGTCGCTGCACGGAAAACAGCTGATCAGCGTCGAGGGCCTCAAGCACCAGGGCGAACTGCACAGCGTGCAACAGGCCATGGCCGACTGCCATGGCTCGCAATGCGGCTTCTGCACCCCAGGCTTCGTCATGTCGCTGTTCGCCTTGCAGAAGAACAGCAGCGGCCACGACCTGCACCAGGCCCAGGAAGCACTGGCTGGCAATCTGTGCCGTTGCACCGGCTACCGGCCGATCCTCGACGCCGCCGAACAGAGCTGCGCGCGCCCCTGCCGCGACCAGTTCGACGCCCAACAGGCACAGACCATCGCCCGCCTCAAGGCCATCGCCCCACAACAGACCGGCGAGCTCAACAGCGGCGACAAGCGCTGCCTGGTGCCGCTGACCGTGGCCGACCTGGCCGAGCTGTACAGCTCGCACCCCGAAGCCCGGCTGCTGGCCGGCGGCACCGACCTGGCCCTGGAGGTCACCCAGTTCCACCGCACCTTGCCGGTGATGATCTACGTCGGCCATGTCGCCGAGCTCAAGCGCATCGACAAGCGCGCCAGCCACCTGGAGATCGGCGCCGCCACCCCGCTGACCGACTGCTACGCCGCGCTCAACGAGGAATACCCCGACTTCGGCGCCCTGCTGCACCGCTTCGCCTCGCTGCAGATCCGCAACCAGGGCACCCTGGGCGGCAACATTGGCAACGCCTCGCCGATCGGCGATTCGCCGCCCCTGCTGATCGCCCTGGATGCGCAGATCGTCCTGCGCCAGGGCGAGCGCCAACGCACCCTGGCGCTGGAGGACTACTTCATCGACTACCGCATCACCGCGCGCCAGGACAGCGAGTTCATCGAGAAGATCATCGTGCCGCGCGCCAGCAACGACTGGACGTTCCGCGCCTATAAGGTGTCCAAGCGCCTGGATGACGATATCTCCGCGGTGTGCGCGGCATTCAACCTGAGCCTCGACAACGGCGTGGTCAGCGGCGTGCGCATCGCCTTTGGCGGCATGGCGGCAATCCCGAAACGCGCCCGCGCCTGCGAAGCCGCGCTGCGCGGCAAGCCCTGGAACCAGGCCAGCGTCGAACGCGCCTGCCAGGCCCTGGCCGAGGACTTCACCCCGCTCAGCGACTTCCGCGCCAGCCGCGAGTACCGCCTGCTGACCGCGCAGAACCTGCTGCGCAAGTACTTCATCGAACTGCAAACACCGCACATCGAAACCCGGGTGACCGCCTATGTCTAACCATCACGCCGTCAAGAGCCAGGCCGAGATGGCCGCATTGTTCAGCCAGGGCCTGACCACCGGGGTCGGCCGCAGCCTCAAGCACGACAGCGCCGACAAGCACGTGGCCGGCGAGGCGGTGTACATCGACGACCGCCTGGAATTCCCCAACCAGTTGCACGTCTATGCGCGCACCGCCGACCGCGCCCACGCGCGTATCCTGCGCATCGACACCACGCCCTGCTACCAATTCGAAGGCGTGCGTATCGCCATTACCCATGAAGACATCCCAGGCCTCAAGGACATCGGCCCAGTGGTCGCTGGCGACCCGCTGCTGGCCATCGACAAGGTCGAGTTCTTCGGCCAGCCGGTACTCGCCGTGGCCGCCCGCGACCTGGACACCGCCCGCCGCGCCGCCATGGCCGCCATCGTCGAGTACGAAGACCTGGAGCCAGTGCTCGACGTGGTCGAAGCCCTGCGCAAGAAGCACTTCGTGCTCGACAGCCACACCCACCAGCGCGGCGACTCGGTCGCCGCCTTGGCCAGCGCCCCGCACCGTATCCAGGGCACCCTGCACATCGGTGGCCAGGAGCACTTCTACCTGGAAACCCAGATCAGCTCGGTAATGCCCAGCGAAGACGGCGGCATGATCGTCTACTGCTCCACGCAGAACCCCACCGAGGTGCAGAAGCTGGTGGCCGAGGTGCTCGACGTGCCGATGCACAAGATCGTCGTCGACATGCGCCGCATGGGTGGCGGTTTCGGCGGTAAGGAGACCCAGGCTGCCAGCCCCGCGTGCCTGTGCGCGGTGATCGCGCGCCTGACCGGCCAGCCAACCAAGATGCGCCTGCCACGGGTCGAGGACATGACCATGACCGGCAAGCGCCACCCGTTCTATGTCGAGTACGACGTAGGCTTCGACGACACAGGCCGCCTGCACGGGATCAATTTCGATCTGGCCGGCAACTGTGGCTACTCGCCGGACCTGTCCGGCTCGATCGTCGACCGCGCCATGTTCCACTCCGACAACGCCTACTACCTGGGCGACGCTACCGTGCACGGCCACCGCTGCAAGACCAACACGGCCTCCAACACCGCCTACCGCGGTTTCGGCGGGCCGCAGGGCATGGTCGCCATCGAGCAGGTGATGGACCATATCGCCCGCCACCTGGCCCTCGACCCACTGGCGGTGCGCAAGGCCAACTACTACGGCAAGACCGAGCGCAACGTCACCCACTACTACCAGACCGTCGAGCACAACATGCTCGACGAGATGACCGCCGAACTGGAGGCCAGCAGCGACTACCACGAGCGCCGCGAGTCGATCCGTCGCTTCAACGCCAACAGCCCGGTGCTGAAGAAAGGCCTGGCGCTGACCCCCGTAAAGTTCGGCATCTCGTTCACCGCCACCTTCCTCAACCAGGCCGGCGCCTTGATCCACATCTACACCGACGGCAGCATCCACCTCAACCACGGCGGCACCGAGATGGGCCAGGGCCTGAACACCAAGGTCGCCCAGGTGGTGGCAGAGGTGTTCCAGGTGGACTTCAACCGTATCCAGATCACCGCCACCAACACCGACAAGGTGCCCAACACTTCGCCCACCGCCGCTTCCAGCGGTGCCGACCTGAACGGCAAGGCCGCGCAGAATGCCGCCGAGATACTCAAGAAGCGCCTCACCGAGTTCGCCGCGCGGCATTACAACGTCACCGAGGAAGACGTCGAGTTCCGCAACGGCCATGTGCGCGTGCGCGAGCAGATCGTCAGCTTCGAGCAGTTGGTGCAGCAGGCTTACTTCGCCCAGGTGTCGCTGTCGACCACCGGTTTCTACCGTACTCCGAAGATTTTCTACGACCGCACCCAGGCCCGTGGCCGCCCGTTCTACTACTTCGCCTTCGGCGCCGCCTGCGTGGAAGTGATCGTCGACACCCTGACCGGCGAGTACAAGATGTTGCGCGCCGACATCCTGCATGACGTGGGAGACTCGCTGAACCCGGCCATCGACATCGGCCAGGTGGAAGGCGGCTTCATCCAGGGCATGGGCTGGCTGACCACCGAGGAACTGGTGTGGAACGCCAAGGGCAAGCTGATGACCAACGGCCCGGCCAGCTACAAGATCCCGGCGGTGGCCGACATGCCGCTGGACATGCGGGTCAAGCTGGTGGAGAACCGCAAGAACCCCGAGGACACGGTGTTCCATTCCAAGGCCGTGGGCGAGCCGCCATTCATGCTCGGCATCGCCGCCTGGTGCGCGATCAAGGATGCGGTGGCGAGCATCGCCGACTACCGGGTGCAACCGAACATCGACGCGCCATCGACGCCGGAGCGGGTGCTGTGGGGCTGCGAGCAGATGCGCAAGGCGGTGGCTGCGCAGCAGCCTGTGGAGCCCGCTTTGGAAACTGTCACCCACTGAAAACGCGGGACCCTGTAGGAGCGGCCTTGTGTCGCGAAAGGGCTGCGTAGCAGCCCCAGAAATCTTCATCGCTGCACAGATGTTGGGGCCGCTTCGCGCCCCTTTCGCGACACAAGGCCGCTCCTACAAAGGGCACGAGGAGGATTGAAGACATGCACCAATGGATCAACGCCCTCGCCGAGCATCAAGCGCGCGGCGAACCCTGCGTGCTGGTGACCATCATCGAGGAGCGCGGCTCCACGCCGCGCAACGCCGGCTCGAAGATGGTGGTCAGCGCCAGCGCGCTGTACGACACCATCGGCGGCGGCCACCTGGAGTTCAAGGCCCTGCACATCGCCCGGCAGATGCTGGAGGAACACCGCAGCACCCCGCACCTGGAGCGCTTCAGCCTCGGCGCCAGCCTCGGCCAGTGCTGCGGCGGCGCCACCGTGCTGCTGTTCGAGCCGATGACCGGGGTGCAGGCCGAGATCGCCGTGTTCGGCGCGGGCCATGTCGGCCGGGCTCTGGTACCCTTGCTCGCCGCGCTGCCCTGCCGGGTGCGCTGGATCGATTCGCGCGAACAGGAATTCCCCGAGGTCATCCCCAATGGGGTGAGCAAAATCGTCAGCGAAGAGCCGGTCGACGAAGTCGCCGACCTACCCGCCGGCAGCTACTGCATCGTCATGACCCACAACCACCAGCTGGACCTGGAGCTGACCGCCGCGATCCTCAAGCGCAACGACTTCACCTGGTTCGGCCTGATCGGCTCGAAGACCAAGCGTGTCAAGTTCGAGCACCGCCTGCGCGAGCGCGGCTTCGAAGACGCGCTGATGGCGCGCATGCGCTGCCCGATGGGCCTGGCCGAGGTCAAGGGCAAGCTGCCGATCGAGATCGCCGTGTCCATCGCCGCCGAAATCATTGCCACCTACAACGCCTGCTTCGGCCAGCACGACGCTGCCGCCAATTCAGGCCCCATCGCCCAGTTGCTGCCGTCCTCGCGACGCAGCCAGACCCTTTGACGAGAGCCCCATGAGCGCAACCCGCAAAGCCTACCGAGCCGCCATCCTGCACAGCATCGCCGACCCCGCCGAGGTCGGCCTGGAGGCGTCCTGCGAATACTATGAAGACGGCCTGCTGGTAGTCGACGGCGGCCGCATCAGCGCCCTGGGCCATGCCAGCGAACTGCTGCCGACCCTCGACGCCGACATCCCGGTGCAACACTACCAGGACGCCCTGATCACCCCGGGCTTCATCGACACCCATATCCACTTCCCGCAGACCGGCATGATCGGCTCCTACGGCGAGCAGTTGCTGGACTGGCTGAACACCTACACCTTCCCGTGCGAGAAGCAGTTCGCCGACAAGGCCCACGCCGACCAGGTGGCGAAGATCTTCCTCGCCGAACTCCTGCGCAATGGCACCACCACCGCGCTGGTGTTCGGCAGCGTGCATCCGGAGTCGGTCAACGCCCTGTTCGAGGAGGCCGAACGCCTGGACTTGCGCCTGATCGCCGGCAAGGTGATGATGGACCGCAACGCCCCCGACTACCTCACCGACACCGCCGAATCCAGCTACCGCGACAGCAAGGCACTGATCGAGCGCTGGCACGGCAAGGGCCGCCTGCACTACGCGGTGACCCCGCGCTTCGCCCCGACCAGCACGCCGGAACAGTTGAGCGTGGCCGGCCAGTTGCTCAAGGAGCACCCAGGCGTCTACCTGCACACCCACCTGTCGGAGAACCTCAAGGAGATCGACTGGGTCAAGGAGCTGTTCCCGCAGCAGAAAGGCTACCTGGATGTCTATGACCACTTCGAGCTGCTCGGCGAGCGCTCGGTGTTCGCCCACGGCGTGCACCTGTGCGACAGCGAATGCCAGCGCCTGGCCGAAACCGGTTCGGCCATCGCCTTCTGCCCGACCTCCAACCTGTTCCTCGGCAGCGGCCTGTTCAACCTGCCCCAGGCCGAGCGCCTCAAGGTCAATGTCGGCCTGGGCACCGATGTCGGCGCCGGCACCAGCTTCTCGCTGCTCAACACCCTGAACGAGGCGTACAAGGTAATGCAGCTGCAAGGCGCGCGCCTGCACCCGTACAAGTCGCTGTACCTGGCCACTCTCGGCGGCGCTCGCGCGCTGCGCCTGGACGACCGCATCGGCAGCCTGCGCCCGGGTAATGATGCCGACTTCGTGGTGCTTGACTACAAGGCCACCCCGCTCTTGGACTACCGCCTACAGCAGTCGAAGAATATCGAGGAAACCCTGTTCGTGCTCACCACCCTGGGCGACGACCGTACCGTGCGCGAAACCTACGCCGCCGGACGTCGCGTGCACCAGCGCTAAGGCTGTTTCGCCAAGCCTCGGTACAGCGCACCGCCGATCGCCGCGCCGATCAGCGGTGCCAGCCAGAACAGCCACAGCTGTTGCAGCGCCCAGCCGCCGACGAACAAGGCAGGCCCGGTGCTACGTGCCGGGTTCACCGAAGTGTTGGTGACCGGGATCGAGATCAGGTGGATCAAGGTCAGCGCCAGGCCAATGGCGATCGGCGCGAACCCAGCCGGCGCCCGGGCATCGGTGGCACCCATGATGATCACCAGGAACATCGCGGTCATCACCACCTCGCTGACAAAGCCCGCCGCCAGGCTGTAGCCACCCGGCGAGTGTTCGGCATAACCGTTGGAAGCCAGCCCGTTGGCCAGCTCGAAGCCGGCCTTGCCACTGGCGATGAAATAGATCACCGCCGCGGCGAGAATCGCGCCGATCACCTGGGCAACCACGTAGGGCAGCAATTCTTTAGCCGGAAACCGCCCACCCACCACCAGGCCGAACGACACGGCGGGGTTGAGATGGCAACCGGAGATATGGCCGATGGCGAAGGCCATGGTCAGCACGGTCAGGCCGAAGGCGAACGCGACGCCGAGCACCCCGATGCCGACCGGCGAACTGGCGGCCAGCACCGCGCTGCCACAACCACCGAGTACCAACCAGAAGGTACCGACCAGCTCGGCACCCATGCGCACACCCAGGGAAGTAGTCATGGACCTCTCCTCAAGTCATTGGACGCAACGTTTGCGCAAGCCCAACCACATTGAAAAGGGGTTTGCAACTAGTAAATCTATCAGGACCCCGGCAAATGACCAGTAACGACAAGGGCCGCCTCGGGCCCC
>NZ_JBMDJI010000003.1:0-265067 GCF_057809115.1 Pseudomonas sp. FG47
CCCCCCCCCCCCCCCCCCCCCCCCCCCCGCGGCAGGGGCCTACGCTACCCCTGGCTCATCGCGCCGATGCGCCCACTGGTACAACGCCGGCAGCACCAGCAAGGTCAGCGCCGTCGACGACAGGATGCCGCCGATCACCACCGTCGCCAGCGGTCGCTGTACCTCGGCACCGGTACCGGTGGCAAGGGCCATCGGGATGAACCCCAGCGACGCCACCAGCGCGGTCATCAGCACTGGCCGCAAGCGGGTCAAGGCACCCTCCTCGACCGCGGCGCGCAGGCCACGCCCTTCCTCGCGCAGGTTGCGGATGAAGGCGATCATCACCAGGCCATTGAGCACCGCCACACCGCAAAGCGCGATAAAGCCCACGCCGGCGGAGATAGACAGCGGAATGTCGCGCAACCACAACGCCAGCACGCCCCCGGTGAGGGCGAAGGGAATGCCGGTGAACACCAGCAACCCGTCCTTGAGGTTGTTGAACATCATCAGCAGCAAGGCCATCACCAGCAGCAGCGACACCGGCACCACCACCCGCAGGCGCTCGGCTGCCGACTGCAACTGCTCGAACTGGCCACCCCAGCGGGTCCAGTAGCCAGGTGGGATCTGCACCTGGTCGATCAAGGCCTGCGACGCCTGCTCGACGAACGACCCCAGGTCACGCCCGCGCACGTTGGCGCTGACCACCACCACGCGCTTGCCATCCTCGCGGCTGATCTGGTTCGGGCCCAGCTCGAGGTTCAGCGTGGCCACCTGCGCCAACGGGATGAAACCGATCTGCGTCGCGCCGCTCGCGGCATTGGCGGGCACTGGGATCAGCAGACTGGACAGCCCATCGACATCGGTGCGCAGCGTTTCGGACAGACGCACCACCATGTCGAAGCGGCGGTCGCCCTCATACAGCGTGCCAGCGCTGCGCCCGCCCACGGCGATGGCGATGGCGTCCTGCACATCGCCCACGTTCAGGCCGTGGCGCGCAGCCTTGTCACGGTCGATATCGATGGTCAGCACCGGCAGGCCAGTGGTCTGCTCGACTTTCACCTCCGAAGCCCCCGGCACCTGCTGCAGGCTGGCGGCGATCTGCGCGGCGGTGCGGTTGAGCACCGCCATGTCATCACCGAACACCTTCACCGCGACATCGCTGCGCACCCCGGAAATCAACTCGTTGAAGCGCAGCTGGATCGGCTGCGACAGCTCGTAGTTGCTGCCCGGCACGCTGGCGGCGGCCTTTTGCACCTCGGCGATCAGCGCCTCGCGCGGCTTGCCCGGGTCCTGCCACTGCTCGCGCGGCTTGAGCATCACATAGGCGTCGGAGATGTTCGGTGGCATCGGATCGGAGGCGATCTCGGCGGTGCCGGTACGGGCAAATACGCGCTCGACCTCCGGCACCTGGGCGATAATGGTCTTTTCCAGGCGCTGTTGCATGTCCACCGACTGCGACAGGCTGGTGCCCGGCACGCGCAGGGCCTGCAAGGCGAAATCACCCTCGCTGAGGCTGGGGATGAACTCGCTGCCCATGCGGCTGGCCAGCACACCCGACAGCAGCACTACCAAGGCAGCCGCGGCGAACGCCAGGTTGCGCCGGCCCAACACCCAGTCCAGCACCGGCGCGTAACAGCCGCGGGCGGTGCGCATGACCACGCCCTCCTCCTCCTTGACCTTGCCAGTGACGAACAGGGCAAGCGCCGCCGGGACGAAGGTCACCGAGAGGATCATCGCCCCCAACAGCGCCATCACCACGGTGAACGCCATGGGATGGAACATCTTGCCCTCGACCCCGGTCAGGGCAAAGATCGGCAGGTACACCACCATGATGATCAACTGCCCGTAGATCAACGGCCGACGGGCCTCGCGAGCGGCGGCGAACACCTCGTGGAAGCGCTCGGCGCGGGTCAGCATGCGCCCGTGGCGCTGCTGGGCATGGGCCAGGCGGCGAATGGCGTTCTCGACGATCACCACTGCGCCGTCGACGATGATGCCGAAATCCAGCGCCCCCAGGCTCATCAGGTTGGCGCTGACCTTGTTGCTGAACATACCGGTGAAGGTGAACAGCATCGACAACGGGATGACCATGGCGGTGATCAGCGCCGCGCGGATATTGCCCAGGAACAGGAACAAGACGGCGATGACCAGGATCGCGCCTTCGATGAGGTTCTTCTTCACCGTGGCGATGGCCTTCTCGACCAGGTTGGTGCGGTCGTACACGGTAATCGCCACCACGCCCTTGGGCAGGCTGCGGTTGATTTCCTCGAGCTTGGCCGCCACCGCCTGGGACACCGTGCGGCTGTTCTCGCCAATCAGCATGAACACCGTGCCCAGCACCACCTCGCGGCCGTTCTCGGTGGCGGCGCCGGAGCGCAGTTCCTGGCCCAGGCCGACCTGGGCCACATGGCTGACGCGAATCGGCGCGCCATCGACGCTGGAGATGACGATGCTGGCGATGTCCTCGGCCGAAGCCACCTGGCCCGGCGCGCGAATCAGCAATTGCTCGCCGTTGCGTTCGATATAGCCCGCGCCGACGTTGGCGTTGTTGCGCTCCAGCGCGGCGATCAGGTCGTTGAGGGTCAGCTTGTAGGCTGCCAGGCGCTTGGGCTCCGGGGCGATCAGGTACTGCTTGGCGTGGCCGCCGATGCTATTGACCTCGGCCACGCCAGGCACATTGCGCAGCTGCGGCTTGATGATCCAGTCCTGGATCACCCGCAGGTCGGTGGCGGTATAGGGCGTGCCGTCGTCCTTCAGCGCCCCTTGCGTGGCCTCTACCGTCCACAGGAAGATCTCGCCAAGGCCGGTGGAGATCGGCCCCATGGCCGCCTCGATGCCCTCGGGCAACTGCTCGCGGGCCACCTGCAGGCGCTCGTTGACCAGTTGCCGGGCGAAGAAGATATCGGTGCCGTCATCGAAGATCACCGTTACCTGCGACAAGCCCGAGCGCGACAGCGAGCGGGTCTGCTTGAGGCCCGGCAACCCGGCCATGGCGGTCTCGATGGCGAAGGTGATGCGCTGCTCGGTCTCCAGCGGCGAATAGCCGGGCGCGGCGGTGTTGATCTGCACCTGCACGTTGGTGATGTCGGGCACCGCGTCGATGGGCAGTTTTTGGTAGCTGTGGATGCCCACGGCGGCCATCAGCACCACGGCGAGCATCACCACCAGGCGCTGCTCGATGGCGAACTGGATAAGGCGTTCGAACATGGAAGGCGTCCCCGGTCAGTGGCTGTGTTCGGCCGAGCCTTTGCCCAGCTCGGACTTGAGAACGAAGCTGCCAGCGGCGGCAACGACAGTGCCGGCGGCGAGCCCCTCGCGAATCTCCACCTGGCCACTGTCGCGGCGCCCGGGCTTGACCGGGCGGGCCTCGAAGCCCTGCTCGGTGCGGACGAACACCACGGTCTGCTCCTCCCAGGTCTGCAGGGCGCTTTGCGGCACCACCACGGCGGCGTCGAAGCGCTCGACGGTAACCGCGATATTGACGAACAAGCCCGGGCGCCAGGCGCCGTTGGGGTTGTTCAGGGTGGCGCGCACGGTCGCCGCACGGTTTTGCTCACCGAGCAGGCTGCCGACGTAATTCACCTTGCCCTGCACCTCGGCGCCGAGGTCCGGCGCGCTGACGCTGACGCCACGGCCACTGACCACCTTGTCCAGGTCTCGCGGGGCCACGGCGAAGGTGGCCCAGACCCGGCTCAGGTCGGACAGGGTGAAGGCGTTGCTGGTTTCGTCCACCACCTCGCCCACGGTCAGGTGCTTTTCCACCACCACCGCATCGAAGGGCGCGCGCAACTCGAAGCGGTTGCCCTGGCCGGCCGGGGCCACGGCGGCGACCTTCTGCCTGGCATTGGCGGCGGCGATCTCGGCCTCCTGCAAGGCCTGGCGGGCTTGCAGGTAGTCCTGCTCGGCGCTGATGCGCTCCTGCCACAGTCGCTGCTCGCGGCTGAAGGTCAGGCGGGCCAGCTCCAGGCGGCGCTGGGCGGCCTGCTGCTCGCTGCGCAGTTCGGAGATTTGCTGGCTGGCGATTACCGCCAGCACCTGGCCGCGTTTGACTGCCTGGCCGAGCTCGGCCTGCACCGACTCGACCACGCCCGGCACCCGAGGTACCACATGAGCGGTACGGTCCTCGTCAAAACGGATCTCGCCTGGGAAGCTGATGGCGGTGCCGAGGGTTCGCGGGCCGGCGGTGCTCAGTTGCACGCCGGCGGCCTGGATCTGCTCGGCGCTGAGGTGCAGCTTGCCCTCTTCCTCACCGTGATTTTCGCCCTCGCCTTCCGAGGCGCCATGGCCGTGGCCATCGTCCTGTTCTTCGGCATGGCCGTGGTCGTCTTGCTGGGCCTGGCCGCTGGAGGCCTGGCCGAGGGTGCCGGTCCAGGCCAGGCCACCCAGGCCGAGGGCGGCAATGGCGGCGGCGAGGATGGCGAGTTTGCGTGGGTTGGTCATTGTTGTTCCTGCTGGGAAGGGTCGTCAGTCGAATCGCCGGGGCCGCTGCGCGGCCCTTTCGCCGGCAAGCCGGCGCCTACGGAACCTGTAGGAGCTGGCTTGGCGGCGAACGAATGCATCAGCGGTCTACCGCCAGATCGCCGTAAATCCGCTCCACCTGCGCCCGCGCGGCGGTGGCCGCAGCCAGTGCGTCCAGATACAGCCCCCGCGCCTCGATCAGCGTGCGCTGCGCATCGAGTACATCGAGGAAGGCGAACTTGCCCATCTCGAAGCCACGGGTGGCGGTGTCCACCGCCTGCTGCGCCGACGGCAGGATGGTGCGGTCGTAGGCCTGCACCTCGCCCATGGCCGTGGCCCACTGGTCGAGGGCGCTGCGGGTCTCGCTGCGCAGGCGCAGATCGACGGCGTTGCGCAAGTCGCGGGCCTGGTCGCTGCGCCGCGCGGCGGCCAGCACGTTGCCCTGGTTGCGGTCGAACAACGGCAGCGGCATCGACAGCCCCACCACGTTGACCCGCTCGCGGTCCTCGCGGCTGTACTGGCTGCCCAGGCTGACGGTCAGGTTGGGGATCCGCTGGGCCTTTTCCGAGCCCAGGCCGGCCTCGCCTCGCTCGACCTGCGCCGCAGCCAGGCGCCAGTCGGCGGTCTGCTCGACCTTGGCCAGCAGCGGCTCGGCACGTGGCGCCGGGCCAGGCGAAAGGCTGGCGCTGTCGAGACGCTCGAAACCCACCTCGGCGCTGCCGGTCAGCCGTGCCAGGGCTTGCCAGGCAATGCTGCGTTCGGTCTGGGCGCGACGTACCGCCGCCTGGGCCTGGGCCAACTGAACCTGGGCACGGGTCGCTTCCACCGGCGAAGACTGGCCAGCCCGCACCCGCCCTTCCACCACCCGTAGCCCACGCTCAGTCAAGGCCTGGGACTGCTGCGCCAGTTCCAGCGCGGTCTGCGCGCGCAAGGCCGCATGAAACGCCTGGATCACATCGGCGCGCAGGCCGTTGCGCTGGCGCTCCAATTCAAGCCGGGCCACGGCCTGGCCGGCCTCGGCGACCTCGATGCGCGCGCCGCGCTTGCCGCCCAGTTCCAGGGCCTGGCTGAGGGTCACGGTGGTGGTGCTGGTGTTGCGCCGGGTGTCCTCGACCTCCCAGGACAGCTCGGGGTTGGGCAGCAACCCAGCCTGGCGGCGCTCGCCCTCGGCGATGCCGATTTCACGACCGACAGCGGCCAGTTCGGGGTTTTGCGCGAACGCGGCGCTGAGCGCCTGGTCCAGGCTCAGGCTCTGGGCGCTGGCGGGGCCAGCCAGGAGCAGGCAGAGCCAGGCGATCTTGCGGGGGATGGGCACGGCGGAAGTCCTCGTCGACAAGCGGCGGAATGCTTTGGCGTGGGACTTTAGGGAGCGCTGGTTATCGGGGCGGTGGCATGAACATTACAATTCTGTAATCGACACCAGACGCCGTGTAGGCGCCAACCTTGCAGACGGCTTCGATGTGCGATTATCGCCCGGATCTTGGGCGGCAGCATTTGACGAAACTAACCAGATAGTACAAATATCCAAGGCATCCAAAAACAACAAAGCGATGCCCCACCATGCCCCCCCGAATCCTCGTGCTCAACGGCCCCAACCTGAACTTGCTGGGCTGCCGCGAACCTATCCAATATGGCCAGCAAACCCTCGCCGACCTGGCCAGCCTGTGCGCCGCCAGCGCCCACGAACTGGGCCTTGAGCTGGAGTTTCGGCAGACCAACCACGAAGGCGAACTACTCGACTGGATCCATGCCGCCCGTGGCCGCTGCCACGGCATCGTCATCAACCCCGCCGCCTGGACCCACACATCGGTGGCCATCCGCGATGCCTTGCTCGCCGCCGAGCTGCCGGTGATCGAAGTGCACCTGTCCAACGTGCACAAACGCGAGCCGTTCCGGCATCTGTCGTTTGTCTCGGGGATCGCCGTCGGAGTGATCTGCGGCCTCGGCAGCCAGGGCTACGCCATGGCCCTGAGTTACTTGCGCCAGACCCTGAAGGAGCAAGCGGCATGAACAGCCAAGGCATCCTCGCCGGCCTGATCGGCCGTGGTATCCAGGCCTCGCGCACGCCAGCGCTGCACGAGCACGAGGGCGACGCGCAGGCCCTGCGCTATCTATACCGGCTGATCGACGCCGACCAGCTCGGGCTACCCGACAGCGCTCTGGCGCAGTTGCTCGAAGCGGCGCAACGCACAGGTTTTACCGGGCTGAACATCACCTTCCCGTTCAAGCAGGCGATCCTTGACCTG
The DNA here is from genome assembly GCF_057809115.1 of Pseudomonas sp. FG47. NCBI lineage: Bacteria > Pseudomonadati > Pseudomonadota > Gammaproteobacteria > Pseudomonadales > Pseudomonadaceae > Pseudomonas > Pseudomonas sp. FG47. Next base: position 6,684 of record NZ_JBMDJI010000003.1, read on the forward strand.
CTCGATGAGCTGTCGGACGAGGCGCGAGGCATCGGCGCGGTGAATACCGTGGTGCTACGCGATGGCAAGCGAATCGGCCACAACACCGACTGCCTGGGTTTTGCCGAGGGCTTTCGCCGGGGCTTGCCGGATGTCGCCAGGCGCCGGGTGGTGCAATTGGGCGCAGGTGGTGCTGGCGCGGCGGTTGCCCATGCGCTGCTCGGCGAAGGGGTCGAGCGGCTGCTGGTGTTCGAGGTGGACCTTGCCCGCGGGCAAGGGTTGGTCGATAACCTCCGCCAACGCTTTGGCAGTGGTCGGGCCATGCTTGGCAGCGACCTGGCGGGGGCCCTGGCCGAGGCCGATGGGCTGGTCAACACCACGCCGGTGGGCATGGCCAAGTTGCCAGGCACGCCCCTGCCGCCGGAACTGCTGCATGCCGGGTTGTGGGTGGCGGAGATCATCTACTTCCCGTTGCAAACCGAACTGCTGCGCCACGCCAGGGCGCTGGGCTGCCGCACCCTCGATGGCGGCAGCATGGCGGTGTTTCAGGCGGTCAAGGCGTTCGAGCTGTTCAGCGGCCGGGCAGCCGATGCCGGGCGCATGCAGGCGCATTTTGCCCACTTGCAGCAGCGTGGCGTCTTGTAGGCAACCTGGCGACGCGGTGGATGGCCGGCCTTGCTGACGGGCTCAGGCCTTGATGTAACGCATCACCGCCTCGCAGATCATCTGCTTGTGGCGGTTTTTGACCTGTTCATCGGCCAGGTCGATCTGGAAGATATCGCCAAAGGTGTGGCGATTGGACACCCGGTAGAAGCAGAACGAACTCATCAGCATATGCAGGTCGATGACCTCGATGCCAGGCCGGAACACGCCCTCCTCCACCCCGCGCGCCAGGGTTCGCCCCAAAGCCTGCAGCACCAGGCTGCTCATCTCGCGAATGACCGGCGACTGCTTGACGTACTCGCCGTAGTGAATGTTCTCGGTGCAGACGATGCGTACGAAATCGACGTTGCGGTCGTGGTGGTCGAAGGTGAATTCCACCAGCCGCTGGATTGCCTGCTCGGCCGGCAGCGATTCGAGCTCAAGGCTGTGCTCGGTCTTGCGAATGTCGCCGTAGAGCTTGACCAGACACTCGAGGTACAGCTGCTCCTTGCTGGCGAAGTAGTAGTAGATCATGCGCTTGGAGGTGGCGGTGCGCTCGGCGATGGCGTCGACCCGGGCACCGGCCAGGCCCTGCTGGACGAACTCGGTAATGGCGGCCTGGAGAATGTTCTCGCGGGTCTTTTCCGGGTTGTTCTTGCGCGATTTGCGCAGCCCTTCGACTTCGGGCTTGGCTACCGAATCACTCATACCGACTCACAGGCTCGTTTTGGGAATCCGGGCGATTATCCGTGAGCGCGGCGATGCAGGGAAGCGCGGTGTTGGCCGGCCCCAGCAGCGCAGGCGCCAGCCTTGCGGGCGAGCAGCGCCTAAGCGCTGCCCTTGCGTGCCTTGGCCATCGCCGCCAAGCGCACCGCCACGTTGGCCGCGCCATAGCCGGCATAGCCGCCCTTGCGCTGCAGGATCTCGAAGAAGAAGCGCCCCTCGAACGCCTCGGTATACACATGGAACAGCTCGCCGCCCTGGGCATCGCGGTCGTACAGCACGTTGTAATACGCCAACTCGCTGAGGAACTCGTCATCGAAGTCGAAGCGCGCCGCCAGGTCGTCGTAGTAGTTCAGCGGGATCTCCAGCAATGGCACGCCAGCATCCTTGGCCCGCGCCACTTCGCGGAAGACGTCTTCGCAGGCGAAAGCAACATGGTGCACGCCCGAGCCTCGATAACTGGACAAGGCGTGAGCAATCGCGGTATTGCGGTTCTCGGAAATGTTCAGCGGCACGCGCAGGCTGCCGCAGGGGCTGCGCAACGCGCGGCTCTTGACCAGGCCGTAAGGGTCGGGCAGCACCACTTCATCATCGGCGCTGAAGTCGAACAGGCTCTTGTAGAACAGCACCCAGCTGTCCAACGCCTCGGCCGGCAACGCCAGGGCCATATGGTCGATCCGCAGCAAACCGCCGCTAGCCTGGGCTTGGCCGTCCAGATGAAAGTCGCTGTGGTAGATACCCTGCCCTGCGCCCTGCGCTTGCACCAGGTACAACAGGCTGCCATCCGGCGCGCGCAGCGCCGGGATCTCGCGCTCGTTGGGGCCCACCAGCCCACGGAACGGCTGGCCACGGTAGGCCGTGGCGCGCTGCAGCGCCGCCTGGCCATCGCTGACCCGCAGCGCGGTGGCGCACAGCGATGGCCCATGGGCCTCGAAGAAGTTGTGGGCGAACGAATACGGTTCGGCATTGAGCACGATGTTGATATCGCCCTGGCGCAGCAGGCTCACTGCCTTGCTGCGGTGGCGGCCGGCAGTGGCGAACCCCAGACGCTTGAGCCAGCCCTGCAGACGCGCGCCGACGCTTTCGTCGACGGCGAACTCAAGGAACTCCACACCCTCGTAGCGGCTGGCCGCAGGCGGCGCGAACAGCAGGTCCGGCGCCAGGCTGCGCGCCTCGCGCCGCAGCTGCAGGCGGGTCTTTTCTTCCAGGTACAGCAATGAGCGCAGGCCGTCGGCCGCGGTCTGCCGGGCAGGCGCTGCGCGAAAGCCATCGTTGAAGATCTCCAGCGACAAGGGGCCCTGGTAACCGCTGGCCAGGATCGGCGCCAGAAAACCCGCCAAGTCCAACTCGCCCTGCCCTGGAAAACAGCGAAAATGCCGGCTCCATTCCAGCACGTCCATGGCCAGGATCGGCGCATCGGCCATCTGCACGAAGAAGATCTTCTCGCCGGGGATGTCGCCGATGGCCCCTGGGTCGCCCTTGAGCGACAAGGTGTGGAAGCTGTCGAGAATCACCCCCAGGGCCAGGTGGTCAGCCTGGCGCACGAGATTCCAGACCTGCTGGTAGGTGTTGACATGACGGCCCCAGGCCAGGGCCTCGTAGCCGATACGCAGACCGCGTGCGCCGGCGTGCTCGGCTAGAAGGCGCAAGTCGTCGACCAGCAGTTGCTCATCGCCCAGGGCATCGGCTTGCACATTGCTGCACAGCAGCACCAGGTCGGTGCCCAGTTCGTGCATCAGGTCGAACTTGCGCTCGGCGCGGTCCAGGTGCTTGCGCAAACGCTCGCGCGGGCAGCCTTCGAAGTCGCGAAACGGCTGGAACAGGCTGATGGCGATACCCAGGTCGGCACAGCGCTGGCGAATCTCGCGGGGGCTGCCGGCGTAATACAGCAGATCGTTTTCGAATATCTCGACGCCATCGAAGCCCGCGGCGGCGATGGCCTCGAGTTTTTCCGGCAGGGTGCCGCTCAAGGACACGGTTGCAATCGAACGCTGCATGGGGGAGTTCCTTGTTGTTAGGGAGGCCACTGGTGCCAGGGCTAGCCCGTATCCAGGAAAAATGGGGCGGATCTGGCACGTCGCGCCTGGCAGCATCGATTATTCGCAGGTAAAGTCGCCCTCGCAACGCACTTTGTACGGAACAGTTAGTTTTTGTTCGATTATCGAACAAAACCCCGTTTGGCGAATTGCTTCAGCAGCCCTCGTGCACAACCATGAACAGCAGCCGCAGGTCAGCCCGGTCGTTCGGCGGGCCCTGCGCTGCAACGCCCAACGTCACCACATAATAAGTTCAAGAAAACGGGTACCGACCTATGCACACCTTGCTCGCCCTACGCTGCGCAATGCCTCGTTCGTCTTCTCCTCATAGCCGCCGTTCGTGCCTCCAGCACTGACCCACCGGCCCCTGACAAGAACAACGGAGACAACATGGCCCACTCAAGCTCCCAAGCGCGCAAAGCTACTGCCAGCGGCTGGATCGGTTCTGCCCTGGAGTACTACGACTTCTTCATCTATGCCCAGGCCGCGGCGCTGATCTTCCCGCAGATCTTCTTCCCCTCCAGCGACCCGAAGATGGCCATCATCGCCTCGCTGGCCACCTACGGCGTCGGCTACCTGGCGCGCCCTGTCGGCGCCTTCGTGCTCGGCCACTGGGGTGATACCCGCGGGCGCAAGAACGTGCTGCTGCTGTGCATGTTCCTGATGGGCCTGTCGACCATGGCCGTCGGGCTGTTGCCCACCTACCACGACATCGGCCTGCTGGCCCCGGCGCTGCTGGTGGTGCTGCGACTGATCCAGGGCTTCGCCGTGGCCGGCGAGATTTCCGGGGCCAGCTCGATGATCATGGAACATGCGCCGTTCGGGCGCCGCGGCTATTACGCCAGCTTCACCCTGCAAGGCGTGCAGGCCGGCCAGGTGATGGCGGCGGCGGTGTTCCTGCCGTTGGCCTATTTCATGCCCAGCGCAGCGTTCAACGAATGGGGCTGGCGTATTCCCTTCCTGATGAGCGCGGTGGTGCTGATCGCCGGTTTCATCATTCGCAAGGAGGTGCACGAAACCCCGGCGTTCGTCCAGGAAGAGCAACAAGCCAAGGTGGTCAAGTCACCGATCAGCGAAGCGTTCCGCCACAGCTGGCGGCATATGCTGCTGGTGATGTTCATGGCCCTGATGAACGTGATCCCGGTGGTCGCCACCATCTTCGGCGCCGCGTACGCGGTACAACCCGCCTACGGCATCGGCTTCGACAAGAGCGTGTACCTGTGGATCCCGGTGGTGGGCAATATCGTCGCGGTGCTGGTGATTCCCTTCGTCGGCAACCTCTCCGACCGGATTGGCCGGCGCCCGACCATGATCGCCGGCTGCCTGGGTTCGGGGCTGCTGGCATTCGTCTACCTGTACGCGATCAGCATCCAGCACGTGCCGCTGGCATTCGCCGCCTCGATCATCATGTGGGGCATGGTCTACCAGGGGTACAACGCGGTGTTCCCCAGCTTCTACCCGGAGCTGTTCCACACCCGCCACCGGGTCTCGGCCATGGCCATCGCCCAGAACATCGGCACCATGATCACCGCCATGCTGCCAGCGCTGTTCGCCACCGTGGCGCCACCAGGGTCGGATAACATCCCGCTGGTGGTCGGTGGGCTGGCGTTCGTGATCACCTGCGTGTGTGCCTTCGCCGCCTACCTGGCGCCGGAAACACACCGCTTGGCGATGCAAGACCTGGGTAATCCGCACGCGCGGCCGATGGCGCGCGAGGCCTATGAGGCCAATCGCCAGGAGCAACTCAAAGCGCTCAGCCATTGAACTGACCGTGTGCGAACCAGGGGTCGTGCCTATCGATCAGCCGTTCCCCAGGGCACCCTGCCAGGCATGAGCTTGCGCAGGGTGCTTGGACTTCGAAGGCCTCGCTACTCGCGCCTCCTCAAAGCAACAAGTTGCCCCGTTCCTCCTCGGTCAACTGCGCCTTGGCCCGCTCATCCAACACTCCCGCGCCCAGCACCTGCACAGGGCTGTGTCGGTTGTATTGCGGGTTCAGGCTGGCCCCCTCCTGCCCCGGCACTAGCCGCTCGCCACCAAAACCCAGAACCTGCACGGTAATCACCGACGGTTGCCGCTGCCGCGCCGCTGCCTGCTGCTGACGCCCGGCCTCCTCGGCCGCCTGGGTTGCTGAAGACGCCGCCGCGCTGGCCGAAGCGATCGCGCCGGTATTGACTGCCGCCACCACCGGCATGCCCTTGGCATCGCCCTGCACCTGGATGTTGGCGGCGTTGACCACCTGCAAGGCGGCGATGTTGACGTTGCCCGACACGCGGATCCCCGCCTCGCCAGCATCGATGGTGCCCAATGGCGCGATCAGGTCGATATCCCCCGGTGGCACTTCGGCGATCGGGTTGAGCGTGGCGATACCGGCACCGCTGCTCGGCACGCTCGGCGCCAGCCCGACGTTACCCCACAGGTCGTAGGTACGCTTGGGCGGGGTATACACCAACGTGGTCTTCGACCCGCGTCCGGCGTTGATGTCGCCACTGGCCGACCAGCCGAGGATCGAGCCGCCGAAAGTAGTCATGATCCGGCTCTGGCCAAGCAGGATGCTGCCCTGGGAGTACAGCTGGATATCGCCGCTGCCTTGGGTGATCACCCCCGCCGTGGCGGGTGGCGCCTCGCCCTCGATACCGAACACCTGCTGGCCGCCCGGGGTGAGCACCTGAATGGCGCCGCCGAAGTCGGTGTGGATACCGGCGCCGCCATGGAAGGTGGCATTGCCGCTGTAGCTGATCGGGTTGCCGGCCACGTCCTTGGTCGGGAACAAGGTGGCGATGGCCTGGCGGCCACGCAGGTAGCTGCCGCTGCGCGGGCCGTCGACATCGTTGTACTCGCGCCCCCCCTCGCGCAGCTCGGCGAAGTACAACTGGCGAGCGAAAATGCGCTGCTGCTCGGCAGGCAGCGCGGCAAAATAGCTATTCGCCGCCTCGCCATCGCCGTCGAAGGCAAAGCCCGCGCGCAGCCAGGCCAGCAGCTCCTGGTCATAGACCTTGGCCACCTTGCCCGGCTGGCTGGCCAGCGACCGCGACGGGTCGGCCAATTGCTCCTGGCCCAGGTAGCGCGCCAGCAGCCCGGCATAGTCCGGCCCCTGGGCCGCGCCGACAACGATGGCGATGGCTGCGCCATCATTGCCCGCACCGCCGCCGCCCACTCGACCGATACTGCTGATCGCCGCTTCCTGGTAAGCCGAACTCACCCCCGGGCCGGACTGGTACAGGTTGCGCCCGGCCAGCACTTCCAGCTGGCCGGGGCCAGCGACATTGAAGCTGCTCAGACGAATGTCGCGACCAGCGCTGACCAGCGACACGTCGTGACGGTCGCCATGGATGAACAGGTTGCCGGCAGAGCGGCTCTCGCTACCACCGCGGGTATCCACCAGCCCAGCCGCGGCCTGGCGTTGGTTGTCCAGGGTGGTACCGGCGTTGACGATATCGCGGCCAGCGATGATGCGTGCCGGCCCGCTGCCCTGGTAGAGCTTCAAGCCGAGCAAGGGGTACTCGATGATCTCGCCGGTGTTCAAGCCGACGATATCGCCGTCCAGGGCATAGAAACGCACCGGGCTGGCTGGCCGGCTGCCCCGGTCGCTGTAGGTGTTGACGCCAAAGCTGTACAACGGCGCCGACCAGGGCTCGCGCGACAGATCGCCGTGCAGGTTGCTCGAAAGCACCAGGTTGCCTGTGCTGGTGCCCAGGAATGCCGGGCGCCACGGCGTGGCCAGCGCGCTGTCGTCGGTGCCGCCCTGGCTGACTACGTAGCCGCCGGCATAGATCGAATCCCCGGCCAGCAACTGCAAGCGGGTCTTGGCCGAAGGCGCGGTCATCAGGCTGTAAAGCGAGGACGGCCCGTCCGTGCTGCGCACCGAGTCGCCGTAATACAGGCTGCCGTTGACCGCGGTGGCGCTCAGCGCGGTCGGGTAGAACACCCGGCCGCCATAAATGGCCAGGTTGCGCGTGGGCGCCGTCACGTTGTTGTAGGCATTGGGCGCCAGGTCGCCGCCCAGGCTCATCAGCTCGACCGAGGTCTGCGGCGTCCACAGCGTGAACCAGCTGTTGCCGCGCCCCGCCATCGACGCGCCATTGTCGGCGCTGAACGGCGTGCTATTGAACTGCGGTACCCGCCCCGGGTCGCCAACGCCCTTCACCACCAGGTCGCCACGGCTGCGCAAGCGCACGCCGCTGTCGCCCGGCATCAGCGTGATGCCGCCCAGCGCCTGGGCGCGGGTGGCGGTATAGGGGTCGTAGGCACGGGATTCACTGTTGTCGTGCTGGAAGCCGTAGCTGCCGTAGATCGACTTGAGCAGGCCGATGCTGGCGGCGTCCACCTGCAAGGCACCGCGCAGGTTGACCAAGGTGCCTTGCAGGTCTACCAGGGCATCCGCGGCCGTGGCGGCGGCCAGCATCGGGTTGAGCCCGCCGCCGACCCGCAGGTCGAGGTCACCACCACCGGTTTGCACCAGGCGCCCTTCGGCGTTCATCCGGCCAGTACTGGCCACCACCAGGTTCAGGCCCTGGCTGCGCTCGACGTCGCTGGCCGCGGCGCTGTTGGCCTGCAGCAGGCCGGCCGCGCCAGCGACGCGCACGTCCAGGTTGCCGCCGCCCAGCGTGCCAAGGCCGGTGAAGCCGACCAGGTAGGGCAAGCCAGGGTCGCTGGCCGGGTCCTGGGCGAAGCTGGCAAAGTTGAGCCACCAGGCGGCCGGGGTGCCGGCATCGCTCTGGCCCTGGCGCCACAGCCAGTTGCCGACGGCGGCCGAGGGCACCTGACGGCGCGTCAGGCGATCATTGCTCTTGGCCCCGACCAGGTTGCCGGTCAGGTCGCCACCGGCCACCACCAGCAGGTTGCCGCCTTGGTGCGGGTACCAGGCGCGGTAATCGCTTGTGCTCGCCTCGTAGGCCGTCCCCAGCGGGCCCAGCACACTGCCGTTGGCCTGGCGACCGCGAGCCAGCTGGTGTGGATCGCGGCCCTCGACGAGCAGCGCCGGCGCCTGGGTACCGGCGGTGTACACGCCATACAGCGAATCCATGCGCCAATCGCCGGCGCTGAGCAGCTCGAGGTCGCCGGTGCCGGTGCGCAACACGCTGAACAACTGGGTCTGCGGGGTAATCTGGGCCTTGGTGATCCCGCCAGGGGTTTCGATCTTCTGGCACCAGGTCGGCCGCGCGGTACATAACGGCAGCAAGTTGGCCGGCACCGGCTGGCCGGGCACCCGGCCCACGGCCAGGTTGGTCCAGACATAGCTGATGGTCGGCGGCGTGGTCTCGATCACCCGCGTGGCGATGTAGTGCTGGTCGGCCAGGCGCAATGCGCCGGCCTCGGGCTCGACCTGGGTAGTACGGCTGTCGGCGGCGCCCAGGTCGGCACCGGCCACCAGGCGTATCGACCAGGACTGCGAGCCCTGCGCCAGCATCTGTCCCAGCGCCCAATTGCGCCCCTGCTGGCCGGCGATTTCCTGACGCAGATCGACCCAGAATACCCCGCTGGGCAGCTTGACGTCGGTGTCGGCCGGCAACAGCGCGCCAACCGCCAGGGACAAGCTGCCACGCTGGACAAGGCCGCCGCTGGGCAACGCCGTGCCCTTGCGCCACACGCCGCCGCGCACGGAGGCCTCGACCGGCAGGCGGCTGCCGGCGTCCAACTGCGTATCGGCGGCCAGGGTAACCGCCTGTTCGAGCAAGGTGCCTGGCGCGAACAGCACCTTGCCGGCAGCGTCGCGCACGGCGGCGTCGAGCACGGTGCCGGCCGGCAAGGTCAGCGCCCTGGCCAGGCTCAGCGGGTTGTTCAAGCGGGTGTTGGCCGGCAGCGCGGTAGCGGCGAACGGCAGGTCGAAATTCAAGGTGCTGCCGCCTGGGTAGCGGGTCCCCTCGGCCAGCTGGACGCCACTGCGCGGGATGACCAGGTCGCTCTGGAACGGCTGCTTGCCAGGGACCAGGATCCAGCCACGGCCGTCCAGGCGGTCGCTGCCGCTGGCCAGCTCCGGCGGCAGGAAGCCGTCGCTGATACTGCCATGAACCTCCAGGTTGCCACCTGCACGCAGGACCAGGTGGCCGACCTCGCCCGAGCCTCGGATCAAGGTCTGGGGCGTGCTGGGGTTGAGGCTGGCATAGCGATGGCCAGACAGGTCGAGGTCACCGCGCACCACCAGGTCGGTGCTGGCATCGCGGCTGGCGACTTCCAGGCCCGGACGCAGGTGCAGGGCCTGGGCGTAACTGGCGTTGTTCAGGCCGGCAAGGCGGTTGTCGAGCAAGTCGCGGTTGGCCAGCGCGGCATCGATGAACAGCACGCTGCGCCCGTGCTTGGCATCCAGGTAGGCCTGGTCGATGTACTGGTAGGGCCGGCCGCTGGCCGCGGTGCCGCCGTCCGGGGCGTCGCTGTAGCGCTGGTTGCCGACCACGGCGATGGTCTTGGCTCCGAGGATGTCCACCCGCCCACGGGCGTCGATGGCGATATCGCCGGCAATGTCGCCACCCACCCGTGGCGCCGTCAGCACCAGCGAACCACGGGCTTGGCCATCCTGTTGCGCGGCGGCCGCCGCCGTGCCGTGGCGCAGGTCAAGGCGCGCGCCGGGGCGCAGGGTCAGCAGCCCGTCGCCGCTGTCGAGTTCGATCAGGGCACGGTTCGGCGCATCGATGATAGCGCCCTGGCTGTCGACCCGCAGCAGGCTGCCATGGGCGTCGAGCACCGCGTCGGCAGCCAGGGTCAGGCCATGCTTGGCCGCCAGGCGAATACTACCGACCTGGGCGCCACTGGCGTCCACGGTACCGGCCACGGTGAGCTGGCCGTTGTCCAGCGAGACCGTGATCTCCCGGGCCTTGAGTTGGTCGCCGATCACCAGGTCGCCCTGGCTGATCTGGAAGCTGCGCGCGCCGAACACCTGGTCACGGTTCAGGCGCTGGTTTAACCCGGCAAAGTCGTCGAGCTGGCGAGCACGCACTTGCACCGCGCCCTGGGCATAAGGCACCCAGGCGCCGCCGGCATCGTACTCGCCGCTGGCACCGCCGAGAATCTGCCCCAGCAAGGCCACCTGGCCCCCCTGCGGGCCTTGGGCGGTGGCACTCAAGCGGCCAGCGCGGTTGTTGCGGGCACTGAGGTCGACCAGGCTGCCGGCAGCCTGGCGGATATCACCTTCGCGGCTGCTCAGCAGCAGCTCGCCGCCCCAACTGTACTGGGTCACGTCGTTGAAGGTCAGGGTACGACCGGCCAGGTCGATATGCGCACGGTCGTCGAGCAGCAGATCGTCTTGCGCGAGGACGCTCAGTTTGCCGCTGGGCAGGCTGAAGGTACCGTCCAGGCTGACCTGGCGGCCACTGAGCGCCAGCTCCGCGCCCAACCCGTCGCGCCCGCTGGCCAATGCCGTGCCGCCGCCGGTCACGCGCAACTGGCCGCCGGCGCTGATACGGTTGATCGAACCGGCGCTGCCGGTCCACAACGGCGTGTCCACCAGCAGATCGCCGCCGCTGTACTGGAAGCCGCCCTCGGCCTGCCAGGCGCCGCGCTGATGGTAGACCTGCAGCGCGCCGGCATGGTTGGCGCTGACCTGGTGGCTGGCGCGGATATTGACCTGGCGGAAACCCAGGGTCTGGCGGCTCATGCTGGCGGTACCGTCCGGCTGGCTGGCCGGGCCGTAGCCAAAGGTCAAGTCCGCCACCTGCAGTTCGAGCACGCCGTCGCCGCTGCCAGCGCCGCCGGCAATCGGCGCGCCGGGCAGCGTGCGGGCGCCGTTCCACACCAGGTTGCCGGTGCGGATCAGCGCCCGCTCATCGGCCTGGCCCAGGCCATACAGCGCCGGCGCGCCGATGATCAGTTGCTGCACCCGGTTACGCCCGGTCAACGGGTCGTAGGTGTCGAGCTGGCTGTTGCCGAAGAAGTTCAGCGAGTCCGCCGCCGTCAAAGTCAGGCTCTCGAGTGCCGGCACACCCTGCTCGGTGCTGCCCTGGAACAAGCGGTCGAGCACCTGCTGGTTGAGCGTCAGCCCCTGCCCCAGCACCCCGGCGTTGGCCGCGGCGGCCAGCGCTGCCGCCGAGCCGACATTGATCCGCCCCACCGCCAGGCCTAGGTGGCGCGTGCCAAAAAGCACCTGGTCATCGAGGTTGAAGGTGCGGTCGGTGGCGGCGAACAGCGAACCCTCGGCGTACAAGCGGGTCAGGCCGTCACAGCGGCTCGACACGCAGCCGCCGATCAGGATGCTGCCTGGGGCGAAGAAATCGTCGGCCACCGACGGCAGCACGTCGAGGCGGCCATTGGACAGCGCCAGCAAGCCGTGGGCATTGGGGTCGAGCAGGTAGCCGTCGGTGGCATCGTACGGCACCTTGCCCCGGCCCAGGGTGATGATCCCCGCGCCTTGTTCGACGACGATCGCCCCCTGCCCTTTGTTGGTCGCCAGGAACACTTCACCGGCGCGCAGCTCGGCACCACTGCGCAGCAGGATGTCGGTGGACGACTCCATCAAGCGCAGCATGTTGCCACCCTGGCCGTAGCGCACCTCCGGGCGCGCGCCGATGCTCAGCCGTGGCGCCTTGAGCGCACTCAAGTCACTGGCCCGCAGGGCCACGCGATTTGGCTGGTCCCAAGTGCTCGCCTGACCATCGGCAAGCAGCTCGATGGCATCGAGCCCCAACACCGTCACGCTGCCGCCGCGCCCGCCGCTGGCGGCATCGAAGCGCGCCTGGCCGGCGAAACGCAAAGTGCTCTCAGGGTCGCTGTTGGGCTTCAGGCGCAAGGTCAGCCATTTGCCGTCGGCCTCCAGCGCCGCCCGCGGCACCCCCTTTGCCTGCGCATCGGCCTTGACGAAGCCGGCGTAGGACATTTCGTTGTACTGGCTGTAACGGCGCAAGGTGTCGGCGGCGGTGAGGATGACCTGCCCCGACAACGGTTGCGCGATGGCGGTATTGGCCACCGACAGGCTGCCCGAGGTAGTCCAGGAGCCGTTGCGCATGGCCAGGCTGACGTTGCGCTGGCCGGCCATGGCCAGGCCGTTGAGCTCGAGACGAAAGGCGCCCGGCAACAGGGCGTAGCTGGCCGGCAGCAAGGTATAGGTGCCCGCCGCGAGGCCAGGGATGCCCTGGTCGAGGGTGATGCGCTGACCAATGGCCGGGTCGGCGACCCCGGCCTCGCCCGCCAGGGGCGCATAGTCACCGACAAGGCCCGGGACGATGGCGTACACCGGGTTGCTCGAAAGCGTCGGCAACAGCAGGCGGCCGTTGCCGTCGAGTTGCAGTAACGGGTGGTAGCGGGCATCGGTGGAGCCCCCGCGCCCGGAAACGAAGCCGGCACCGCTCAGCTCGCCGCCGCCGGCCAGGTCGATCAACGCCCCGGCCTGGACCTCGATGCGTTTGCCGGCCAACACCACGCCATGGTCGTTGTCGCCGCTGCCGCCGAGCAGCTCCACCGGTTTGCCGTCGTAGAGGTAGCTCAAGCCGTCGGCCGTGCCGCCATAGGGCATGCGCAAGCCCGCCGCGCTGACCGAGGTGATGCTGCCGGGCAACAGGCGCAAGTCCTGGCCGGCTTCAAGGGTATCCCCCAGCAGCACCTGGCCGAGCGGCGCGCGCACCACCCCGCCCTGTTCCACCGTGCCGGCGCTCAGGTGCAAGCGCCCGAACACCGACAACGGCAGCGCTGGCGTGTCCTCGCCAACCCGGCCGATGCGCAGGCTGGCATCGCCGCTGGTCTGGACCCGGGCGTAGGCGCCGGTCACCGGGTACAGCTGGGCGGCCAGCAGTTCCAGGTCGGCATTGCTGCTCAGCACGGTCGGCCCTGAGGTCGAGTCGCGGCCCAGGAAGCGAATGTCGCCTTGGCTGCGCAGCCGAGCCAGGGCGAAACCCCGGCGATCGAAAGTCAATGGCTGGCCATTGCCCAGGGCGAGGCTGCCGTGCGCACCCAGGCTCAGTTCGTCACGCACTTCGAGCAGGTTGGCCTCGACCTGCAACAGGGCATGGGACGCCTGTTGCGACAAACCACCCTTGACCGTCGGACGCACGGTAAAATCGCCACCGAAGTGGTTGCTGCCGGCCAGGCGCACGTAGGGCGCGCGCAGATGGATGCGCGCATCGTCGGCGCTGTCGGCGGCCAGCACCAGCGAGCCGGCGTACAGTTGCAGGCTTTGGGCCATCGCCAGGTCCAACCCACCGTCGAAGGCCAGCACGCCGTCGCTGAGCAGGGCCAGGCTGGCGAAGCCGGCACGTTCGACCAAGTCCATGTCCAGGCGGCCATGACCGTAGCGCAAGCCGTCATCGCCGGCCCCGCGCCCCAGGACCAGTTCGCGGGGCACGTTCAGGCCATCTTCGAGCCCATCCTTGTAATAAAGGCCAGTGTCGAGGGCGACGCCGAGGCTGCCCCCGGCAGCGTTGGCGCCGCCGGCCAGCGCGCTCAGGCTGCCCTCCAGACGCAGACCATAGCTGGAGGCCAGGCTGATGCTGCCACCGGCGCTGGCCACCGTCAGCGGCCCCTGCTCACGGATATCCAGCACCGCGCTGGCGCCATCGGCATGCAAGCGGGCGCCACGGGCGATGTCGACGAACAGATAGGCGCCGTCACTGATGCCCTTGGCGTGGTCGATCTGGCCGCCAATGACAATGCTGCCGCCAGCGATCACCTGGCCATATCGCCGGCCCTGGCTGTCGAGGGCGGTGAAGGCCTGGCCGGACACATCGATCGATGCCGCCTCGCCCAGGCGAATGGCACGCTCATGCAGGCGCTCGCGCACCCCGGACGCGGCGCTTTCCGGTAGCGCCTGGCGCAGGCTGACCCTGCCGCCAACGGCCTGCAAGGCACCCTCGAGGTTCAGTTGCGCAGTGCTGCTCAGCTCGATCGCCTGCAACGGGTCGACACTGATGCGCGCGCCACGCTGCACGTCGAGCACGGCGGCCTCGCGCTGGGCCACGGTCTGCCTGGTATCGCCCGCGGCCAGGCTCAGGCTGGCACCGCCGCGCAGGCTCAGCACGCCCTTGGCTGCGTTGTCCTGCTGCAGCGGTGGCAGCCATGTCGTGGCCTGGTCGCTGACTGGCTGACTGCCATCGAGCAATTCCACCGGCCGCGTGACCTGCACCTGGGCGCCCTCTGCCACGGTCAGCTGGCGCGCGGCGCGCACGCTGTAGCGGGCAAAGCCGCGGCTGAAGAAATCCTCACCCAGGTGCAGGCCGCTGCCGTCGGCTAACCCGCCGATGCGCACCGTGTCCGCCTGTAGGTCGAGAGTGCCGGCGCCTTGGCTGCCATGGCCACGCAGCTCCCCGGCCAATTGCAGGCGCCCGCCCTCGCCGGGGTTGTAGGCGCTGGCGTGCAGCGTCAGGTTGCCGCCATGGCCGCCGTTCAACTGGTTGCGCTCGCCGCGCACGACCCCGGCGGCCACATCCAGCACACTGCCCTGTCCCAACAGCACGTCGCCAGAACTGCGCAGCGACAGGTTGCCGCCATGGCGCCAGGCCATGGCCGGCGCATCGTTGCGCTCGCTGCGCACACCGCTGGCATCCAGGCGCACGCCATCGCCGACCACGACCTGCGCGCCCATCCCGGCCGGGGTGGCCAACACGCGGTCCCGCAGATCGGCGCCGTCGCGCTGATACAGCACATCGCCCAAGGTCATCTGGCCGCCCTTGGCGGTAAGGTTGGCAGCAACCCGTACCTGCGGGGCATATAGGGTCAACTGACCGCCATCGGCCAGGCGCAGCGCCTCGTCCACCTGCACCGACTCGCTGGCGGCCACGCTCAGGCCGCCCAGGGCAAAGCCGTTGAGCAGGCTGCTGTCGAGCAGCAACTGGCCACGGCGTTGCTCGTCCAACGGCGCCTGCAACTGCACCTGGGCACTGGCGCCACGACCGCCGGCGTCGAGGGTGACCTGGCGCATCACCGGCGACAGGCTGAAGACCAGGTCCTTGCTGGCGGCGAGATAGCCTGGAATCTGCTGGCCAATGACCAGCTGGGCGCCTCGGGCAACGGCGCTATGCACCTGTTTGTAGCCATCCAGGCCGGTCACCGGCGCCTGCAGCTGGCGCGGGTCCTGCCAGGTTGCACCGATCAGTTGGCCATCGAGCACGGCGCTCTGGGTGGCCACCACCAAGCTGCCGGCGTCGCGGCCGACGGTATAGCCCTGCTCGAAACGCTGCTGCGGCGCAATCAGCGGGTTGTAGAACAGGCGGGTCTGGTTCCAGCGCGTGGAGTTGTCCTCGAAGCCTTGGTAGACGCCGCTGTAGAGCAAGTCGCCCGGCGCCTTGGACAGTTCGTACAGGCGCCCGTCGGCACCGCGCAACCAGCTTTGCCGGACATAGCCGTCCTGTACCGCCAAAGTGCCACCAGACAGGTTGATCTGCGCGCCAGCACGGGTCACCAGGTCCTGGCCGGTGAAAGTCAGCGTGCCGCCCTGGGCCATCCACTCGCCCACGCCGTGGCTGCGGGTGCCCAGGTAACCGCCGACCTCCAGCAGGCCGCCAGCGGTGTACCAGCGGTCCTTGGCATAGCCATTGACCCCCGCCGCCACGTGCACCAGTTCGCGCACATCGACCCACACATCGCGATTGCCCAGCCCACCCTGGTCACGGTTGCCCGCCGCATCGCGCTGCTCGTTGCCCTGCACGTTGACCTTGATGACGTTGCTTTCCATCGCCACCTTGACTCCGAGGGCGCCGGCCACATCCAGGCGCGCACCGTCGTCGACCAGGCTGCGCCGGCCCGCGCTCACCGCCACCTGGCCACCGCTGGCCAGGGTCAGCGAGCCGTCCTGGAAGTGCACCGTGGCGCCGCTGACTATCTCGACCCGCGACTGCTCGGGGCGGTCGATGACCGTGCTGAGGTTGTCGAAGCGCCCGCTGGCCAGGTTGCCGTTGCTACCGTTGACCACTGCCCGCGAAGCTTCGCGCTGGCTGTCGAGCGCCGCGCTGTCGTCCAGCAGCACGGCGGTGACGCTGCCCTGCCCGAGGCTGACACTGCCGGTGGTGTCGCTGGCAGCGTTGAGCAGGTGGATGCTGCCGCGGCGGTCCACCGAGGTACTGGCCAACGCCACGCCCTGCTGACGCACCTGGTGCCCGGTCAAGGTAATGTCGCCACCGGCGGCCTGGATCAGGCCATTGTTGACCACCGTGCCGGCACTGCTGCCGGCCTGGAGGCTGCCGGCCACTTCGTTGCCGCGGGTGGTCGAGTAGCGGTTGGCCTCGGTGCCCTGGCCGCGGCGGATGTAGAAATCGTCCGCCGCCGCCAGGGTTGCCTGGCCCTTGCTGGTGATGATCTGCCCATCGTTGCCCACCTCGCTGCCAAGCAGCAGCACGTAACCGCCGCCGCTGGTGGAACTGGTCGGTTCCTGGGTGCGGATCTGCGCGCCGCGTTCGACCAGGACCTTGCCGGCGGCCTGGGTGAAGGTGGCCTGGCTGGCGCTGTTGTCGACATACAGGCCGCGCTGGCTGAACTGCTCGTCGCTGATCTGCGCGGCCGCGGCCACCAGGTTGCGCACATTGACCTGGCTGGTGCCGTTGAACACCACTCCGTTGCGGTTGATCAGCATCACCGTGCCTGGCGCCTCGATCTGCCCGTGGATCTGGCTCGGGCGGGCAGCCGGGTCGTTGACCCGGTTGAGCACGGCCCAGTCGGCCTGCTGTTGGAAACGCACGGTGGTGTCGCGACCGACGTTGAAAGTCTCCCAGTTGAGAATGGCCTTGTCGGCCGTCTGCTCGATACGCACCTGGGTCTTGCCACCGGCCTGGCTCTGCTGTGGCGCCTTGGCATTGCGCCAGCCCTGGGTGAGCGGGTTCTCGTCGACCTTCAGGCCGCCCTCGCCCAGGCCATTGGGGATCACTTGCGGCTGCACCTGGGCCAAGGTCCGGCCATTGGCCTGGGCCGCCTGCTGGGCGGCGATGGCTGCCACGGTGCTGTTGAAGTTGCTCACCGTGCGCTGGAACTGCTGGTTCAGCCGTTGCTGCTGGGCCAGCGGCGGCGGCGAACCTGGCAGCGCCTGCCCAGCCCCGCCCACGGCGCCGCTGCCGGCCGGGGCGCTGGCAGCGCCCTTGGCGGCGAACCAGGCCGAACTGAACGGTTGCCCGGCCTGGGCGCTGCCGGCCAACAGCAACAAGGCAATGGCCTGGGCCAAGGGCTTGAGCAGCAACGGCTCGCCGCTGGCAGGCTTGCCGCGACGCAGTGCGGCGGTGGCTGGGAGGGCTGGCTGGGGCATGCCGCGCGACATCGCAGGGTTCCTTGTGCTGGTTCTCGAAAATCGTCAGGCGGCGCTGATGCCGCTTTGCCATAAGGCACTCCGGCCGCTGGGCGACCGAAGCTTTGTCATGCAAAGTTCATCTGGCTGGGGTATGGCGACGCACGCGGGCGGCTCAAGGCCGGCCGATGCCGTTGCACACCGACGGGTTGCCGATATCGGTGCCTTCGCCATAGGCATCGAACAGGAAGGTGCGGCGCAGCTCATCGGCGAATGGCTGTGGCAAGGTCACGAAGACATGGCCCATCACCGCGATCCGCCGCTGGCCGGCGTACAGTTCGCCGAGGAAATCGCGAATCGCCCGGGTATCCGCGGGGTTCTGATAGCACTGGCCGAGCAGCAGGTTGCTGAAACCGACGATGGGGTAACCCGTGCTGGCAACCGGCAGGTCGCCGGCGGCACTGCCATAGGTCGGTACCCAACGCAGCGGGTTGCCGCGCTCGGCGGCGCTGGCCGGCGCCTGCGGGGTACCCAGCCCGGCCTGGGCCGCCAGCACGGTGGGTAGCGCCGCCGTCCCGGCGGCCATGGGCAGCTTGCTGACCCGGGCGACCTTGCTGTTCTTGCCCGCTTCGGTGTAGTTGGCGGCCACGTAGCCGATGGCCCCGTCGTTAAGGTTGACCTGAGCCGTCACGTCGGCACTGGTGGCAACCGCCAGCCAATGGCCAGGCGGGGTGGCGAGGCTGGCGGTGGTGAAGCGGGACGCTACCCTGAATGCCGACGGGCAGCTGTCGTTGAGGAACCGCGACAGCACCTCGGTGGTACCGCTGTCGCCCGCGCGGTACACCACCCGTACCGGCGTGCTGTCGGCAGTGCCCAGCACCTGGCCCCAGGTGGCCAACGCCCCGGAGAACACCCCGCACAACTGCTGAGCGCTGAGCTGGAGCGTATCGAGCCCGCTCTTCTGATAGGGAATCGCCACCGCCATGCCGGCCACCGGCACCTGGATCATCGGCCCGTAGGCGCTTTGCCGAGTGCTGCGATAGCTGGCCAGTTCGCTGGCCGTGAGCACTGCCTCGCCCGCGGCGAAATCGACGGTGCCACCCGCCGCCTGCCAGATCAGCGTCGGATCGTTGGCCAGGAACGCCTGCTTGCCGGCCAGGCTGTTGACGGCGCTGTAGGTGAAACCATCGGGCAACAGCCGTGGCAGCGTGGGGTACAGCGGGTTGCCGGTGTAAAGCCGCTTCACCGCCGTGGAACCGCCACCGTTGACCTCGGCGCAGGCCGTGCCGGCCAGCAGCGCGGCACAGGCCAGGGCGGCCAGTTGCAGGGATCTTTGCTTGAACACGTGTTGGGCTCCTTCATGCACACGAAGAAAACCCCGGCGGCGCCCACGGGCACCGCCAGGGTCATGCCCTCATCCAATAGATGCGGGCCACTGGGGAACAGCCGTATTACGAGCGACCGATACCGTTGCAGACGTTGCTGTTGCCGATATCGAGGCCTTCGTTGCCAGCGTTGCTGATGAAGGCTTTCTTGACTTCTGCGGCAAACGCCGGTGGCACCGGCACGAACGAGTGGATGCCGATGGCCAGGTCGTGGTTGCCGCTGTACAAGTCGTCGAGGAAGCCGCGAACCGCGGTGGCATCGGCGGCGTCCTTGTAGCATTGGCCAACCAGCAGGTTGGTGTAGCCGACGATCGGGTAGCCGGTGGTCGGGACCGGTTTGTCGCTGGCACCACGACCGAAGGTGACAGCCCAGCTGGCTGGGTTGGCACGGTCGGTGCTCGGGGCGGTGGCGCTGCCCAGGGCGATCTGCGCCTGGTCGACGGTCGGCAGCACCGCGGTGCCACTGGCCAGCTTGCTGACACGGGCGACCTGGGCATTGTTGGCGGTGTCGACGAAGTCAGGGCTGACGTAGCCGATGGCGCCGTCGGTAGCGTTCACCGCGTTGACCACATCGGCGCTGCCAGCAACGGCTTGCCAGGTGCTCGGCTCGGTGCCGACGTTGGCGCTGGTGAAGGTGCTGCTGACCGAGAAGGCAGTCGGGCAAGAATCGTTGAGGAAGCGCGCCAGCAGTTCGGTGGTGCCGCTGCTACCGGCACGGTAGATCACCTTGATCGGGGTGGTGTCGCCGTTGCCCAGCAGGGCACCCCAGGTAGCGATGCTGCCGGAGAACACGCCGCACAGTTGCGCGGCGTTGACCTGCAGGTTGCTGACACCGTTGCGGTGGTAAGGAATGGTCACGCTGGTACCGACCGCCGGTACCTGGACCAGCTTGCCCCAGGCAGCGGCGCGGGTGCTGTTGTAGGTCGACAGTTCGCTGGCGCTGAGCACCGAGTCGGAGCCGGCGAAGTCGACGTTGGTGCCGGCAGGCTGGTTGATCGACGCAGGCGCGTTGGTCAGGAAAGCGGTCTTGCCACCGCCGCTGCCCACGCCGGTGTAGCTGAAGCCGCTTGGCAGGATACCTTCCCAGGTGGCGTTGCCGTTGTACAGCGGCTCAGGCAGGGTGGCACCGCCGCCGACCACGGCGGCCATGGATTGGGCCGAAGCCAGGGTAGCAGCCACCAGGGAGGCGGCGATCACAGTACGCTTAAACATGAAGCAATCTCCTATCGTCGTGTTCGTACGTTGAGTGGGTCGCGCATTGCTGTGGCCGAGGCCGTACACCCTGATCCAGAGGGGCTGGAGGCCTGTCCACGAAGGCAACATTCGCAGCTTGTGGTGACAGCCAAAGGAAAAAACATCGGGAGTTCGGCAGGGAAAAACTCGGGTGTCGCGGGGTGGTTCCGGCGGTTTTTCCGGGAGGTGAAGGAGGCAGGCCAGCGGTTATGGGTGATGCTGATCTGGAGGATTACCCGCAAGGCACTCGGGAGGTTGGCCAGGCCGCGAAAAAAGTTTCAATGCAGAGTGACTGATAGGCGCTGCTGGGGTCGTGGTGAACGCCTGGTGGCCCTCCACACGAAATCGAGCTGTTCAGGCGCCAGTGAAATGTTATACGATAACATTTGATTTGAAATGCCATTCCTGTCTGCGACCCAGCCAATGACCAGCGCCACTGCCCCTTCCCCCCTGCCCAACCAACGCCTGCAAAGCATCGACGCCCTACGCGGCCTGGTGATCCTGTTCATGCTCCTGGACCACGTGCGCGAAACCTTCTTTCTGCACCGCCAGGTCAGCGACCCGATGACGATCGATGCCACCGACCCCAGCCTTTTCGCCAGCCGCACCCTGGCGCACCTGTGCGCCCCGGTGTTCGTGCTGCTCACCGGGTTGTCCGCCTGGTTGTACGGCGAAAAGCACCAGGGCCGTGGCGACGTCTCGGCCTTTCTGTTCAAGCGCGGGCTGTTCCTGGTCGTGCTGGAGGTCACCTTGGTCAACTTCGCCTGGACCTTCCAGCTGCCACCCAGTGTGATCTACCTGCAGGTGATCTGGGCCATAGGCCTGAGCATGATCGCCCTGTCGCTGCTGGTGTGGTTGCCACGCCCGGCGCTTATCGCCCTGGGCGCGCTGATCGTCGCTGGCCACAACCTGCTCGATGGCCTGCACTTCGAGCAGGCATCGGCCCTGCATGTGCCCTGGGCGGTCCTGCACGATCGCGGCTGGTTGGAGGTCTGCGACAACTTACGCTTGCGCACATCCTATCCGTTGTTGCCGTGGATCGGCGTGATCGTCCTGGGCTACGCCCTTGGCCCATGGTTCGCCCGCACCAGCCAGGCCGATGCCCGCCAACGGCGGCTGCTGCTGGCCGGGGCTCTGGCCCTGCTGGGTTTCGTTGCACTGCGCCTGCTCAATGGTTACGGCGAAGCGCCCTGGAGCAGTTACCCCAGTGTCACGCAGACGCTGATGAGTTTCTTCAACATCACCAAGTACCCACCTTCGCTGCTGTTCCTGGCCCTGACCCTGGGCGCCGGGCTGCTGTTGCTACGCGCCTTCGAGCGTGCCGGCAGCGCTCGCTGGATCGGCGCGCTGGCGGTGTTCGGCGCGGCGCCGATGTTCTTCTACCTGCTGCACCTGTATGTGCTCAAGGGGCTGTACCTGGCCAGCGTCGGCCTGTTCGGCCGCAACCAGGGCGAATATTTCGGTTTCGAGGGTGTCGCCGCGGTCTGGCTGCTGGCCATGTTGCTGGCTGCCGCGCTGTACCTGCCGGTCCGCGGCTTCGCCCGGTTGAAGGCGCGGCGCCGCGACCTGGCCTGGCTCAAGTACCTGTAAAGGCGTTTCGCCCGGCGGTGCGATGGTCTACCATGCCGCCCGCCGGTTTCCACACGGAATCAAAAGGGAATCCCAGGCGCGTCCAGCGCGCGCCGAACGGAACTGCCCCCGCAACTGTAGGTGCCGAGCCCACGCCATCGATGCCACTGGATGATCCATCCGGGAAGGCCGGCGTCGGGCCTGGACGCACCAGTCAGGAGACCTGCCGGCACGTGTTCACCAACCGGCGGGGTGTCCGGGATGGTCATCCGCCTTGCGCTCGCAGCCCCTCGCTCGTGCCCGGCGATGCCTGTCCGTGCCCATGACCGCACAACGCAAGACAGGAGACCGCCCCACCATGTTGCCCCACCTCGCCACCGTCGTCGCCGGCTTGACCCTGTGCGCGCTGGCCCAGGCCGATAGCCCTGCCAGTGCCACCCAGTATCCGTTGACCCTCGACAACTGCGGCGTGCCCCAGACCTTCGCCCGGGCGCCCGAACGCGCGGTGACCATCGGCCAGGCCGGCAGCGAACTGCTCTATGCCCTGGGCCTGGGCGAACGCCTGGCCGGCACTTCGTTGTGGTTCAACAACGTACTGCCCGAGTTCAAGGCGCAGAACGACAAGGTCGAGCGCCTGGCCGATAACGAACCAAGTTTCGAGGCGGTGGTGGCCAAGCGTCCGCAACTGGTGGTGGTGCAGTTCGAATGGATGGTCGGTGCCCAAGGCGCGGTCGCCACCCGCGAACAGTTCGCCGAATTGCAGATTCCCACCTACCTGCTGCCCTCCGATTGCGAAGGCAAGGACAACCTGGTGGGCGCCGATGGCACCCGTCTGCAACCGTTCAAGGTGCAGAGCATCTACAAGAGCATCAGCCAACTGGCCGAGATCTTCGACGTGCAGGCGCACGGCGCCGCCCTCAACACAGCACTCCAGGGCAGCCTGCAGCGTGCTCAGCAACAACTGGTGGGCAAGGACCTGAGCCACACCAGCGCGTTGTTCTGGTTCTCCAGCGCCGACCTGGCGCTCGACCCGTACGTGGCCGGCCGTCAGGGCGTGGCCGACTTCATGCTGCAGACCCTAGGGGTGCGCAACGTGGTCGAGTCCAACGAGGAATGGCCGACCGTAGGCTGGGAAACCCTGGCCAAGGCCAATCCCACCTGGCTGATCATCGCGCGCATGGACCGACGCCGCTACCCTGCCGATGACTATCAGAAGAAACTCCAGTTCCTGCGCAGCGACCCGCTGACCCGCAACATGGAGGCGGTGAAACAGGACCGCATCATCGTCCTCGACGCCGATGCCATGCAGGCCGGCCTGCGTCTGTTCCGCGGGCTGCAAGTGCTGTCCACGGCCTTCGCCAGCGGTAAAGCGGCGCAACCATGAGTCGCCTGCTGCCCCTTGGCGCCTTCGCGCTGCTCGCCCTGGGCCTGGCCATGCTCGCGGGTATCGCCATCGGCGAAACCCCAGTGAGCGCCGAAGTGTTCTGGCAGGTGCTGGCCAATCATCTGTGGCAAGCGGGCTACCCACTCGATCCGATCGACGCCGGCATCGTCTGGAACTACCGGTTGCCGCGTACCCTGGTGGCCGCTGCCTGCGGCGCGGGCCTGGCCACCTGCGGGGTGATTCTCCAGGCGTTGCTGCGCAACCCGCTGGCAGAGCCGTATTTGCTGGGCCTGTCCGCCGGGGCCTCGACCGGCGCCGTGGCGGTCGGCCTGCTCGGCCTGGGCGGCGCGGCGCTGTCGCTGTCCGGCGGCGCCTTCCTCGGCGCACTGGCGGCCTTTGCCTTGGTGCTGGCGCTGTCCCGGGCCAGCGGCAGCCGCCATGACAATACCCAGGTGATCCTTGCCGGGATCGCCGGCTCGCAGCTGTTCAACGCGCTCACCGCGTTCCTGATCACCAAATCCGCCACCGCCGAGCAAGCCCGCGGCATCCTGTTCTGGCTGCTGGGCAACCTCAGCGGGGTGCGCTGGCCATCGGTAGCCCTGGCGGTACCGATGGCCGTGCTGGGGCTGCTGGTCTGCCTGGGCCATCGGCGGGCATTGGATGCCTTCACCTTCGGCGCCGATTCCGCCGCCTCGCTCGGTGTGCCAGTGCGCCGCACCCAGCTGCTGCTGATCAGCTGCGCGGCATTGGTGACCGCGGTGATGGTGTCGATCGTCGGCGCCATCGGTTTCGTCGGGCTGGTCATTCCCCATGCGCTGCGCCTGTTGCTGGGCCCCGGGCACAGCCGCCTGGTGCCGGCCAGCGCGCTGGGCGGGGCGTTGTTCCTGATCGTCGCCGATATCCTGTCGCGCACGCTGATCGCCGGCCAGGTGGTTCCGGTGGGTGTGGTCACCGCACTGATCGGCGCGCCGCTGTTCGCACTGATCCTGGTCAGCCGTCGGGGGCGCCCATGACGGCGCTGCACACCCCCGCAATGGCCCCCATCAGTTGCCAGGGCGTGCACCTGCGCCTAGGTGGGCGCGAGGTGCTGCATGGTATCGACCTGGCCGTTCGGCCCGGCGAGACCCTCGGCCTGGTCGGCCCCAATGGCTCCGGCAAGTCCACCTTGCTCAAGCTGCTGGCCGGGCTGCGCGCGCCCAGCAGCGGCAGCGTCCAGTTGCTCGGCACACCCCTGGCGGCCCTGCCCCGCCGCCGTGTCGCCCAGGCCCTGGCCCTGGTCGAGCAGCAGGCCGACACCCTGGATGCGATCCGCGTGTTCGACGCCGTCGCCCTGGGCCGCACCCCCTGGCTATCGGCCCTGGCTCCCTTCGGAGCAGGCGACCGCGCCATCGTCGAGCAGGCACTGGCCGACGTCGACGCCAGTCACCTGGGCCAACGCCGCTGGGGTGAGCTGTCAGGCGGCGAACGCCAACGTGTGCATATCGCCCGCGCACTGGCGCAACGCCCGCAGGTATTGTTGCTGGATGAGCCGACCAACCACCTCGACATCCAGCACCAGTTGACTTTGCTCGGCCAGGTCCAGGCGCTGCCGATAACGACCCTGGTGGCGTTGCACGACCTCAATCAGGCGCTGACCTGCGATCGCCTGGCCGTGCTCGATCAGGGCCGTCTGCTGGCCCTCGGCAAACCGGCGCAGGTGCTGACACCCGAGCGACTGCTCGCTACCTTCGGCGTGCACGCCCACTACCTCATCGACCCTTTCGACGGCGCGCGCATCCTGCGCTTTCGCGCCCCTGAGCCGGGAAAACGCCCGTGAAGCCCCTGGCCCTCGCCCTCCCCTTGCTGGGCTTGACACCCCTGGCTCTGGCCGATTCCAGCCAGTCGCAGGCCAAGGGCTGGCTCGCCGACAGCCGTTGGCAGTTGCTCAACCGCAGCGTCTTCGACCAGCGCGACTACCGCCATGGCGGGCGCAACAGCGGCGCGCGCAACGCCTACAAACCCCGCGCCGAGCGCAACGGCAAGGCTGAGGAATGGGCCTATGGTTTGATGGGCACGTTCAACTCGGGCTTCACCCAAGGACCTGTCGGGGTTGGCGTGGATGCCCATGCCTTCCTCGGCGTGCAGCTGGACAGCGGCGGCGGCCGTGCCGGCAAGGCGCGGCTACTGGGGCTGGACAATCAAGGTCATGCCAAGCGCGACTACAGCCGTGGCGGCGCGGCACTGAAGCTGCGGGCCTCCAACACCGTGCTGTCCTATGGCGAGCAGCGGGTCAGGACACCAGTGTTCAGCTCATCCGACAGCCGCCTGCTGCCCGAAACCGCCACCGGCCTGTTCCTCACCAGCCAGGAACTGGATACGCTCAAGCTGGTTGCCGGACACTTCAGCGAAAGCACCGATCGCAACGCCTCCAGCCACGACCGGGGCTTCGTGGTCAACTACTCCAACGCCCGCCAGGGCAAGCAGTTCGACTTGGCCGGCGCCGTATGGAACCCGTCCGCCACGCTCAGCGCCAGTCTCTACACCTCGCGTTATCAGGACAGCTGGAACCAACATTATCTCGCCAGCACCCTGAGCCATGCCCTGGACGCGCGACGCAGCCTCAGCCTGGACCTCAACCTGTACCGCACCACCGACACCGGCAAGGCGCTGTCCGGGCGTATCGACAACACCACCTGGAGCCTGGTCTCGCGTTACGCCGAGGGGCCGCATGCCTTCAGCCTCGGCTGGCAGCAAGTGGATGGCGATACACCGTTCGACTACGTGACCCGCGGCGCGATCTTGCTCGGCAACGCGGTGCAACTGTCCGACTTCAATGCGCCGAACGAGAAGTCGTGGCAGGCGCGCTATGACCTGAACATGGCCGGATATGGCGTGCCGGGGTTGAGCTTGACGGCGCTGTATGTGCGGGGGTTCGCTATCGACGGGACACACGTGGACCCACGCGGCGGCTATGCCTACCTGGGCTATGGCAAGGAGGGTCGGCATTGGGAACGTGACCTGGAGGCGCGCTATGTGCTGCAGGATGGCAAGGCCAAGGGGGTCGCGTTCTCGTTGCGGCACAATGTGCACCGAGGCAACACCGCGCAGGCGGAACTGGATGGGGACCAGATCCGCCTGGCGGTGGAGTGGCCACTGTCGGGTGGATGGTGATTCAGGCCGCTGGGAGCCGAGTCAGGTCGAAGCTCGGCAGGATCATGCCGGCGCAGTCGCCTGGGGTAGCTGCCAGTAGGCCAACTCCTGTGGTGTCAAGCTGGCCAGTACCTGGCGGAAAATTTCGCTGAACTCGCTGCTGACATTGCCGAACGCCTGGTAGTTGCTGAGCAGGTAGCGCTTGACCGTGTTCGGCCACTTTCCGGCCTTGTGCGCGGCGATGATGATGCCTTTGGCGTCCTGGTAATAGGCTGCCGGCTTCACCTCGGTCAGACGCCGCTCGAAATGCCCGCAGGTCCACTCATCTGCACGGGCCTCGAATTCGTCCAGCAGTTTCACTTTGTATAACGCAAGCTCTGGCATGGGTTAGCTCCTTGGCGTTGACGGGAAGGAGACGGTAGGCGATTGCGCTTGGGGTGAAAATGAACGGGGTGTTGAGGGATGCCGCCTGATACGGGAAGGGTCTGACAAACGAGCGAGAGGGGCTGCCAGAGCAGCCTTGCCAGCCAGTAGGCCCTCGTCATGCCAGGGGCCGCTCGCCCAGCCGCTCGCCGAATCGTAGCAGGTAGCCGTCCGGGTCCTGCACCAGAAACTGACGTAGCCCGACCTCGATATCATCGGCACGGTACCAGGCGTCTTCACAGGCCTGGAACAGCGGCCAGCGCCGCTGCTCGAGCCGTGCCAGCAACGGCGCCACGGCCGTCACCTCGATCTGCAGGTTGATCCCCCGCCCCAGGGGTTTGACCAGAGCGGCGGTCAACCAGTGGTCGTCAGCGTCGAACTGTTCGAGCATCACCTGTGCCCCCTCACGTTCAAGAAAGACGAAATGCTGCTCGGGCCGTCGGTAGGCGATCGTGAAGCCGAGCAGGTCAACCCAGAAGGCAACGCTGGTGGCCAGGTCGGTGACGAGCAGTTCAGGGACAAGTGCATTGCGTGAGAGCATCCGAATCTTCCTTGAGCCGCGCATGCGCAAAACCGCCATGATAACGATTAATCAGCCACAGGCATCGACCTTCCACCAGGCCGGCCGGCTGCCTTTGAACGCATGCGCAACCGGTCTAAGGCCCGGCGCCTGTGGGTCGTCGAAACAGCCCAGCAACAAGGCCACGGTCGGCCCATCGTCGACGGCACCCAGGGAGCTGCCGCAGGTGGCGCAGAAGGCACGGCTGGACGCTGACGAGGAACGGTACAGCGCAGGCGCACGCCCCTCCCCGACCCAGCTGACCGCTGCCTTGTCGAACTCGACCCAACACAGGGTCAAGCCACCCGAGTGCCGCTGGCACTGGGAACAGGAACAGGTATGGGGACAATCGGCCTCGCCCTCGGCGATAAAACGGATGCGGCCACACAGGCAGCCACCAGTAAAGCGGGTCATCGCACGCACCTCCTGCACTGACGGGAGCTGGCACGATAGCCAAGGGCGCAGCGATTGTTGGACGGATAAAGTGTTACACCATATGGCATGGGCGCAGGCGAAGACTGCACCCGGCATGCCCCACTGCTAGAGTGCCCGCCCTGATACACAGAGACAATGGAACCTGCTTGATGGACAGAATGATTCAATTTGTTGCCGTGGTCGTGCTGTGCACGCTCATTGGTACCGCTTGCGAGTACTACGCGGTGAATCAATACCTGAAATGGTTGTTGATGGCGCTGCCAGCCATCGTCTGGGTGCGCCTGCGCAATCCATTCCAGCGCTGAACGCAACTGATCGGCACAGGTGCCTCGGGGCCTGGCTTGCAGTAAACTCCCAGGCCTCCCCGCACCCAAGGCCCGCCCATGCCCCGCCTGCGCAAACTGCTGCTTCCCACCCTGCTGCTCGGCGCCCTCACCGGCTGCGACCACCCCCCCAGTCGCGAGGAAAAGATCCTCGCCGAGCTGCCCTTGCAGGACGCCTATAGCCACAACATCGAGCGCATGGCCGGGCTGCTGGCCATGACCCACCGGCAAGTGCCCGAGGACAAGATTCGCGAGGTGCTGCGCAAGCACCTGACCGTCGAGGACCAACGCCAGGACTTGTTCAAGCTGTACAGCGAGCAGCACTTCAGCGATGCCGAATTCGCCAGCATCGTCGCCGCCACCCGCGACCCGGCCAAGGCCAAGGCGCTGGGCGACACCGACGAAGGCAAGCGCCTCAGCGAGAAACTCACCGGATACATGCGTGAAAGCGCCAGCGACCCCAAGGTGCAAGCCCTGGCTGAAAAACGGATGCAGCAGGTGGAGGATGACCTGCGGGCCCTGGAGCAGGCTGCGCCCTGAGTTCAGCGGCACTGCGCAGGGCTTGGCTAGCGCAACAGCGCCTGAATCTGCTCGTGCAAGGTATCCAGGTCGAACGGCTTGGCCAGGATCGGTGCCTGGCGCGCGATCGGGCTGCCAGATTCGAGGATCTCCGCCGGATAGCCGCTGATGAAAATCACCTTCAGATCCGGTCGCAGCTTCACCGCCGGCTCGGCAATCTCCACCCCCGAGATGCCACCGGGCAGGCGGAAATCGGTGACCATCAGGTCCAGGTGCGGCTTGCTGGCGAGGATGGCAAACGCCTGCTCGCCATCCTCGGCCACCAGCACATGGTAGCCCTCGCCCGCCAGGTAATCCCGCAGGATCATGCGGATCGCTGGCTCGTCCTCGACCACCAGCACCACATCTTGTGCATCTTCACTCATGTCAACGCCTTCACATTCGATAAGTTGGCAATCAGACCCCAGGCTTAGGCAGAGGTTGCCTGGGTCTGGTCGCTGTGTTGCAGCACCCCGGACAACGGCAGGTAGACGCTGAACGTCGCCCCGGTGCCGACCTGGCTGTCGACCTGGATCCGCCCGCCATGGGCCAGGACGATCTGCTCGGAAATATACAGCCCCAGCCCTAATCCGCCGCTGGCCTGCTGGGCAGCCACCCGCTCGAACTGCTGGAAGATCCGCTGCTGGTTTTGCCCATCGATGCCGATACCCTGGTCCTGCACTTGCACGCAAGCCATGCCGTCGTTGCCGAACACCCGTACCGTCACCGGCTTGCGCTCGCCGTAACGCAAGGCGTTGGACAACAGGTTGGCCAGCACCTGCTCGATGCGAAACTCGTCCCACTCGCCCTGCAGGGCCTCGCAGACTTGCAGTTCGATATGGGTGTCCAGGGCATGGGCCTGGGCCGCGAAGTTTTCCACCAGCCCGCGTACCAGTTGGCCGAGGTCGAAGGCCTTGGGCCGAATCGACAGCTTGCCGGTGCGAATCCGCGACACATCGAGCATGTCCTCGACCAGGCGGATCAGGCTGTTGATCTGGCGCTCGTCGCGCTCGACCATGGACTTGAGTTTTTCCTCGCTGAATGCCGCCAGGTTGCCCCGAGACAGGTGCATGCGCCGCAGCTGGGCCTCGAGGATCAGGCCGTTGAGCGGGGTGCGCACTTCGTGGGAGACGATAGACATGAAGTCGTCACGCATGCGCACGGCATGCTCCAGTTCGCCGCGGGCCACCTGCAACTGCGCCAGCAATTGTTCCTGTTCGGCGCGGCTGCGCTCCAGGGCCTGCAACTGGCGGTCGAGGGCCTTGCGCTGGCGGAACAGGTCGACGAACACCGACACCTTGCTCTTTACCGCCAAGGTGTCCAGCGGCTTGTGCAGGAAATCCACCGCCCCGCTTTCATAGCCCTTGAAGGCGTAGTTCATCTCGCGCCCGGCGGCGCTGACGAAAACGATGGGAATGTTGCGGGTTTTTTCCATGCCGCGCATCAGCTCGGCCAGTTCGAAGCCGTTCATGCCCGGCATCTGCACATCGAGGATGGCCAGGGCGAACTCGTGCTCGAGCAGCAGCGACAAGGCCTGCTCGGCGGACTGGGCCTGGTGCACCTCACGGTCCTCGCCCTGAATCAGGGCAGCGAGGGCCAGCAGGTTTTCCGGCAAGTCGTCGACGATCAGCAGTTTGGCGGTGATATGGCTTAGCATGCGCTGGGTTCCAGGGTAGCGAGCAACTGCCCGATACCGCTCAGGGGAAGAATGTGGTCGGGGCAGTGCAGGGCCAAGGCGGCCTCTGGCATCAGCGCGACCTGTGCGTCGCGAGGGTCCTGGACGACGGTCCGGCCTCCGCTTTGTCTGATCCGCAGCAGCCCGCGGGCACCGTCCTCGTTGGCACCGGTGAGCAGCACGCCGAGCAGCGCCGGGCCATAGGCATCGGCCGCCGACTCGAACAACAGATCGATTGCCGGTCGCGAGAAATACACCGGCTCCTCCTGGCTCAGGGAAAAGCTCAGGTCACGCTCCACCGACAGGTGATAGCCCGGCCCGGCCACGTAGATCAGGCCAGGCTCGATGGTGGCCTTGTCCTGCGCCTCGCGCACGGGGCGGCGCAGGCGCCGCTGCAGCACCTCGGCCAGTTGGCTGTGGCGGTCGTCCGGCAGGTGCAGCACACACAGCACCGGAACTGAGAAGCCGGCCGGCAGCGCGCCGAGCACGCTGAACAGCGCGGCCACGCCCCCCGCCGAGGCACCGATGACGATCGCGCCCACGCCGCTCATACCTTGCGGTAGATCCGCTCAGGCCGCACCAGCGGCTCGAAGCGTTCGCCATAGGCCGAGAAGTCCACCGACTCCTTGCTGCCCAGCACCAGGAAACCACGGTGGCACAGCGACTCGTGGAACAAGCCCAGGGCCCGGTCCTGCAAGCCCTTGTTGAAATAGATCAGCACATTGCGGCACGACACCAGTTGGGTTTCGGAGAACACGCTGTCGGTGGCCAGGCTATGGTCGGCGAAGGTGACGTTCTCGCGCAGGCTGGAATCGATGATGGCGTTGCCATAGGCGGCGGTGTAGTACTCGCTGAAATCCCGGCACCCACCGGCCTTGCGATAATTTTCCTGGTAATCGCGCATGCTCTGCATCGAGTAGATGCCTTGCTTGGCGCGCTCCAGCGAATGAGGGTTGATGTCGGTGGCATAAATGATGGTGCGTTCCAGCAGCCCCTCCTCGCGGAGCAGGATGGCCATGGAGTACACCTCCTCGCCAGTGCTGCAACCGGCGATCCAGATCTTCAGCGACGGCCAGGTGCGCAGCAGCGGCACCACCTCGTTGCGCAGCGCCAGAAAGTGCCCCGGGTCGCGAAACATCTCGCTGACCGGAATCGTCAGGAACTGCAGCAGCTCGAGGAACATGCCCGGGTCGTGCAGCACCCGTTCCTGCAAGGCCGACACCGTGCGGCAATCGAACTGACGCAAGGCATGGAGGATCCGGCGCTTGATCGAGGCGCCGGAGTAATCGCGAAAATCGTAGCTGTACTTGAGGTAGATCGCCTCGATCAGCAGCCGGATCTCGATATCGGTGTTGCGTTCGCTGGTCAAGATTTCAGATTCGCTCCAGTTGCGGCAGCCAGACCCGGATCAACGAGAACAAGCGATCCAGGTCGATAGGTTTGGCCAGGTAGTCGTTGGCGCCGGCCTGCAGGCAACGCTGCTGGTCGTCCTTCATCGCCTTGGCGGTCACGGCGATGATCGGCAACTTGCGCCAGCGCGGCTGCTGGCGGATCAGCCGGGTCGCCTCGTAGCCGTCCATTTCCGGCATCATCACGTCCATCAGCACCAGGTCGATGTCATCGTTGGCCTCCAGGCACTCCAGCGCCTCGCGGCCGTTGCGCCCGATCTCGACGATGGCGCCCTTGTGCTCCAGGGCGCTGGTCAGGGCGAAGATGTTGCGCACATCGTCGTCCACCAGCAGGATCCGCCGCCCTTCGAACACCTTGTCGCGGCTGCGCGCGGTCTTGAGCATGCGCTGGCGTTCGTTGGACAGCTGCGACTCGACCTTGTGCAGGAACAGCGTGACCTCGTCGAGCAGGCGCTCGGGCGAACGCGCGCCCTTGATGATGATCGAGCGCGAGTACTTGAGCAGGTCGGCTTCCTCCTCGCGGGTGAGGTTGCGCCCGGTGTAGACGATCACCGGCGGGAAACTGCGGATGTCTTCGGCGGTCATGCGCTTGAGCAGCTCGTTGCCGAGCATGTCGGGTAGCTTGAGGTCGATGATCATGCAGTCGTAGATGTTCTCGCGCAGCAGCGCCAGGGCGTCCTGGGCCAGGGCCACGGCAGTGATCTCGATATCGTCGTCGCCGATCAGGCGGGCGATGCTGTCGCGCTGCAGGTCATCGTCCTCGACCAGCAGGATGTGCTTGAGCTTCTGCGTGAGCTTGGCCTCCAGGCGGCCGAACACCACCTTGAGCTCCTCGCGACTGGTGGGCTTGACCGCATAGCCCACCGCGCCCATGTGCATCGCTGCCTCGACACGGTCTTCCACCGAAATGATGTGCACCGGGATATGCCGGGTGCTGGCCTGCTCCTTGAGCCGTTGCAGCACCGTCAGCCCGGAATGGTCGGGCAGGCGCATGTCCAGCAGGATGGCGTCGGGCAGGTATTGCGCGGCCAGCTCGAAGCCCTCGTCGGCGGCGTGAGCGACCAGGCAGCTGTAGCCCAGTTCATGGGCCAGGTCGTAGAGGATGCGGGCGAAGTTCGGCTCGTCCTCGATCACCAGGATGCAGCGGTTGCCGAACGGCGCTCGCTCACGGTCGTCGGCGAAGGTCGGGGTCGGGCGCTCGGTCCTGACCGGGGCGCTGGCCGGCGGTGCCGGCGGCAGTTCGTCGACCGCCGGGCGCAGGCTATGAACCTCGGCCTGTTGCGTGCCGGCCTCGAAGTGCTCGGGCAGGATCAGGCTGAACACGCTGCCCTGCCCCGGGCTGCTGTCGACGCTGATCTGCCCGCCAAGCAGGTGCGCCAGGTCGCGGGAGATCGACAGCCCCAGGCCGGTACCGCCATAACGGCGGTTGCTGGTGCCGTCGACCTGGTGGAACGCGCCGAAAATCGCCTGCTGCTGGTCGGCGGCAATGCCGATGCCGGTATCGCGCACGGCGAACACGATGCCCATGCCGTTCTGGTGGCTGATGCGCAGGCCCACCTGACCGCGCTCGGTGAACTTGATGGCGTTGGACAGCAGGTTCTTGAGGATCTGCTCCAGGCGCTGGCGGTCGGTGAACAAGGTCGCCGGCAAGGGCTGTTCAAGGTGCACCTCGAAGGCCAGGCCCTTGTCCTGGGCCAAGGGCCGGAACATGCCCTGCAAACCTTCGACCAGGCGCTCGAGGGGCGTGGTCTCGGCGCGCACTTCGAGCTTGCCGGCTTCGACCTTGGCAATGTCGAGGATGTCGTTGATCAGGTTGAGCAAATCGTTACCGGCCGAATAGATCGACTCGGCGAACTTGACCTGGTCCGCGCTCAAGTTGCCTTCGGCGTTCTCGGCCAGCAACTTGGCCAGGATCAGCGAGCTGTTGAGCGGTGTACGCAGCTCGTGGGACATGTTGGCGAGGAATTCGGACTTGTACTTGCTCGAACGTTGCAGGTCGTCGGCACGGGCCTGCAACTCCACCTGGGCCTGGTTCAGTTCGCCGTTCTTGCGGTCCAGGGCCTCGGTGCGCTCGGCCAGTTGTTCGTTGGTCTGTTCAAGTTCCGCCTGCTGGGTTTCCAGGTGGGCCTGGGACTCCTTGAGCACCCGCGACTGCTCTTCGAGCTCTTCGTTGGCGGTCTTGAGCTCTTCTTGTTGCACCTGCAGCTCTTCGTTGAGCTGCTGGGTCTCGGCCAGCACCTCTTGCAGGCGCTGACGATAGCGGGCGCTCTCTATGGAGATGCCCAGGTTGTCGGCGACGCGCTCGAGCAACTCGCCATCACGCGCTTGCAGGGGACGCAGGAAACCGAGCTCGAGCACGCCATTGACCAGGCCATCGTTCCTCGCCGGGATCAGCAGGCCACTGCGCGGCAAGCCGTTGCCCAAGCCCGAGCTGAGCCGGTAGTAATCCTGTGGCAGGTCGTCCAGGCGCAGCAAGCGGTTCTCCAGCAACGCCTGGCCCAGCAACCCGGCATGGTCCCCCGTGCGCGGCTGCAGCGCCTGCTGTTCGGCGTCCAGGCCATAGCTGGCGATCCGGACCAACTGACCGTGCTCGTCGCGTACGTACAACGCACCCACCACACTGCCGAGGTAACCGGCGAAGAAGCGCAGGATATTGTCCCCCAGCAGCGGCAGGGTCAGTTGCCCCAGCACCTGCTCGGCCAACTGGGTCTGCCCGGTGCGCAGCCAGGCCTGATGCTCCAGGCGCTCGGCGCTGCGCTGCTGGGCCTGCAGGTTGTCGACGTAACTGGCTGACAGCGCCAGCAGGTCGCGGCGGCCCAGGTAGGCGAGCAAGGCGCTGAGGGTAACGATGAACAGCACGAATGCGCTGATGGCAATCACCGTGACGCTGCTGACTGTCTCGGTACGGGCCATGCGCAACTGCTGCTCGGTGCCGATCAGGCCATCGAACTCCTTGCGGATCTCGTCGGTGATGCGCTTGCCACGCCCATTGCCAATGGAGAGCTGGACGTCGCCCTTGTTGCGCCGCAGGCCGATCATCTCGCTGGCGAAATCGTTCCAGGCATGCTGCAAGGCCACCAGGCGATCGATCCGGTCAACCTGCTGGGGGTTGTCCGCGACCATGCCCTTCAAGCCCTCGAGGCTGCTGAAGATACGTGGTTTGGCCACTTCATAGGGATCGAGAAAGCGCTCGTCGCCGGTGATCAGGAAACCGCGCATGCCGGTTTCCATGTCGATCGACAGCTTGACCGTTTCGTTGGCGTTGCCGATGACCCGGTCGGTGTGCTCCACCCATTGCATGGCCGAGAGCAGGTAGTTGATCACCGCGACGAACGCCACGGCGCCCAACAGCCCCACCGCCAGGGGCAGGCCAACGTTGCGGCTGAGCAGCTTGCGAAAGCTGCGCTGGTCCATCGAGGCTGCTTGAATCATCAGAAAATGCCCGCGTGAAAAAGTCCATTGAACAGTGTGGCGATACGTCTTGTAGGTCTTGCCCTGCGCCAGACCGACCGGGAAATACAGCGAGTCTAACCAGCTTTCGCCATTCTGGCAGGGCATTTAGCCAGTATTTGAAGGCGCAGGCCGCCAATCGTTCCATCTATTTGCCCATGCCGGTAAGCTTGGGAACTTCTGCCCTTGCCGCGGGCACAGAGTAGAGACCATTCATCGAAACAGGATCCACCCATGCACCTTCTGGTAGTCGAAGACGACGACATCGTTCGCATGCTGATAGTCGAAGTGCTCGACGAACTGGGCTACACCGCCATCGAGGCCGACAGCGCTGCCGCGGCCCTCAAGATCATCGAGAATCCCGCGCAACCGCTGGCGCTGTTGATGACTGACGTGGGGTTGCCCGACCTGCGCGGCCAGGAATTGGCGGCCAAGGCCCGGGAAACCCGGCCGAACCTGCCGGTGCTGTTCGCCAGTGGCTACGCCGAGAGCGTCGAGGTGCCGCCGGGCATGCACCTGATCGGCAAGCCGTTCAGCATCGAGCAATTGCGCGACAAGGTGATGGCCATTCTGGGCAGGCCCTGAGTTCTCGCAAGTCGGGCTTCGGCGCAGAGACGCCTACAGCTCGCGGCGCAGCAGGTAGGTGTCCATGATCCAGCCCTTGCGCCGCCGGGCCTCTTCACGCAGCGACAGGATGCGTGCCTTGACCGCCAGCAGCGGCCCATGCACCAGCAGCTCATCCGCCGTGCCCAGGTAAGCGCCCCAGTAGATCACCAATTGCGCATCCTCCAGTTCGGCAAAGGCACCCCGGCCGTCGAGCATCACCAGCACATTGTCGATCCGCGCCTGCTCGCCCAGGCGCCGGCCGGGCAGCACGGTCAACGGCTCGCCGATGCGGTTGAGGGGTATCTGATGGCGGGCAGCCAGGGCCTGGATACTGCTGATCCCGGGAATCACCTCAAGTGACAAGGCCACGCCGCGCTGCCGGACCAACTCCAGAATACGCAGCGTGCTGTCGTAGAGTCCTGGCTCGCCCCACAACAGGAAGGCGCCGACCTCATTGTCCGCCAGCTCCTGCTCGAGCAGCCTGGCGTACAACGCGGCGCGCTGGCCATGCCAGTCGCGCACGGCCTCGACATAGTCGCTGGCCATGCTGTCCCGGCAGGGATCGGCGACCTGCACCAGGCGGTAGCCGCCCTGGGGCAGGTAGCGTTCGAGCAGGGCCCGACGCATGCGCACCAGGTCATCCTTGTCCGCGCCCTTGTCGAGCACGAAGAACACCGCCGCACGGCGAAGCGCGTCCACGGCCTCATAGGTGACCTGGCGCGGATCGCCGGGGCCGATGCCAATCAGTAGCAGCTGTTTCATCGCCTGCCCTGCTTAAGAAACGGGTGGTCATTGTCGGCCGACCACCCGCCCTTGGCAAAGGCGATTTAGAGGATCGAGAAATTGTAGCTGACGATGACCCGGGTCTCGTCCATGTCACGCGCCCACTTCTCGTAGTTGCTGCGATAGGTGGAGTTACGCAGGCGCACGCTGACATCCTTGAAGGTGCCGCTCTGGACCTGGTACTTGAGCTCGGTGTCGCGTTCCCATTCCTTGCCTTCGGCGTTGCTGCCCGGGACCTTGATGTTGTCACCGTTGATATAACGGGTGAAGAAGGTCAGGCCAGGCACGCCCATGGCCTTGAAGTCATAGTCGTAGCGCAGTTGCCAGGAGCGCTCCTGGGCGGCGGCAAAGTCGTTGACCTGGGCATAGTTAACCAGGTATGGGTTGGTGCCATCGAGGTACGGCATGGCGCTATCGCCATACATACGCTGCCAGCCAGCACTGATCTTGTGGCCACCCAGGCTGTAGCCGAGCATGCCGCTGAAGGCGCGGTGGTCGATCTGGCCGGCCCGGGCGTTACCGATGTCGTCGCTCTTGATCACCCGCAGGTCGGCGGACAGGGTGCCGACGTCCAGTGGCTGGCTGGCCACCAGGCCGAGGAAATGCTGGCGGTAGATATTTTCCAGCTTGGAGACCTGGTACTGGGCGCTGATGCGCTCGTTGAAGCGGTAGTCGACGCCAGCCAGGTCGAAGTGATCGGCCTCGGTGTCGCAGGCGTAGCGCTTGTTCTTGCAGTGCACACGCAGGTCCTGGCGGTCGGTGGAATCCCGCGCGGTGTACTGGTTCAGGCGGGCCAGGGTGAACTTCAGGTCGCGCACTTCCTCGCTGGTCAGCCAGGCGCCATGGAACATGGTTGGCAACAGACGGCCGTCGTTGTACTTGAGCAGCGGTACATCGGGCATCATCGAGCCGTATTTGAACACGGTCTGGGAAACCTTGACCTTGCCGGCGATGCCCATCTTGGCGTATTGGTCGGCGGAGTGACGCGGATCGTGGCCGGACGATGGCAACAGACCGCTGTTACTGTCGGCAGGGCTCGAGTCCAGTTTGAACCCGACCATGCCCAGGGCATCGACGCCAAAACCTACCGGGCCCTGGGTATAACCGGACTGGACATTGAGGATGAACCCCTGCGCCCATTCTTCGCGTTTCGACGCGCCCTGGCTGGAACTGCTGTGGCCGTCGCGAAAGTCCCGGTTGAAATAGACATTGCGTGCTTCGACCTTGGCACTGCTGTCTTCAAGAAAACCAGCGGCCTGGGCGTTGGCACCGACACACAGGAAGAACAGGCCGGCAACTCGGCGCCCGGGGGCGAGGGGGAAAGGGGCAAACATGCGAACAAAACATCCAAAAGAAGGGCAAAAAACGATCCGGGCAATCGACTGCACCGGCACTACGTGATGAGCGAATACATTTCGACCATCATCCATAATTTTCACCCAGGGCCTCTAGCCTGCGCCATGGGACCATGGTCTAAGGCCTCGGCCAGATACCCTGGCAGGGAAGTTCGAATACCCCGCGAAAAATCGGCAAAGTTCCCGGTTTATTGATTGAAAGTTTGCTGTTTACCCAGGTGCGGGCGATGTCTACACTGACACTCAGCGAACAGCTATACCCATCCGCGTGGCCGGCGTTTAGTCCAGTTTATGTTCGTCACGTCATGCCACCGCAGACTTACAGGAGTGATGACAGTGTCCAGACTTGCAGAGTTTCGTGCTGCCGAAAAAGCGCTTCAGGAACAGATGGCACAACTGGAGGCGCTGAAAAAGGATGCCGGCCTTAAACGCGAAATCGAATTCGAGCAGAAACTAGTCGGCCTGATGAAAAGCTACGACAAGAGCCTGCGCGATATCATCGCCATCCTCGACCCAAAGGCCACCCAGCGCGCCCCGACCGTGGCCGCCAAGCAGCAGCGCCGCCCGCGGGTGGTGAAGGTCTACGAGAACCCGCACACCGGCGAGTTGATCGAGACCAAGGGTGGCAACCACCGCGGCCTGAAGGCCTGGAAGCAACAGTACGGTGCACAGACGGTGGAAACCTGGGTGCGCTGATGAAACCTCGACACCCGCTTCACACTTTTTTCACAAGCACTGGCTCAGTATCGAACCAGCTAAAGGACTAGCGACCCCATCACGCGCCCGCACATGCGGGCCTCTAATTCCAGCGCCCCGCCCTCGTGCGGGGCGCTTTCATTTGCGCTGCTGGCTGACTGCCGTATCATGACCCGCCTCTACCAAGGCCCTGATTCTGGAGTACCCCATGAGCCTGCACGATCTTCAAGCGCTGCCCGGCGTCACCGCCCAGCCAGACACCGCCACCTCCCAGTTCGTCTTCAACCACACCATGCTGCGGGTCAAGGACATCGAGAAGTCCCTGGACTTCTACACCCGCGTCCTGGGCTTTCGCCTGGTGGACAAACGCGACTTCCCGGAGGCGGCCTTCAGCTTGTACTTCCTGGCCCTGGTCGACCCGGCGCAGATTCCGGCCGATGATGCCGAACGCCACCAGTGGATGAAGTCGATCCCGGGCGTGCTCGAGCTGACCCACAACCACGGCACCGAGAACGATCCGCAATTCGCCTACCACAACGGCAATACCGACCCCCGAGGTTTTGGCCACATCTGCATTTCGGTGCCAGACGTGCGGGTTGCCTGCGCGCGTTTCGAGGCGCTGGACGTGCCTTTCCAGAAACGTCTGCAAGATGGCCGCATGAACCACCTGGCCTTCGTCAAGGACCCGGATGGCTACTGGGTCGAAGTGATCCAGCCGACCGACCTGCAAGGCTGACGCCACGCTTCACGCTCGTCGGGCCGGACACTTCCGGCCCCTCGCTGTGGTATACGGAAGGAACTGCTTTCCAGCCACAGCGAGGTCAGGACGATGCAAACCCTTCACTGTGAATACCGCGATCACCACATCACCGCCAGCGTGATGCCCCACCCCGACTCCCCCCTACCCTATGCGGCCGGCTGCCTGATCACCGATCCCCATGGCCATACCAGCAAGCGCATTTCCATGCCGATGAAATTCTTCAGCGACCTGGAGAATGCCCAGCATGTCTCCCTGGCTCATGGCCGGGCGCTGGTCGATCAGCGGTTGGACCAGGGCCACAAGACGTTCTAGGCAGCGTCACGGTCGGAGCCGGCCTTGCCGGCGAACACTGGCGTCCAGACAGCGTTCGCCAGCAAGCACCTACAGTATGAGGTGGGGCTAAATATCCCGGGCGTACGCCACCGCCGCCGCGACTTGTTCAGCGTTTGGCCGCACACCGGTGTACAACACGAATTGCTCCAGCGCCTGCCGGGCAATCACCTCAAGCCCGGTGATCAGAGGCTTGCCCAGCGCTTGGGCCACCTGGATCAACGGCGTGCGCTCCGGCATCGCCACCACGTCGAACACCCGCTCGGCTGCGGCGATGGCCGTCTCGGCGAAGGCCAGCTGCCGCGCCTCGGGCCCGCCGGCCATGCCGATCGGGGTGACGTTGATCAGCATCGGCGGGCATAGGTCGCCCAGCTCGGGCAGCCAGCGATAACCGCAGACATCCGCCAACTGGCGCCCGGCCTGCTCATTGCGCGCGACGATGGTGCCTTCGGCGAACCCGGCGTCACGCAGCGCGCTGGCCACGGCCTTGGCCATGCCACCACTGCCGCGCAGGGCGAAGCCGGTCGCCGGGTCGACCTGATGCTGCGCCAGCAACTGGCGCACCGCCAGGTAGTCGGTGTTATAAGCCTTGAGATGGCCGTCGTTATTGACCAGGGTATTGACCGACTCGATGGCTGCCGCCGAGGGGTCGACTTCGTCCACCAGCGCCATGCAGGCTTCCTTGTACGGCATCGACACACCGCAACCACGCACCCCCAGGGCGCGAACGCCCGCCACTGCCGCCGGCAGGTCCTGGGTGGTCATGGCCTTGTAGTAGTAATCCAGGCCCAACTGCTGGTACAGGTGGTTGTGAAAGCGCACGCCGAAGGTGCCGGGGCGACCGGCCAAGGAAATGCACAGGACCGTGTCCCGGCTGGGTGGAATGATCATCGCGACTCCTGAAAACATGGCTGAAACGATTGCGCCAGCGTAGCAGACCCCGCCGCCGGTCGCCCCTTACACAACCTTTACCCTTTGCCTGCGCTCGCTTTACCGGGCGCGCGGTCATAGTAGTCAGGCCCCAAGCCTGGGGTTGTCTTGCGAGGTGTCAGCATGAAACGTCTACTCCCCGGTATCGCCCTGCTGGTAGGCGCGCTGGCCGTTAGCGGCCAGGCCGCCGCCCATGGTGGTGGCTGGTATGGCCCGGGGCCGGTGATCGGCGCGGCCGTGGTTGGCGCAGTGGTGGGCGCGGCCGTGACCGGCGGACATGACCGCACGGTGTATGTCGAACGCCAGCCGGCCTACTATGCGCCGCCACCGCCGGTCTATGTCCAAGCGCCCCCGCCGCCGGTGTACTACCAGCCCTATGTGGTCGAGCGCTATGTCCCCGCCCCGCCACCGCCGGTCTATCGGCGCTATTACGGACCACCACCGGTCTACTATGGCCCACCGCGCTGGTGAACAGTACAACTCGGGGCTCGCCTTGACCCGCCGCCAGCTTGACGTATACGTCAAGCTGGCATTAGGTTAGCGGCATTCCTTACCCCGAGCCCGAGCATGAGCAGCCAGACCTACAGCATCTCCGACCTGTCCCGCGAACTGGACATCACCACCCGCGCCATCCGCTTCTATGAGGAGCAGGGCCTGCTCAGCCCCGAACGCCGGGGCCTGGAACGCATCTACTCGGCGCGCGACAAGGTCACCCTCAAGCTGATCCTGCGCGGCAAGCGCATTGGTTTCTCGCTGGCAGAATGCCGCGAACTGATCGAGCTCTACGACCCCAGCGGGGGCAACCAGAAGCAACTGCACAGCATGCTGGCCAAGATCGCCGAGCGCCGCGCCCAGCTGGAGCAGCAAATGCTCGATATCCAGCAGATGCACCTGGAGCTGGACACCGCCCAGGAACGCTGCGAGCAGGCCCTGGCCGCCACCTTGAATACGCCGCACAACCACCGTTGATCCGCCACAGGAAGCCCGCCATGTCATTGCCCGAGAAAGTCCGCCTGGTCGAAGTCGGCCCGCGCGACGGCCTGCAGAACGAAGCCCAGCCCATCAGTGTCGCCGACAAGGTACGCCTGGTGGACGACCTCAGCGACGCTGGGCTGGCTTATATAGAAGTGGGCAGCTTCGTGTCGCCCAAATGGGTGCCGCAGATGGCGGGTTCCAGCGAGGTGTTCGCCGGCATTCGCCAGCGCGAAGGTGTTACCTATGCAGCGCTGGCCCCCAACCTGCGGGGCTTCGAAGACGCCCTCGCCGCCGGGGTGAAGGAGGTGGCGGTATTCGCCGCCGCGTCCGAGTCCTTCTCGCAGCGCAACATCAACTGCTCGATCGGCGACAGCCTGAAGCGCTTCGAGCCGATCATGCAAGCGGCGCGCGAGCATGGCATACGGGTGCGCGGCTATGTGTCCTGCGTGCTCGGCTGCCCCTATGAGGGAACTGTCCAGGCCGAACAGGTCGCGCCAGTGGCCCGTGAGCTGCACCAGATGGGCTGCTACGAGGTATCGCTGGGCGACACCATTGGCACCGGCACCGCCGGTGCTACCCGCCGGCTGTTCGAGGTGGTCTCGGCGCAGGTGCCCCGGGCGCAGCTTGCCGGGCATTTCCACGACACCTATGGCCAGGCGCTGGCCAACGTCTATGCCAGCCTGCTCGAAGGCATCAGCGTGTTCGACAGCTCCGTGGCGGGCCTGGGCGGCTGCCCGTACGCCAAGGGCGCGACCGGCAATGTTGCCAGCGAGGATGTGGTGTACCTGATGCAAGGATTGGGCATCGACACCGGCATCGACCTGGACCGCCTGATCGCCGCCGGCCTGCGCATCAGCGAAGTACTCGGCCGCGCCAGCGGTTCGCGCGTGGCGCGCGCGCGGACCGCGCACTGATTCATACGGTTGTCACACAGGTGTGGGTGGAGTGTTACCGCCTACACGCCCGCCAGCGAAAAATCGGGTAACAGGGAAACAAATCGACAAAATTTCACGTGCCACGATTTACTCAAAAACGTTCAACCATTTGATTTTAAAAGATTTTTAAAAGTTGGCACGGCACCTGCTATATGTTCTGGCATAACAAGAACAAAAAACGCGATACCCAATAAAAACAATAGAGAACGGCTCTGACATAACAAGAACAACACGGCAGAGGCGTAGCAAGCAGATTTTTTTGGAGTCGACGTGCTTTCCTGGGGTACAGGCCCCGCAGCCGGACACAGAACAACAAAACTACCTTCGAGGTAGCGGCAGTCCAGGTTGGATCACGTGCGATGAACGCAGGTCAGCGCTCAAAAAAATACGTTTGCTCTTGGCCCCGGTTGGGGGCCCCGCAACACCGAGACAACGGCTGACAAAAACAACAACAGGCCCGTCTCCAATAATAATAAAAGAGCAAGCAACAACGCTTATGAGGGGAGCTTCGGCTCCCCTCAGTGCTTCCTGCCCTCCTCCCGGCGTTTCTCCTCCTGCTCTCCCTCCACCTTGTCCACCAGCACCGGCATGCTCGCCAGCACCAACAGTGCCAGCACTGTGCTGATCAACGCCGTGGCTTCACGCCCCATGCCGGCGGCGGTACCTATGGCCGCGGTCATCCACAGCCCGGCGGCGGTTGTCAGCCCTTTGACGTGGCTGGGGTCCTGCCCGTTGCCCTTGAGGATGGTGCCCGCGCCGAGAAAACCGATCCCGGCGACGATGCCCTGGATTACCCGACTCAGGGCCTGCTCATCGGCCCCGGCCATGCCCGGTGCCAGCACGAACAGCGCCGCGCCCATGGACACCAGCATGTGGGTGCGCACCCCGGCCGACTTACCTTTGCTTTCACGCTCGAAGCCCAGCACCGCGCCCAGCATGGCGGCCATCAGTAGGCGCACGAGGATGCGCGTCACTTCGCCTTCGTCGGTGATATCAGCGAATTCGGCCTGGATCGCCGCCCCTATCGATTGCAGTAGCATTTCCATCCCGACCTCCT
Organism: Pseudomonas sp. FG47; assembly: GCF_057809115.1. Lineage (NCBI taxonomy): Bacteria > Pseudomonadati > Pseudomonadota > Gammaproteobacteria > Pseudomonadales > Pseudomonadaceae > Pseudomonas > Pseudomonas sp. FG47. The sequence continues at coordinate 50,148 of NZ_JBMDJI010000003.1, forward strand.
GCAGAACCTGAAGGAGCCAGCCGTGCTGGCGAACCAGACGCCGCGGTGAATGATGGCACCGGCTGCACCGGTGCGCACCGGCACAGCAGGCTCCTACAGAGATGACCCTCCAGCCAGCCCCGAGTGCCCACCGCACCACCCAGCGTAACGATGCAACATCTGCCACCGCGGCACTGTCCACTCCTGTAACCGTCACACCGGAGGTACTTGCCATGCCCGTTGAAGTCGACCCCAGCACCCGTCGTTGCACCTTGATCGGCGACCATATACGCCTGGAGGGCAGCGGCCCCGAAATCGAGATCGTCACCGATGAACAGTTGCGCATGTCGCTGGCCATCCTGGCCGGCGAGCGCATCCCCATTACCGAAAGCGAAGCCGACGCGCTGACTGTCGCAGGTGCGGTGGATAGCCGCAGGCATCTGAAGAGCAGCGCTCCAGGCTCGGTAATTTAAGGGCCGGATGCCAAACTAGGAGAATCTGATACGGTTTTTATCGCTATAGCTGAGTCTGTGCTGCAAACAGATCGGGGGCCATAGTGCCCGGGCCTGATCGAGGCCTGATGAGCGATGAACCATGAGCGATAGAATCCCCTTCCGAGTCATCGAGATTGACCCCGCCGCCAGCCACAAGAGCAAAAGCCACAACGCTGGCGGCATCCACACCCGCAGTTTCAGCGGCTTCTACCGTAACCTGCGCATCGTCTTCGCCGGCGCGCTGTTCGTGCTGTTCTTCGGCACCGCCTGGTTGCAGTGGAACGGGCGCCAGGCGGTGCTCTGGGACCTGGCTGAAAGCAAGTTCCACATCTTCGGCGCCACCTTCTGGCCACAGGATTTCATCCTCCTGTCGGCATTGTTGATCATCTGCGCCTTCGGCCTGTTCGCCATCACCGTGTTCGCCGGCCGCGTCTGGTGCGGCTACAGCTGCCCACAAAGCACCTGGACCTGGCTGTTCATGTGGTGCGAGAAAGTCACCGAAGGCGACCGCAACCAGCGCATCAAGCTGGCCGCTGCGCCCTGGGGAATGGAGAAGATCGCCCGGCGCACCCTCAAGCACGGCCTGTGGCTGGCCATCGGCCTGCTCACCGGCCTGACGTTCGTTGGCTACTTCACCCCGATCCGGCCCCTGGCCGCGGAACTGTTCAGCCTCGAGCTGGGTGGCGTGGCACTGTTCTGGATCCTGTTCTTCACCGCCGCCACCTACCTCAACGCCGGCTGGCTGCGCGAAGCGGTGTGCATGCACATGTGCCCCTACGCCCGCTTCCAGAGCGTGATGTTCGACAAGGACACCCTGGCGGTGGCCTACGACCCCAGCCGCGGCGAAGCCCGTGGCCCGCGCAAGAAAGGCAGCGACCCACGCAACCAGGGCCTGGGCGATTGCATCGACTGCACCCTGTGCGTGCAAGTCTGCCCCACCGGCATCGATATCCGTGACGGCCTGCAGATGGCCTGCATCGGCTGCGCCGCCTGCATCGACGCCTGTGATGGGGTGATGGACAAGATGGACTATGCCCGCGGCCTGATCGGCTACAAGTCCGAGCACAACCTGCAAGGCGGCAAGACCCACTGGTTGCGCCCGCGTCTGCTGGGCTACGCCACGGCCCTGACGGTGATGATCGGCGCGCTGGTGATCGCCCTGCAAATGCGCCCGATGGTGTCGATGGACGTGATCAAGGACCGCGGCCTGTTCCGCGAGAACGCCCTGGGCCAGATCGAGAACATTTACTTGCTCAAGATCATCAACAAGACCCAGGAGTCCCAGCACTATCGCCTGCGCCTGGTGGACGCCGACGGCTTCGAGCTGCATGGGCGTAGCGAAATCACCCTGGCCGCCGGCGAGATGAGCGAGTTGCCGGTATCGGTGGCGATGCTCGCCGAGCGCCCGGCCAGCAGCTCGCAGACGCTGACCTTCGAGATCCAGGACAGCGACCAGCCAGGCGTACGCAGCACCGCCAACAGCCGTTTCGTCGCGCCGATGAACCGCTGATCCCTTACACTGAGCCGACCTTGCCTGCCGAAACCACAATGAAACGCTACGAACGATTCGCCGACGACATTGCCGAACTGATCCGCTCCGGGGTCCTGGGCCCCGGCCAGCGGGTGCCTTCGGTGCGCTATGCCAGCCAGACCCACGGGGTCAGCCCGTCCACGGTATTCCAGGCGTACTACCTGCTGGAACGCCGCGGCCTGATCCGTGCCCGGCCGCGTTCGGGCTACTTCGTCAACGCCCATGCGCCACGCCCGTTCAACGAACCCCAGGCCCAGGCGCCGGCCAGCGAGTCCACCGAGGTGGACGTCAGCGGCCTGGTGTTCTCGATCCTCGACTCGATCAAGGACCCGCATACCGTGCCGTTCGGCTCGGCATTCCCTAGCCCGGCACTGTTCCCGCTGCAGCGCCTGGCCCGCTCGTTGGCCAGCGCCAGCCGCGCCATGGACCCGCGCATGGTGGTCACCGACCTGTCGCCGGGCAACCCACAGCTACGCCGGCAGATCGCCCTGCGCTACATGGTCGCCGGGCTGATGTTGCCGATGGAGGAACTGCTGATCACCAACGGCGCGCTGGAGGCCCTCAACCTGTGCCTGCAGGCGGTGACCCAGCCAGGCGACTTGGTGGCCATCGAAGCGCCGGCCTTCTATGCCTGCCTGCAGGTGCTCGAACGCCTCAAGCTCAAGGCCGTGGAGATCCCGGTACATCCACGTGAAGGCATGGACCTGGGCGTGCTGGCCCAGACCCTGGAGAAGCACCCGGTCAAGGCCGTGTGGTGCATGACCAACTTCCAGAACCCAGTGGGCGCGAGCATGCCGGAGGCGAAAAAACAGCAACTGGTGGAACTGCTGCGTCGCCATCAGGTGCCGCTGATCGAGGACGATGTCTACGCCGAGCTGTACTACGCGCAACAGGCCCCCAAACCCGCCAAGGCCTTCGACACCGAGGGCCTGGTAATGCATTGCGGTTCGTTCGCCAAGAGCCTGGCACCGGGCTATCGCATTGGCTGGGTCGCCGCCGGGCGCTTCGCCCAGAAAATCGAACGGCTCAAGTTGATGACCTCGCTGTGCGCCTCGATGCCGGCCCAGGCCGCCATCGCCGACTATCTGCAGCATGGCGGCTATGACCGCCACCTGCGCAAACTGCGCTATGCGCTCGAAGGCCAGCAGGCCAACATGCTCGCCGCCATTGGCCGACATTTCCCAGCGCAGACCCGGGTCAGCCAGCCTTCCGGCGGCTACTTCCTGTGGCTGGAGCTGCCCGAGCAAATGGACGCGTTGAAACTCTTCCACATGGCCCTGGCCCAAGGCATCAGCATCGCCCCGGGGCCGATCTTCTCGCCGACCCGGCGCTTCGGCAACTGCATCCGCCTGAACTACGGTAGCCCTTGGGGCGACGGTCCAGAGCAGGCCATGGAAACCCTCGGACGCATCGTGCGCTCGTTCTAGCCGAGCAACGGGCAAGCAGGCTACAGTTGGGCACCGCTCAGCCCCGGACCCCTGCATGCCCGAACCTGAAATCCTCGCGTTGCGCCAGCGCAACGCCGAACTCGAGTCCCGCCTGGCCCAGCGGGAAAGCGACGACAACCTGTACCGTTTCCTGTTCGACACCATGGACGAGGGGTTCTGCGTCATCGAGTTCTTCGATGGCCCCCACGGTCCGTTGAGTGACTATGTGCATTTAGTGGCCAACGCCGCCTACGCTCGCCATGCCGGCATTGCCAATGTGGTCGGGCAGAAGCTTCGGGAAATGGTGCCCGACGAGGCCGACGGCTGGGTCGCGCGCTACGGTTCGGTTCTGCGTACGGGCGAGCCGCTGCAGTTCGAGCAGGAGCTGGTGGCCACTGGCAGGGTATTGTCGGTCACCACTTTCCGTATCGAGCCAGCCGAACGTCGCCAAGTGGCGGTACTGTTCAAGGATGTCACTGAGCGGCGGCGTGCCGAAGACGCCCTGCAACAACTCAATGATCAGCTCGAACAGCGGGTTGCCGAGGCTTTGGCCGAGCGCGGCCTGTTCGCCGAGCTGGTGGAGAACAGCGTGGCCCGTGTACAGGTGATGGATACCGAGCTGCGCTTGCTGGCCGTCAACCATCGTGCGGTGAAAGACTTCGAATTCCTCTTCGGGCATCGCCTCAAAGCTGGCGATAGCCTGCCCGAATGCCTCGCCAACTTCCCCGCAGAGCGTGCTCGATCTGAAGCCATGTGGCGCAGGGCACTGGCTGGCGAAAGCTACATCGAGACCATCGAGTACGGCCGTGGTGCCCGCCTGCGCCATTTCGAGCTGCGCTTCAACCCGCTACGCGAGAGCAGCGGAAGGATCACCGGGGCCTACCTGTTCATCTACGACGTCACCCGCCAGGTCGATGAGCAGCAACGTCGACTCCAGGCCGAGGACGCCCTGCGCCAAGCGCAGAAAATGGAAGCAGTAGGCCAACTCACCGGAGGCATTGCCCACGATTTCAACAACCTGTTGGGCGGCATGCTCGGCGCCCAGGAACTGCTGCGCCAACGCCTGGAACAGGGGCGTCTGGCCGAGATCCCGGCCCTGCTCGACACTGCCGGGCACTCGGCCAGGCGCGCCGCCGCGCTGGTCCACCGGCTGCTGGCCTTCTCCCGGCGCCAGACCTTGCTGCCCCAGGCCACGGCTGTCGGCCAACTGGTGAAGGGCATGGAGGAGTTGATCCATCGCAGTGTCGGGCCAGCCATCAGCGTGCAGGTGCAGTGCGATGCCGAGCTATGGCCATCCTTCATCGACCCGCCGCAACTGGAAAGCGCGCTGCTCAACCTGTGCATCAACGCCCGGGACGCCCTGCCGGCCGGCGGCATGATCGACATCAAGTGTGACAACCGCTGGCTGGACGACAGCACAGCCTTAGCCCTCGACCTGCCCTGCGGCCCGTACCTGTGCCTGAGCGTCCAGGACAATGGTCGCGGCATGACGCAAGAGGTGCAGGAAAAAGCCATCGATCCGTTCTTCACCACCAAGCCGCTGGGCCAGGGTACAGGGTTGGGGCTATCGATGACCTATGGCTTCGTGCGCCAGTCCGGTGGTCAGTTGCAGATCACCTCCAGCCCGGGCGCTGGCACGCGGGTCGACCTGTACCTGCCGCGCCACGGCGAAACACCCATCGCACGGCGTCCGCCTGGCGAGGCGCGCGCCCAGGTGCAACGCGCCGCAGCCCGGATCCTGCTGGTCGAAGACCAGGCCGCGCTGCGCCTGGTCATCGGCGATGTGCTTGAAGAGCTCGGTCATAGTGTCGAATGCGCGGAACATGGCCCCGCCGCGCTGGAGCTGCTGGAAAGCGGCTATGTACCGCAACTGCTGATCAGCGACATTGGCCTGCCCGCGGGGCTCAGCGGCCGGCAAGTCGCTGAGCGCTGCCGTGCCCGGTTTGCTGATTTACCGGTACTGTTCATCACCGGCTATGACCAAAGCGCTGCGCAGAGTGACGGTAGGCTGCCGCCGCGCACCCAGGTCCTGCTCAAGCCCTTCGAGCTGCCCGACCTGGTCGACAGGGTCAACACGCTGCTGGGCTAACGGCCACCGCTGAGGTCGATGAAACTGCCCGTCGAATACGAGGCTTTGTCCGACAGCAACCAGAGGATGGCCTCGGCCACCTCCTGGGGTTGACCACCGCGCCCCATCGGCAGGCCCGGCTCGAGCTTGGTGACACGGTCGGGATCACCGCTCAAGGCATGGAAGCCGGTGTGGATGTAGCCAGGCCGCACACCGTTGACCCGTACCCCCTCGCCCGCCACTTCCTTGGCCAGGCCGACCGTGAAGGTATCCAGCGCGCCCTTGGATGCGGCGTAGTCCACGTACTCGTTGGGCGAGCCCAGGCGTGCGGCCACGGATGACACATTGACGATCGCCCCACCCTGCCCGCCATGGCGCCGGGCCATGCGCAGCAGCGCGTGCTTGGCGCACAGAATCGGGCCGACCACATTGCTCTTCATTACCTTGAGCAAGCGGAACTCGGACATGTCCTCGACCCGGCTCTGCTGGCCGATGGTGCCGGCGTTGTTCACCAGCGCGGTGACCCTGCCCAGCTCCTGGTCGACCCGTTGGAACAAGCGCACCACCTCATCCTCGACGCTGGCGTCGGCGCGCACGGCGATGGCCTTGGCGCCCAGCGCGCGAACCTGCGCCAGCACCGCCTCGGCGGCATGGTCATCGGCGTGGTAGTTGATGCAGATGCGGTAACCCTGTTGCGCCGCCAGCAACGCGGTGGCGGCGCCAATGCCCCGGCTGGCGCCGGTGATGACGATAACCCTGTCCATGAGTCTTCCAAGTAACGTGGAATAGACCTACAAGACTAGGGGAAAAGAACTGTCAGGAGCAATGAGTAACTGCAGGCGCCAGCCTTGCTGGCGCCTGTGCTCAGTGGCCTGCCGAGGCGGGGCCGGCCTTGGCGGTGAACGGCGGCTTGGCCAGCCATACCAGCAGGATCAACCCGGCGAACACCCAGGTCAGCAGGGTGAAGTAATCCACCGTCGACATCATGTAGGCCTGGCTGTTGAGGATCTGCTCCAGCTTGGCGTACCCCTGCGGCCCAGCACCGCCCAACTGCTCGAGGGTTTGCCGGGTGGCCGGATCGAAACTGCTGATGTGCTCGCTCAAATAGGCATGGTGCTGGTCGGCCCGGCGGATCCAGATCCAGGTGGTCAGCGAGGCGGCGAAACTACCGCCCAAGGTGCGCAGGAAGGTCGCCAGCCCCGAGCCGTCGGCGATCTGCTGCGGTGGCAGGTCCGAGAGCAGAATGCTCAAGGTCGGCATGAAGAACAGCGCCACGCCGATCCCCATGAACAGCTGCACCAGGGCGATGTGCAGGAAGTCCACCTCGTTGGTGAAGCCAGCACGCATGTAACAGCTGGTGCCGATCGCCAGGAAGGCGACCCCGGCCAGCACGCGCAGGTCGAAACGGTGCGCGTACTTGCCCACGAACGGCGACATCAGCACCGGCAGCAGGCCGATCGGCGCCACCGCCAGGCCCGCCCAGGTCGCGGTGTAGCCCATCTGCGTCTGCAGCCACTGCGGCAGAATCAGGTTGATGCCGAAGAAACCGGCATAACCGCCCACCAGGACCAGGGTGCCGATACGGAAGTTGCGGTGCACGAACAGGCGCAGGTTGACCACCGGGTGGCGATCGGTCAGTTCCCAGATCACGAACACCGCCAGGAACACCACCGAGATCAGCGTGCCGATGACGATGAACGACGACTCGAACCAGTCCAGGTCGTTGCCCTTGTCCAGCACCACCTGCAGCGCACCGACCCCGACGATCAGGGTCAGCAGGCCGATGTAGTCCATCGGCTGGCGGCTGGTGACCACTGGCCGCGCACGCATCTGCTGGCGCACCACGGCAGCGGCGAACAGGCCGATTGGGATATTGATGAAGAAGATCCACGGCCAGCTGTAGCTGTCGGTGATCCAGCCACCGAGGATCGGCCCGGCGATGGGCGCCACCACCGTGACCATCGCCAGCAACGCCAGGGCCATCCCCCGTTTCGCTGGCGGATACACGGCGATCAGCAGGGTTTGGGTCATCGGGTACAACGGCCCGGCCACCACCCCTTGCAGCACGCGAAACAGCACTAGCTCCGGCATCGACTGGGCGACGCCGCACAGGAACGAGGCCAGCACGAACAGCAGCGTGGCCCAGATGAACAGCTTGACCTCGCCGAAGCGCCGGCTGAGCCAGCCGGTCAGCGGCAAGGCAATGGCATTGCTCACCGCGAACGAGGTGATCACCCAGGTACCCTGCTCCGAGCTCACGCCAAGGTTGCCGGAGATGGTCGGCAACGCCACGTTGGCGATGGTGGTGTCGAGCACCTGCATGAAGGTCGCCAGCGACAGGCCAATGGTGGTCAGTAGCAGGCTCGGCGGGGTGAACTGCGCGGCTGCCTGCTGGCTCATCGCTGGGCCGTCTTGCCGGCGGCGCTGTTGTCGTGGATCAGACGGGCGATCAGCTGGTCGGCTTCGACCAACTGGCGGTCATACACCTGGGTGGTGTAGCTGGCCTGCTGCGGCGGTTGTTGAGCCAGGGCCGGGCCGCTCTGGTCGTGCAGGTCGACCTCGGCGACAGTGGACAGGCCGATGCGCAGAGGGTGCTCCTTGAGCTGTTCGGGGTCGAGGTGGATACGCACCGGCACGCGCTGGACGATCTTGATCCAGTTGCCGGTGGCGTTCTGCGCCGGCAGCAAGGCGAAGGCGCTACCGGTGCCGGCGCCAAGGCTGTCGACGGTACCGTTGTACGTGACCTCGCTGCCGTACAGGTCGGCGCTGATCTGCACCGATTGACCGATACGCATGTCGCGCAGCTGGGTTTCCTTGAAGTTGGCGTCGATCCACACCTCATCCAGCGGGATCACCGCCATGGTCGCGCTGCCCGGTTGCAGGCGCTGGCCCAACTGCACGGTGCGCTTGGCCACGTAGCCGGTGACCGGCGCCACCAAGGTGGTACGGGCATGGTCCAAGTAGGCCTGGCGCAGGTCGGCGGCGGCGGCCATGACTTCGGGATGCGACGAAACCACGGTGTCGTCGACCAGGGCGGTGCTGGTGTTCAGTTGCTGGCGGGCACTGTTGACGGCGGCCTCGGCCACGCTCAGGTCATCGCGCGAATGGGACACTTCCTCGGCGGCGATGGCGCCACTGTCGGCGAGAATGCGCCGGCGGTTGTAGTCCTGCCGGGCCTTTTGCAGCTCGGCCTGGCGGGTGGCCAGTTGCGCCTTGAGCGAATCGACGTTGCTGTACAGCCCGCGCACCTGGCGCACGGTACGCGCCAGCTTGGCCTCGGCCGCCTGCAAGGCGACTTCGCTGTCGGCCGGGTCGAACTGCAGCAACACCTGGCCGGCATGCACCAGGTCGCCATCATCGGCGCCGATGCTGGTGACAGTGCCGGTCACCAACGGGGTGATCGCCACCACGTTGCCGTTGACATAGGCGTCGTCGGTGCTTTCATGCCAGCGCCCGATCAGGCTGTACCAGGCCCAGGCGCCGGCCCCGGCAAGGATTAACAGCAGCAGCAGGGCCAACAGCCAGGCCTTGCGCTTGCGCGTGTTGTCCGGCGCGACGGCCGGGGGGGAAGTGTCGGCGGGAGTAGCCATGACAATACCTTGGAAAAGAGTGGCTTAGGATCAACGATCGGCGAAGCGGCGGATCGTCAGGGGGTCGCCAGCGTGCAGCAGGATCTTCGCCAGCAGGCCCTCGAGGGCCTGCAATTCTTCAGCCTGCAGCACGCCGACCAGTTCGTTCATCGCCGCCGCCCCCACCAGAGGCAGGCGATCGGCCAAGCGCTGGCCGTCGGCGGTGAGGGCCAGGCGCACTTGGCGACGGTCGTCGGGGCAGCGCTTGCGCAGCACCAGGCCCTTCTGTTCGAGACGGTCGAGCATGCGCGTCATCGACCCGCTGTCCAGGCCCAGGTAGCGGCACAGCTCGGCGGGCGTGTCGACCTGGTATTGGGTAGCGATAACCAACACCTTGAACTGGGCGGCGGTGACGCCATCGGCCTCCAGGTGGCAGTCGAGGATGCGGTCCTTGAGCAGCGCGGCGCGACCGAGCAGCATGCCGATGGTGCAAGTCTGGAAGTTTTCCGGTGTGAAATGAGACATGGGGACCTGTCCGGATAATTGTGTACAAATATTACTGCCTAGGCAGTAATTGTCAAAGACTTGATTAGCTGACTAATTAAAATTTCATGAAACATCCCCTGGAAAGGATAGAATGCTCGACATCCGCTCTGTTGATGCGCGCCATGATTCAGTCCGACCTCGACCTGTTCGGCCCCCAGCCGCAACGCCTGGCCAGCCATACCGTGCTGCTGCCCGGCTTCGCCCTGGCCGAGCTTGAGGCCCTGCTCGACGCCCTGCGCCCGGTGCTGCGCGCGGCGCCATTTCGCCACATGCGCACGCCGGGCGGGCAGCACATGGCGGTTGCGCTGAGCAATTGCGGGGCATTGGGTTGGGTCAGCGATTCCGGGGGCTACCGCTACAGCGCCACGGATCCGCTCAGTGGCAAGCCATGGCCGGCGCTACCGCCCATTCTGCTGGCACTGGCCACGCGGGCGGCGGCGTTGGCCGGTTTCGAGGGGTTCGAGGCGGATGCCTGCCTGGTCAACCATTATCTGCCCGGCACACGCCTGAGCTTGCACCAGGACCGCGACGAGCAGGACTACGGGCAGCCGATCGTGTCGATTTCCCTGGGGTTGCCGGCGGTGTTCCTGTTCGGCGGCCTGCAGCGCGCCGACCGCGCCCAGCGCATCGCCCTGAACCATGGCGATGTACTGGTGTGGGGCGGTGAGGACCGGTTGCGCTTTCATGGGGTATTGCCGATCAAGCCGGGGGTGCACCCGCGCATGGGCGAGCGACGGATCAACCTGACCCTGCGCAAGGCCGGCTGACCACCTCGCCGGGCCATCCATCGCGTCGCCTGCTTCGCCAGCAAGGCTGGTTCCTACGCGGCCGGGTTGGCCGAAACCGTCCATGGCAGCTATGCGCCTGGCTGATTTCGTCATGGGTGCCAGCCCAGCTATCGGAACCACTCGCGACGCTCGTCGAACGCCGCGCGAATCGCCGCGAGCATCACCTGCACCAAGGGGTCGCCCTCGGTATCGGCGTTGACCGCCAACCATACCCGGCGGCGCATCGGCTCGCGGAACAACCCCGGCAATGCCAGCAAGCCACGGTCCAGGTGCCCGGCATAGTGCGGTAGCAAGCCCACGCTGGCACTGCATTTGATCAACTGGCAGTACATCTCGTAATCCTGGATCTGCGTCACCCCGGCGCTACGGCTCTGCAGCAGAGCCTGCCAAGGCCTGAGCGCCTCGACGCCGACCTCCCCCTGCCACTGCACCAGCATGTAGTCCTGCAAGTCGGACAGGCTGCTCGGCCGATTCGCCTCGCGGGCGTAGCGCTTGGCGATATGCGGTAGATAGTCCAGCGTGGCCAACGCCTCGGGCGCGCCACCCTGGGTGCTGCTAGGCGGTTGCAAGTCGCCCAGCCAGAGCGCAATGTCGGCGCCTTGCCGCGGCACCTGACAGCCGTCGAGCGTGGCCACCTCCAGGCGCATGCCCGCATGCTGGCGCACAAAGTTGATCAGGTTGCGCCCCAGCAGGTCCTGCAACAGCGGCTCGGCCACCGCCAGGCGCACCCTGGCGCCCTCCTCCTCTGGCAACTGCACCGGCACCGCAGGCTCACGGGCCTGCAGCACCAGCAGCAAGCGTTCACCCTGCTGGCTGAGCATCGGGTTGTTGTTGCGGTTGACGAACAGGCTGTAGCCCAGGCGCGCTTCCAGCGCCGCCAGGCGTTTGCGCAACACCACCGGTTTGAGGTTCAGCCGCCGCGCCGCCTGCATGAAGCAGCCGCAACGGGCGGTGACCAGAAAACAGTTGAGGGTCTGTTCGTCCAGGGCCAACGGCACCTGGGAGCGAACGACAGGCATGGCAGTTTCCGGGGGTCGCCCCCGGGACAGATCGATCGGCATCCCTCGCCTCCCGCGGGCCCGCCTGGGCAGGCCCGATTCATCCATGGTTGTTGAGGTTCAGCGGCTGCTCTCGAGTACCTGGTTGAGCGCCGCGCCATCGATACTCAGGGTGGCGCTGTCGAACATGCCCTCGACATAGGCCTTGGCCACCTGTTCCTGGCGCTGGGCACGTAGCACCTGGCGCAGGCGCGGGGCGACCTCCTCGAGCGTCGCCGCACGCGCCGGCTGCTGCTCGACCAGCTTGATGATGTGATAGCCCGCCGCACTCTGCACCGGCTCGCTGACCGCGCCAACCTTGAGCCTGGGCACCACCCCACGCACCTCGGGCAACAATTGCGCCAAGGCTTGCAGGCCGGTGTCGCCGCCCTTGGTGGCAGTGCCGGCATCCTGCGAGTGCTCGCGGGCCAGCGCCGCGAAATCGGCATCGCTGGCCTGGGCCTGCTTGGCCAGGGCCTGGGCCTGCTTGCGCACCGCTTCGTCATCCCTGGGGTTCTCCAGGCGCAGGAAAATCTGGCTCAAGCGGTAGCGCACCGGCAATTGCAGCCCGGCCTTGCCTGCCTCGTAGGCTTGCTTGAGTTCAGCCTCGCTAGGGTAGTCGTCGGGCACCTGGCTCACTGAGCTCAGGTAGTCGCGCAGCACGATCTGCTCGGTGGCCGCGCGTGTCTGCGCCTGGATCTCGGGCCGTTGCAACCAGCCCTGGGCTTCGGCCTGCTGGTACAGGGCCTTTTCCGCCAGGCGCGCGCGGATCCACGCCTCCAGGGCCGGACGATCGCCACGCAGGTTGGCCCGGGCATCTTCGGGCAACTGGGCAATGAGCGCCTTGAGCTCACCGCTGCCGACCATCTGCTGCCCCAGGCTGGCCAAGGCCGGGCCGGTATCGTTGGTGGCCTGCACGGACGCCGAGCGCGCCGCCGCCACCGGTTCAGCGCCCGGGCGCAAGGCCAGGGCGACCGCCACCGCGACCACGGCCAGCGCGCCAGCGCTGGCCCAGAAAGCGCGCGCCGTCACGAGGCGCGCTCTTGGTCTGCGCCGACCTGGGCGGGCTGCTGGTCGGCGACGTTGCGGCTGTAGTCACGCAGGTAGACGATCAGTTCCTGCAGCAACCGGTCCCACAGCACCAGGCTGCCCAGCAGGTGCTGCTGGCTGACGCCGTCGGCGACCACCACGTCCTGTTCCATCACCAGGAACTCGCCCTGCACCGACAGGCGGGCGAAACGGCGCGTGGCGTTCCAGTGCTCGGCCAGGCCCGCCGGCAGCTCGCCCTGGATGCGTAGCGCGCAACTGAAGGTGAAGTCGAGGAACTCGCCCTCCTTGCCCACGGCACGGTTGCCGAAACGCACGGCATAGCCTACGCCCTGGCTGGCGCTGAGCAGTTGCACCACGGCGTTCTGTTCGGTGCGATTGACCCGGCAGCCGGCGTCCTGCAGCAGCTGGGTCAGGGAGTCGGCGCTAACGGTTTCGATCAGGGTGACTGCGGTCATGTGCTTACTTCCTTGCGTTGAGAAAACATCACTGGGTCACGCCCTTGGGGGCGTCGAACTGACTTTCGTAGAGTTTGTCGCCATAGGCCTGGGCGAGCTCCTCGAAGCGCACCCGGGCAGCGCCTGCGAACGGCTGGCGCATCTTCATCACATCGGCGATATCGACCTTCTCGTAGGCAGCCAGCATGTCCTTGGCCACCCCGTACATCTGCTGGTTGCGCGCCTGACACTGCTGCACCTGGCCCTCTCGCTCGGCCAGTTGTGCCTGCAGGCCGGCACGCTCGCTTTCCTTGGCCCGGGCCATGCCCAGCAGCTCGTCGTAAGCCTGTTTGTACTTGTGCAGTTGCGCGCTGCTGCTGGCCACCAGGGCCTGGGCCTGGCTGTGCACGGCCTGCTGCTGTCCGGCCAGTTGCTCGCTCTGGCCGCGGGCCTTGGCCAACTGCGCGGTGAGCTCGCGCACCTGGCCCAGGGCGGCATCGCGCTGCTGCTCGGCGGCCTGGCGCGCGGCGCTGGCCTGGGCCTGTTCGCTCTGCAGTGCCTGGAGTTGCTGGGTGGTGCTGCGCAGCTGGGCGCGCAAGCGTTCCTCGAGGGTGTCGGCCGACACCGGGGCCGCCAGGCTTGCGCCCAGGGCCAGCACCAGCCAGGTACAGCGACGGCGGTAAGCTCCCTTGTTCATGCCCGTGCTCCTTCCCTAGAAACGCGTGTTGACTTCAAGTTGTAGCACATCGATATCAAACGGCGCGCCGTAGACCGCCTCGCTGCTCAGCCAGCGCGCTGTAGCGTAGACGTTGTCGGCCAAGCCATAGTTGCCGCCGAGGAAATAACCCTTGGCGTTGGTGCCCCCCAGGTGGAAGCTGGAGTCGTTGAAACCGTCCGGCAAGGCATCGGGCTCGATGCGCTTGTAACCGGCGAACAGGTTCCAGTCGCCCGCCTTGCGCATGTCCAGGGCGTTGCCCAGGGTGAACTGGAACATCCAGGCATCGCTGCCGCTCTTGATGTTGCCGTTTTCATCGACGTTGTTGGCCAGTTGGCCAGCCGAGCGCTTGCGCATTTCACCCTCGTCGTAGGCCAGGTTGTGGATGTAGTTGGCCTGGCTGCGCAGCTTGAAGTCATGCGGCAGGTCGCTGTCCCAGACCAGGTTCAGGTCGAGCAGTTCGAACTCCGAGGCGATGCCGACGAACTGCGGTTGCGCCGTGGCAGCCGGGTTGGCCGGGTTCGGCGTGATATCGCGCAGCAGGAACAGGGTATTGCCCTTCTGCATGAAGGTCGGACGGGTCTCGTCGGTGTCGCAGCCGGGCTGGCCATCCCAGGGCGCGCAAGGGCTTGAACGCTCGCCGACGATATCGTCGAAGCGGTAGTAGGCGGCCGCGCCCTTGAGCCGGTTGTGCTCGTTGATCGCCCACTTGGCGCCGAGCTGGGCGCCATACAGCCACTTGTTGTCGCTGTCTTCCTTGTCGAAACCATTGCTGGTGGCGTTGTCGTCGCTGTACTGCACCGGGAACGCGCCGACGGTGCCGAACACGCTGAGGTCAGGGTTCACCGGCTGGTCGAAGATCGCCGCCAGGCCATCGAAGTTGAGGTCGTGGGAGTACAGGATATCGGTGGACATGAACGGGTTGGCGATGCGCCCGCCGGTGAGTGTCAGGTGCTCGCTGGGGCTCCAGCTGAGGTAACCCTGGTCGAGCCAGAGGTCTTTCTTGCCGAAGCCGCCACCTAGGTTCTGGGTGGTCGACACGGGGTTATTGTTGGAACCGGTGGCGATGCGAATGCCCGCCACCCAGTGCTCGGCCAGTTGCGCCTTGAGGCCGAAACGCGCGCGCAGGCGCAGGATGCTGTCGCGGTCCTCGCGGGTGTTGAGCAGTGGCGGCAGGCTCGAGCTGCTGTTGGGGTTGACGTCGTAGGGGCCCTTTTCGTTGAGTTTGGCGAAGTCGACGATCTCGTTGCTGTTGCTGTCGGCGTACGAGCGCGATTCACCGCGCAGGCGCAGGTCGCCGTCGAAGCTGATGCGCGAAGCCCAGTCAGGGAAGGTATTGGGCGCGGCCCACTGTTCCTGCTTGGCGGTGTTCAGCACCTCGGCCTTGATCTCGTCGCGGATCTGCTGGCGCACGATGGCCGGCACGTACTGCACCCGCACCTCGCCGTTGGCCGCCGGGGCCTGGGCGACGATTGGCGCGCTACTGGCGGCACGCGCCTGCTGGGCCTCGCGCTCGGCCTGGGCAATCAAGGCAGCGGCCTTGTCCTGCTTGAGCACGCCCTGCTCCACCAACAGGCGAATCAGGTTGACGGTCGCGTTTTCCGACGGCGCGGCGTGGGCGACGGCCGGACCGACCGCGGTGGCGGCGGCCAGCAGGCCGAACGCCAGGGTCAATCGGTTCACTGGGCACTTCATGGGTGTGCAACTCCTGTTGGTCTGTGCGGTTGCGTTATTCATGGCCGGCGCCCCTGCAGGGCGATCTTCACCGGCAAGGTGAGGCTGGCGGGCGGACGTTGGTCGAGGGCGCGGGCGGCGCGCAGGGCGGCGAGCACCTGGGTATCGACCTCAGGCTCGCCACTGCCGCGCAGCAGCTCGACCCGGGTGATTTCCCCGGCGGCGCTGAGCCAGATCTCGGCCTGCAGGTTGAAAACGAGGTTGCGCAGCTCGGGGCTCTCGCGCAGCAAACGCTGGAAGGCGTAGGCCAGATACTGGCTGTAGGTGCCGCTGCCCAGGCCTGCGCCGCCACCGCCGGCCATGCCGCCACCCTTGCCGGCGCCGACGTTGAAACTGTCACTGCCGGCCTGCGCGTCACCGTCCATCTGCATGGGATCGGCCAGGTCCTGGGCCGGATCCGGCGCCTCTTCGGCCGGCTTGACCTCCTCGGCCTCCGGCACCGGTTGCGGCTCGACGATCTTTTCCTCCACCGGTGGCTCGGGCTCCTTCGGCGGCTCGGGCGGCGGCGGTGGTGGCGGTGGTGGCAGCGGGATGATCGCCGGCACCTTGGGCGCCTCGCGGCGCACCCCGGCCATGTCATTGGCCCACTGCCACAGCAACCAGGCCAGGCCGACACCAGCCACGGCGAGCACTGCCCAGGTCAGCAGGCGACGGGGATTGGCTTTAGCTTGCATACTCGCCCTCACCCCTGGTTCGGCTTGCCGGTCACCAGCCCGACCTGGGCCAGTTCGAGGCGACGCAACAGGTCGAGCACCTCGACCACCTTCTGGTACTGCACCCCGGCGTCACCGCGCACGATCAACGGGAAGTCCGGATTACGCGCCTTCTCGCTGCGCAGGCGGTCCTCGAGCTCCTGCAAGGTCACTGGGTAGGCGTCGAGGAACACCTGGCCTGCGTCGTTGATCGAGATCGCCTTGGTCTTGGGCTGGGCCAGCGACACCGAGGCGCTGGCCTTGGGCAACTGCACCTGGATCCCCGAGACCTGCGCGGTGGCGGTGAGGATGAACATCACCAGCACCACCATGAGCACATCCACCAGCGGGGTGATGTTGATGCTGTCCACGGCCGCGTCGGCGTCGTCGTCATGGGCGTTGTTCACGGATGCCATGGCTGCGCCCTCACGCTGGAACCGATGGGCTGATACCACGCGCGCTGCTGCGCTGCGCGGCTTCGCCTGCCTGCCCCTGGCCATGTAGCTCGGCCAGACGGGTGATGAACTCGTCGACGAACACCCGCATATCAGCGCTGACTTCGCGGTTGCGGGTGGTCAGGCGGTTGTAGCCGAACAGCGCCGGGATGGCGACGAACAGGCCCATGGCAGTGGCCAGCAGCGCGGCGGCCATGCCTGGGGCAATGGCGTTGATGTTGACGTCACCGGCCATGGCGGTGCCGAGGAACACCACCATGATCCCCAGCACGGTACCAAGCAGGCCGATGTACGGGCCGCCGGCAATGGCGTTGGACAGGCTCGACAGCTTCGCCGACAGCGCCTGGTTCTCCCGGGTGCGCACGCCGTCCATGGAGCAGCGGATCGCCTCGATGGTGGCCGCCGACACCTCGGTGGTGTCGGCGCCCTGGGCGCGGCGGGTACGAATTTCCTGCACGGCCACCAGGTACAGGCGCCACAGCGAGGAGTCATGCAGGCGCGCTTGCAGGTCGCGATCGTCGGCGAACTGCTCCAGGCGCGTGCCGACCGTGGCGAACTGCTCACGGAACTGCGCGTTGGCCGCCGTGACGCGGTTCAGTGTGCGCTGCTTGCGCAGCATGATCACCCACGACTGCACCATCATCAGCACCAGAATGGCGATGATCACCCAGGCATCAACCGGCACCGCCTTGAGCAGGAAGCCCAGGCCGCCGAAGCCGAAGCCCGACTGTTCCTCGTCGACGCCGTACACCACTAGCCGCGACTCGGCGCCCTGGGCCAGCACATCGGCCTGCAGGCTGGCCAGGGTGCGGGCGACACGAGAGAGGCGCAGCTCATCCAGGGCGCCGACGAAGGGCGCATAGGAGCTGGCGGCCTCGCCCTCGGCTGGCGGCAGGTCGCCGCCGATACCGATTGCCCCACTGAAGGCCGCAGGGCTGGCCGCCAGGCGTGCGACAGGCTGGCCCTCGACCAGCACGCTCAGGTTGCCGCCCTCGCCCACCAGTGCCAGGTGTTGCCATTGCCCGGCGCTGAGCGCCTGGTTGGCATTGGCACGCTGGCCGTCGACCTCGACGAAAGGCACGCCCTGGGCCAGGCCCAGCAGCAGGCCATGCCCGGCCTCGCGCCGGGCCAGCAACAGTTGCTCGCCCAACGCCTGGTCCTGGCGCACCCAGGTGCTGAAGGTGAAGGCCGCGCCGGCCGGCAGCTGCAGCGCAGCGCTGGGCGGCAACTGCAAGGCCTGGCCGCCGAGCTGGATGGCCCGGCCAATCACGCCATCGACGCTGACCGTCGGCCCTTGCAGCGGATTGCCGTAAGGGCTGGCATCGCGCGGCGTGGCGCCGTCGAAGTGGTACAGCGCGGTGTAGTCGGCGTCGAAGCTCGGCTGGCCAGCGGCGGCCTGGGCCTTGGGGTTGCCGTAGTACATCCACAGCTCCTGGCGCTGCCCAGCCTCGATGCGCGGCACGTCCACCCAGATCAGCGCCATGCCCATCAGCGGGTCGAACTGCTCGACGTGGTGGTTGAGCACGGTCTTGTCGTCGGCACTGACGAAGCGGATATCAGCGCCGGTCTCGCTGACGCCGTCGAAGCTGAAATTGCCGGTGTGCAGGCGCACCAGCAGCGCCGTGCGGCCCAGCGCCTGGGTCAGGTCGGCGCCTTGCGCCGTGGTGTCCACGGCAATCTGCTTGCGGTACATCCAGTCGTCCTGCCACCAGGCGCTGGCGCTGCCTGGCAGGGCGAAGCCCAGGCACAGCAGCAAGGTCAAGATCAGGCGTTGCATGAGAGGTCTCCAGGTCGATGCTGGTCAGAAGGTTGCAAGCTCACTAGGTCGAAAGCTCAGAAGGTCGCCTGCACGCTGAAGTGCACGCGCGGGTCGTTCTTGTCGGTGTTGGGGCCGTCCTTGAGCGGCACGGCCCAGTCGAGGCTGCCGGACAACCAGTCGTTGAGGCTGGCGCGGGTGCCGATGCCGACACTGGCCAGGCTGTAGCTGTCGTCCTGTTCGGGCAGGGCGTCCTGCAAGCGCAGTTGCGCGCCTTCGGCGAACAGGTAGAAACGCCAGTCGCTGATGTAGCTACCGACATAGCGACCGATCGAGGGGGTGCGCAGCTCCTGGGAGAACAGCACGCCATCGTCACCCGTGCGCTCGGCGGCCAGGTAACCGCGCACCGACGTGGCGCCACCGGCGGCGAACTGCTCGTTCGACACCAGCGGCCCGGAGGCCAGCTGGAAGGCCAGCTTGGATGCGCTTTGCCAGTTGCCGGCAAAGTCGAAGCCATAGCTGCCGTCGCCCTTGATCAGGGCGAAGCTGGAGTCGGCGCGAAAGCGCTTGTAGTCGAACGCCTGGTCGTCGCTGCCATAGCCGAACAGGCTGCGGGTGGCGGCCACCAGGTTCAGGCCCAGGCTCAGCTGGTCCTGCTCGGTAAAGCGGTAGCCGTTGTAGCCCAGGGTGATCGGTGCGTACTTGAGCGGTACCTTGTCGCGGCTGTTGCCCAGGGCGACCTGCTCGTCGAAGTCCTTGAAGTCCACGCCAAACGACAAGGCGTGGGCCCAGGCGCCGACGCCCGGCAAGTTGTAGATGGCCGAGACGCCGTAAGAATGCCCCTTGCCCAGCACGTTGCTGCCACCCACGGTGGCCACGTCACTGTCGGACTGGTAGCCGGAGAACTGCAAGGTCCAGCGTGCGCTCAGCGGCATGGCGTAGGAGCCCGACCAGACCTCGGCGTTGTCGCGATCCTCTGGGGCGGTGAACCAGGTCAGCGAAACGCTGTGGCCCGCCTGCCAGAGGTTGTTGTAGCCGAGGCTGACGATGCTGCGCAGTTTCTCGGTGTCGGCGCTGTGGTCGTTGTTCAGGCCCAGGGTCAAACTCCAGGGCTGCTTGTCCTCGACCTGCAGGTCGACGTCCATGGTGCCGGGGCGCTGACCTTCGCGCACCAGCGGCATGACCTGGCGGCCCGGGGTACGGTTGAGGCTCGCCAGTTCATCCTGGACCTGGGCGAAATCAGGCACCTTGCCCTCCTCCAGCGCCGGCACCTGCTCGCGGATCTCCACCGGCGAGTAGTGCTTGGCGCCGACCACGCGTACCCGCCCGACCTTGGTCTCGGTCACGTTCAGGTAGACGATGCCGCCCTCGACCTTCTGCTCCGGCAGCTCGACGAACACAGACTGGTAGCCACGGGCCTGGTAGCTTTTCTGCAAGGCTTCGCGGGCGCCTTCCAGGTCAGCCAGGGTCCGGTCCGGGCCTAAGTACGGGTACACCGCCTCTTCGATGGCCTGGGCGTCGAGCACGGTGTTGCCGCGCACCACGTATTCGTTGATCTCGACCCGCCGCTCAGGCGCACCCGCCGGTGCCTCGGCCACCGCCGTGGCCGACAGCAGGCACAGCAGCACCCCTGCGCCAACGCCGCATCGCTTGAAGAAAAAATGCTCCACACCGCCCCCTTGAGCGCCTGCAGTTGGTTTGGTTTCTAGTGGTTGTCGTGACGTGCCAGCCAGCTGTGCAGCAGGCCCAGGTTGAGGCTGAACTCGGGCATCGCCTGCAGGCTGGCACCGAGCACCTCGTCGACCATTCGCTGCAACAGCGACACGGCCATGGGGCTGGCCAGCAGCACGCCGAGGTCATGGCTGAACAGGCTGAAGTTCCACACCCGCGATTTCAGCGCCAGGCCGGCGAACCAGCGGAACAGCAGGTTGTAGGTGAGCTGCTCGTAGAGCTGCTTTTCGCTGGGCACCGAATACAACAGTTGCAACAGCAACACGTGCATCAGGGTGTGGGGGGCGATGATCATGCCCTGTTGCTCGGCGAGCATCGCCAATGGCCCCTGGTGCTCGGCCAGCAGCGCCTCGATGCGGGGTTTGAGCAGCGCCAGCGAGTGCCCGGGAGGCACGCAACTGGCGACCTCGCGCAGGGCACCCTGCCAGTCTTCCTGGGAAACGATCCAGACCCAGGGCGCGCCATAGCGGTACACCGACACCGGCTGCTTGCGCGCGGCCTCGACGATCTTCGCCAGGCGTTGGTCGAGCTCCTGCATTCCCACTTTCGTGTAGCGTTCCATAGATCCCATCGCCCCGCTCCTACGCTGTGCCTGGCCTGGTGGCCCGACGCCCTTTGCGTTTCCATGGCTTTGACGGGGATGGCGCTTTGCTACCGAACTTTTGTCATGAAAGGTTCATCAGGGGATGGCGGGAGATTGGACGCATTGCCACGACGGCAACCGAATACGGATGCAACCCAACCTCAGATACGGGGAAATTCAGCATAATTGATAGTCATTCGCCATTAACACGTTCTCGGAACCCCACGCCAAGGGTAGAATGCCGCAAAACCGGGAGCCGCAATGAACCACGACCGCCACATCCCCAGCGAAGACGATGCCATCACCGATGCCGCCGCGCACTGGTGCATGCGCCTGCACGCCGAAGATTGCACGGCGGCCGAACAGCGCGCTTTCGCGCAGTGGCGCGCGGCCGACCCACGGCACGCCGAGGAATACCAGGCGATGCTGGAGATCTGGCAAACCGCCGATTTGCTCCCCCGCAGCGCCCAGGTGGTCGAACTCACACCACGCCTTGCGCCCCGGTGGAGTGCGCGCCGTTGGCAGCCACTGGCCACGGCGGCGGCCGTCACCCTGCTGGCCCTGCCACTGGCCGGCTGGATCGGCTGGGAACAAGGTTGGTTGCCCAACAGCTACCAGCACTTCGAGGCCACCCAGCAACGCCAACAGGTGCATCTGAGCGATGGCAGCCGGGTCGAGCTGAACCTCAACAGCGAATTGCGCTTTTTGAACTTCAAGGACGAACGCCGCGTGACCCTGGTCAAGGGCGAGGCGTTCTTCAGGGTCAGCCACGACGCCAACCATCCGTTCATCGTTCGGGCCGCCAACGGCCAGACCCGGGTCACCGGGACCCAGTTCAACGTGTGGAAGTACCAGGACCAGGTCAAGGTCACCCTGGTGGAAGGCTCGGTGCTGGTCAGCAGCGATGGCCACAACGGCGGTTACCGCCTGGGCCCGGGCATGCAGGCCAGCTACCGCCAGGGCGATTTCGAGCCTGAACTCAACCAGAGCGACGACTACGGCAACAGCCTGGCCTGGCGCAAGGGCAAGCTGGTGCTCGACAACCTGAGCCTGGCCCAGGCCCTGCCGGTGATCAATCGCTACCTCGAGCAGCCCTTGCGGCTGGCCGACGAGAGCACCGGCAATATTCGCATCAGCGGTATCTACAACACCGCCGAGGTCGAGCGCCTGGTCGATACCCTGCCCAAGGTGCTGCCGGTCTACCTCACCCGCAGCAAGGATGGCAGCACCGTGCTCAACCACATCAAAGCGCCGCCCGGCCGCGCGGCATCCAGCACGTTGTAGGCACCAGCCTGCAGGGCGCGCGGTTGCCTGCAGGAGCGGCGCGAAGCCTTACAGCGACATCGCCGCCAACCAGCCAAACGCCAGCAATGGCAGGTTGTAGTGAATGAACGTCGGCACCACCGTGTCCCAGATATGGTGGTGCTGGCCATCCACGTTCAGCCCCGAGGTCGGCCCCAAGGTCGAGTCCGAAGCCGGCGAGCCTGCGTCGCCCAGGGCCCCGGCGGTGCCGACGATACACACGGTGGCCAGTGGGTCGAAGCCCAACTGCAAGCACAGCGGCACGAAGATCGCCGCCAGGATCGGCACGGTGGAGAACGACGAGCCGATACCCATGGTCACCAGCAGCCCCACCAGCAACATCATCAGCGCACCGACGCCTTTGCTGTGGCCGATCCACTGAGCGGCGTCCTCCACCAGGCTGTTCACGTCGCCTGTCGCCTTCATGACTTCGGCGAAACCAGAAGCGGTGATCATGATGAAGCCGATCATCGCCATCATCTTCATCCCTTCGGTGAA
Organism: Pseudomonas sp. FG47; assembly: GCF_057809115.1. Taxonomy (NCBI): domain Bacteria; kingdom Pseudomonadati; phylum Pseudomonadota; class Gammaproteobacteria; order Pseudomonadales; family Pseudomonadaceae; genus Pseudomonas; species Pseudomonas sp. FG47. The sequence continues at coordinate 72,537 of NZ_JBMDJI010000003.1, forward strand.
CAGGTCGTCAGTTTCCCTCCAGCGCACGATGCCTGACAGCGAGAACAACACAAAGCCCACTAGCGAGCCGAGGATCAGCGAGCCCAGCCATAGCTGGACAACGAAGGCCACGACAATCGCCAATGCCGCCACCAGTAATGTTCGCGCCGTGTACTGAATACCGACCTGTTCGACCTGCTCGATACGCGCCAGGTCGTAGTCGCGTTTCTTCCGGTAGGTGAAGAACACCGCGACCACGAGCCCGAACAGCAAGCCGGCAGCGGGAATCGCCATGGCCTTGGTGACATTCACCTCACTGACATCGACCCCCGCGCGGCTGACATTGGCCAGCAGGATTTCATTGAGGAAGATGTTGCCGAACCCCACCGGCAGGAACATATAGGGCGTGATCAGGCCGAAGGTGATCACACAGGCAATCAGCCGTCGGTCGATACGCAGGCGCGTCAGCACATAAAGCAGTGGCGGCAGCAATAAAGGAATGAACGCGATGTGAATCGGGATCAGGTTCTGTGAGCAAACCGCAACCACCAGGATCAGCAACACCAACACCCACTTCACTTCCCGCACGTCACCCTTTCGCCGTCCATTGATCAGCGACAGGGCCTGATCGGAAAGCGCATGCGCCAGCCCCGATTTGGCGATGGCCACGGCGAAGGCCCCGAGCAAGGCGTAGGACAATGCTACCGTGGCACCGCCACCCAACCCCCCGTTGAAGGCTTTGATCGTCCCCTCGATCCCTAACCCGCCAATCATCCCACCGGCAAACGCGCCAGCAATCAATGCGATGACGACATGCACGCGGCATAGGCTCAGGACCAGCATGAGCCCTACCGCGACGATTACTGCATTCATTCGTGTACGAACCTCAAGAAACAAACAGAAAAAGCGTGACTTGCGGCGACATGCTGCCTAAGGCAGAGGCCGAAGCTAAAGGATCTTGTCTGAAGGGCGCACACTCTGATGCACGAAAGGGACGATGTCAAAGCCGTACCTTTCTTTGGTAGGCGTGGGAATAGACGAAGGTCGTACGGTTTTAATTGAACGTTTGAATAAAGAAAAAACCACAAGCGCCGACACAGTCGGCAGCATCAAACCTATTACAAGGGATTTTCCCCATGCCTTTGCTGCGACAACTCTCCATCCAATGGAAGATCACCCTGCTGGCGGGCCTGTGCCTGGCCGCCATCGTCACCCTGCTCGTCGGCCTTTCGCTGTACCGCATGGACCACAGTTCGGACCTGGTCAAGGCCAGCAGCATGCAGATGCTCACCGAAGCGGCCCAGTCGCGCATCGAGTCCCAGGGCGAAGTACAGGCCCTGAACATCCGCCGCCAGTTCATGGACGCCTACCAGTACGGCGCCGGCTTCGCTCGCCAGGTGCTGTTCCTGCGCGAGCAGGCGGAAAAACGCTTCCTCGACGCCTACGACCTGCGCCAGGACATGACCGCCCAGGTGCGTGCGGCCTTGCAGGCCAACCCCGACCTGCTGGGCCTGTCGCTGGTGTTCGAACCAGGCGCGCTGGACGCCAAGGACAAGTTGTTCGCCGGGCAGAGCGAGCTGGGCAGCAACGAAACCGGGCGTTTCGCCCTGTACTGGTCGCAACCGCGCGCCGGCCAGCTGACCTCGATGGCCCTGCCCGAGCATGACATGGCCAATACCGAGATCGGCCCCAGCGGCCAGCCGGCCAATACCTGGTGGGTGTGTCCGCGCAGCAGCGGCGCGGTGTGCGTGGTCGAGCCGTACTTCTATGACATCGACGGCCAGCGCGTGCTGATGACCAGCATCGTGTTCCCGCTCAAGGCCAACGGCAAGGTGATCGCCACCTTGTCCATCGACATCAACCTCAACAGCCTGCAGGCCCTGAGCCAGGCCGCCAGCCGCAGCCTCTACGAAGGCCGCACCACGGTCGGCATTCTCAGCCCGGTCGGCCTGCTGGCCGGCTACAGCGCCGACGCCGGCCTGCTGGCCAAGCGTTTCGACCAGGTCGACCAGACCCAGGGCGGCGAACTGGTGCGCAAGCTCGCCGACGGCAAGTTGCAAATCCTTCACGACCAGCAACGCCTGAAAGTGCTGGCCGCCTTTGAGCCGATCCCCGGCGGCAAGCCCTGGGGCGTGCTGCTGGATGTACCGGAAAATGCCCTCACCGGCCCGGCCGAAGCCCTCAAGCAGGAACTCGACACCCTCAATACCAGCGGCACCCTGCTCGAACTCGGCCTGGGCCTGGCCGCCGCCATTGCCGGCCTGCTGCTGGTCTGGCTGATGGCCCGCGGCGTGACCCGGCCGATCCTCGGCGTGGCCGCCATGCTCAAGGACATCGCCAGCGGCGAAGGCGACCTGACCCGCCGCCTGCAATACGACAAGCGCGATGAACTGGGCGAGTTGGCGGGCTGGTTCAACCGCTTCCTCGACAAGCTGCAACCGACCATCGCCGAAGTGAAGCGCTCGGTGCAAGCCGCCCGCGGCACCGCCGATCAGTCCGCCGCGATTGCCGCCCAGACCAGCGCCGGCATGGAGCAGCAGTACCGCCAGGTCGACCAGGTGGCCACCGCCTCCCACGAGATGAGCGCCACCGCCCAGGACGTCGCCCGCAGCGCGGCCCAGGCCGCCCAGGCCGCCCGCGAAGCCGACCAGGCCACCCGCGAAGGCCTGGCGGTGATCGACCGCACCACCACCAGCATCGACACCCTGGCCGCCGACATGAGCAGCGCCATGGCCCAGGTCGAAGGCCTGGCGCACAACAGCGAGAAGATCGGTTCGGTGCTCGAGGTGATCCGCTCGATCGCCGAGCAGACCAACCTGCTGGCGCTCAACGCCGCCATCGAAGCCGCCCGTGCTGGCGAGGCCGGGCGCGGCTTCGCCGTGGTCGCCGACGAAGTGCGCAACCTGGCGCGCCGCACCCAGGAGTCGGTGGAGGAGACCCGCCAGGTGATCGAGGCCCTGCAGGCCGGCACCCAGGAAGTGGTCGGCGCCATGGACAGCAGCCATCGTCAGGCCCAAGGCGGCGTCGAGCAGGTCGGCCAGGCCGTCAGCGCGTTGCAGCGCATCGGCCAGGCGGTGACGGTGATCACCGACATGAACCTGCAGATCGCCAGCGCCGCCGAGGAGCAAAGCGCGGTGGCCGAGGAGATCAACAGCAACGTCGCCACCATCCGTGACGTCACCGAGTCGCTGAGCGGCCAGGCCAACGAATCGGCGCGGGTCAGCCAGTCGCTGAACAGCCTGGCCAACCAGCAGCAGGGACTGATGGATCAGTTCCGCGTTTGAGCCTTTAGAGTTGCAGTGCCTGTCAGACCCAGCACCGCGCGGGCGGCGCTCGCTTTGATAGGCGCTACAAGGCTATCGCCAGACACCCCGCAGCCCATCGGCCATAGCGCAAAACCCTCGTCGTCTACACTTCTGCCGGAACCCAAGGACCGGCAACCGACGAGGCCCCGATGAAAAAATTCCCCACCTTACTGGCCGGCCTGCTCCTCGCCATCGGCCTGGCCAGCACCGACAGCGCGGCGTCCGCTGAGCAACCCGCCCCCATCCATTTCGGCGCCATCGGCTGGGAAAGCGGTGCACTGACCACCGAAATCCTGCGCCTGATCGTCGAGCATGGCTATGAACTGCCTACCGATGCCCTCCCCGGCAGCACCGTCAGCATGGAGGTCGCCTTGGCACGCAACGACCTGCAGGTGATCGCCGAAGAGTGGGCCGGGCGCAGCCCCGCCTGGGTCAAGGCCGAACGGGCCGGCCAGGTATTCGCCCTGGGCGATACGGTCAAGAACGCCGAGGAAGGCTGGTGGGTGCCGGCCTACGTGATCAAGGGCGACCCGGCGCGCAATCTCAAGCCGTTGGCCCCCGAGCTGCGCAGCGTCGCTGACCTCAAGCGTTACCCCGAGGTGTTCAAGGACCCCGAAGCCCCCGGCAAGGGCCGTTTTCTCAACAGCCCCAGCGGCTGGACCTCCGAGACCGTCAACAGCCAGAAGCTCAAGGCCTATGGCCTGGACGGGCTATACAACAACTTTCGCAGCGGCTCCGGCGCCGCCCTCGACGCCGAGATCGCCTCGGCCATTCGCCGCGGCCAGCCGGTGCTGTTCTATTACTGGAGCCCTACGCCGCTGATGGGCCGCTACGATCTGGTTCGGCTTGAAGAGCCGCCGTTCGACGCCGACGCCTGGGCCACCCTGACCGATGCCGCCAACCCCAAGCCCCGGGGCAGCCGCTCACTGCCGGCCAAACTGTCCATCGGCGTGTCGAAGGCGTTTCGCGACAACTACCCGCAGCTGGTGGCGGTATTCGAAAAGGTCGACTTGCCTATCGCCACCCTGAACAAGGCCCTGGCCCACATGAGCGAAACCCGGCAAAAACCGCGTGAAGCGGCCATCGCCTTCCTGCGCGACAACCCGCAGGTCTGGAAGGCCTGGCTGCCGGCCAAAAACGCGGCCAAGGTCGAGGCCGGTCTGTGAGCGGCGGCTTTCCCGAAGCCTTGCAGTTCTCGTTCGCGCCGTCGGTCAACCACCTGGTCGATTGGCTGGTGCTGCACTACGGCGACCACCTGCGCAGCGTCTCCGATCATTTGCTGCAGCTGCTGTTGGCCTTGGAGAATCTGCTGCGCGCCTTGCCCTGGTGGCTGCTGTTGCTGCTGATAGGCCTGCTCGCCTGGCACGCCAGCCGCAGCCTGGCCAGGGCCCTGGGGCTGACCGCGCTGCTGACGCTGATCGGCGTGCTGGGGCTGTGGGACAAGCTGTTGCAGACCCTGGCCCTGGTGCTGGTGAGCACTGCTCTGTGCGTGCTGCTCGGCGTGCCGCTGGGCATCCTCCTGGCCACCCGCCCGCTGGCCCGGCGCCTGCTGCTGCCGGTGCTCGACGTGATGCAGACGCTGCCGGCCTTCGTCTACCTGATCCCGGTGCTTATGCTGTTCGGCCTGGGCAAGGTGCCGGCGGTGTTCGCCACCTTGATCTACGCCCTGCCGCCGCTGGTGCGCCTGACCCAGCTGGGCCTGGCGCAGGTCGACCCGTCGCTGCTGCAGGCCGCCCATGGCCTGGGCGCCGGGCGCTGGCAGCGGCTGTGGCGCATCGCCCTGCCCCTGGCGCTGCCGAGCATCATGGCCGGGCTCAACCAGTCGGTGATGATGGCCCTGTCGATGGTGGTGGTGGCCTCGATGATCGGCGCCCGTGGGCTGGGTGAAGACGTGCTGGCCGGGATCCAGACCCTCAATGTCGGCCAGGGCGTCGAGGCGGGCCTGGCGATCGTCGCCCTGGCCATGGTCATCGACCGCATCAGCCAGGCTTACGGGCAGCCCAGGCGCTGAGCGAGGTATTCGCGTATGGTGTCCGCCATGCCACCCACCGGAGCCTGCCCCGCGTGTCCCTCAAAGCCCTGCGTACCCTGGTCACCATCGCCCGCCACGGCACCTTCGCCCGTGCCGCCGACCTGCTGAGCCTGACCCCGTCAGCCGTGAGCCTGCATATCAAGACCCTCGAGGACGAACTGCAGGTGGCCTTGTTCGACCGCAGCCGTCGGCAAGTGGTGCTCACCGAGGCCGGCCAGTTGGCCGTGGCACGCGCCGAGGGGATTCTAGCCGCCTACGACGAACTGGCCGACACCCTGGCCAGCGGCCCGGGTCTACGCGGTCGGCTGCGCATCGGCGCCATCCACACAGTGCTGGCCCGGCGCCTGCCACGGGCGCTGGTGTGGATCAAGGCCCACCACCCGCAATTGCATGTCAGCGTGGTCTCCGGCATGTCGGCGGAGCTGGCCCGGCGGGTCGAGGATGGCGAGCTGGACGCGGCCATCACCACCGAGCCGGTCAGCCCCTATCCGCAGTGCCTGCACTATGTGCCCTTGTTCGAAGACCGCTTCTGGGCCATCGCCAGCGCCGAGCTGGCAGGGCAAAGCCTGCCCGCGTTGCTCGCCAGCCAGCCGTTCCTGCGCTTCGACAAGCGCGCCTGGGCCGGTCGGCAGATCGAGCAGGAGCTGCGCCGCCAGCGCCTGCAAGTCAGCGAGCAGATGGAACTGGACAGCCAGGAAGCCCTGGCGCGCATGGCGGCCATGGGCCTGGGGGTGGCGATCATCCCCATGAGCGACGACGACCTGACCCGCCTGCCGGCGGCCAGCGTGCTGCCCTTCGGCGAGCCGCAACTGACCCGGCGCATGGTGCTGCTCGAGCACGAGAAGAGCCAGCGCCGGCATTTGAGCGCGGTGCTGAAAACGGCACTGGAGGCCTAGCGGCTCTTTCGCCAGCACGCGGTGCCTGCAGGAGCCGGCATGGCGGCGAAAAGGGCGCAACGCGGCCCCAGCGACAATGCAGTTTTTCTCAATGGTCACTGCAGAAAACACCGTTTTTTCTGTGCACTTCCCTCCGCTACCCTGTGCCGGTACCCGTTCACGGACCGCCCGCCATGCTCCACCTGCTGCTGACCACCCTGGTCCCGATCATCCTGCTCATTGCCCTGGGCGCCTGGCTGCGGGTCCGTGGCTTTGTCGCCGAGAGTTTCTGGCCCGGCGCCGAGCGCTTGAGCTACTACGTGCTGTTGCCTGCTCTGTTCCTGCATGGCCTGGCCAGCGCCAACCTCGACGGCGTGCCAGTACTGGGCATGGTCGGCGTGCTGATGCTCTCGACCCTGCTCGGTGCCCTGTTGCTGGTGCTCTACCAGGGCGCGGCAAGCCACGACGGCGCCGATTTCACCTCGGTGTTCCAGGGCGGCGTGCGCTTCAACAACTATATCGGCGCCACCCTTGCCGCCGGCCTCTACGGCAGCGCCGGGATCGCCTTGGCGGCGGTGGCCAACGCCGCCATCGTGCCCTTGGTGAACCTGCTCTGCGTGCTGGTGTTCGCCCGATTCAGCGCCCGCCACAGCTCGCCGGCCACGGTACTCAGGGCGATCTTCGCCAATCCGCTGATCGTCGGCTGCGCCGGCGGCCTGCTGCTGCGAATCAGCGGCCTGGGTCTGCCAACGGGGCTGGAGCCGACCGTCAAGGCCCTGGGCCAGGCCGCATTGCCGCTGGGCTTGCTGTGTGTCGGCGCAGCCTTGGGCGGCGCGCGTCTGGGCCAACAGGTCAAGCCACTGCTGGCGGCCTCGCTGTTCAAGTTTCTGGTCATGCCGCTGACCACCTGGGGCCTGTGCCGCCTGCTCGGCCTGGGCGGCCAGGCGGCGGTGGTGGCGGTGCTGTTCCAGGCGCTGCCCACCGCCTCGTCGTCCTATGTGATGGCCCGGCAGATGGGCGGCAACGCGCCGCTGATGGCGACCATCATCGCTTTGCAGACCGTCCTTGCCGCCGCGACGCTGCCGTTGGTGCTGAGCCTGGCGCTGGGTTGATGCCGTTTGGCTAGACTCAGCTCAGCCCTCCCCAAGGAAGCTCGACCATGCCCCCTGCCTGGATCCTGTTCAGCCTGTCCCTGCTCGCCAGCCCGTTGCTCCACGCCGCCGACAGCCCAACGGCAGCGATCGCCGAAGACAAGGCGCAAGTGCTCGAGAACAAAGTGGTCGAGGACGCAGCACCGCCAAAACCACAGGAAACCCTCAAGCGCAGCGAAGTACAGGCCGTCGACCCGGCAGGCCAGGCACCGCTGGACGACAGCATCACCTGTCTGGCCCGCACCCTCTATTGGGAAGCCAAGGGCGCCGATGACCAGGACATGCGCGCCGTGGCCAGCGTGGTGCTCAACCGCGTGGGGCACGATGGCTTCCCCGACAGCATCTGCGCGGTGGTCAAGCAAGGCGTGGAAAGCAAGAGCTGCCAGTTTTCCTGGTGGTGCGACGGGCGCCCCGACCAGGTGGAAGAGGCCGAGCGTTATGCCGTGGCCAAGGAAATCGCGCGCAAGGCGCTCAACCAGCAGCTCGCGGACCCCACCGGCGGCGCGTTGTATTTCCATGACCGCAACGTCAAGCCCGATTGGGCCAAGGCCTACCACAAGACCGCCGAAACCCGGCACTTCCTGTTCTACCGGCCGAACCCGGCGTTGGCACGTTGAGCCATGGGTAAATCGCACTTTCCCAAATACCCAAGGTCTACTCCCTCTTTTGCCGCTCGCAATCGATTGCCGAGCGTTTTCACCCATCGCACAACGCCGGGCCAAACGCCGCGCGCTTGTGTAGGATGAGCAGCGCAGACCCGACGCTGCCAGTTACAGGGAGATCCACATGCGCGTCCCATCCGTTGCCTGCCTCTTCGGCCTGACGCTGGGCCTGCTCGCCAGCGGCGGCGCCCAGGCCTTCACCGGCGAAGAAGCGCAACTGATCGATACGATCAACAGTTACCGCAGCCAGGCCCAGCGTTGCGCTGGCGAAGCCTCGCTGGAACTGCCGCCACTCAACAGCGACACGCGCCTGGCGCTGTCGCCGGAAGGCACCCGCGACCTGCAGCAGGCCATGACCCGCGCCGCCTACCCAATGGTCAACGTGCAAGCCATCAGCCTGTCCGGCCCGCGCGACGCCAAGGCGGCGATGAAGGCCGTCGAGGAAAGCTTCTGCCAGGTGGTGCTCGACCCACAGTTCGTCGATATCGGCGTCAGCCAGGAAGGCCGCGACTGGCGCATCGTCCTGGCCCGGCCGCTGCTCAGCGGCCGCCTGGGCGACTGGCAGGCCGAAGGTCAGAAGCTGCTGCAGGAAGTCAACGCCGCGCGCAACCTGCCACGCCAGTGCGGCGGCCAGCCCTACCCTGCCGCCCCGGCCCTGACCTGGAGCACGACCCTGGCCGGGGTCGCCGCCACCCACACGCGCAACATGGCCAACCAGAACTTCTTCGACCATATCGACCGCGAGGGCCGCACCCCGGGCGACCGCGCGGAGCTGGCCGGCTACCTGTATCGGCAGATTGGCGAGAACATCGCCGCCGGGCGCGATACCGCGCGCAAGGTGGTCGATGGCTGGCTGGCCAGCCCTGGGCATTGCGCCACCCTGATGAACCCGGACTTCCGTGAACTGGGCGCGGCCTATGCCGTGGACCCGAAGAGCGACGCCGGCATCTACTGGACGGGGATGTTCGGTACGCCGCAGTAAGGCACGAAAGATCCGCCTGCCATGCACGCCCCCTGTTGGAGCGGCCCATGGAGGCGCACACTGCCAACGCCCCACGATCTCACGTCCTGCGCAACGCCTGCGCCGTGCAACCAAAGCGCCGCCGCACCCACTTGCCCAGGTAACTGGCGTCGCCCATGCCCACTTCATCGGCGATCTGCGCCAGGCTGTGGCTGGAGTTGAGCAGCCGCCAGCGCGCCTGCTGCAAGCGCATCTCCAGCCACCAGGCCTTGGCGCTCATGCCATGGCAGGCCTGGAATTGGCGGTCGAGCTGGCGCCTGCTGATACCCAGCTCCGCGGCCAAGGCCTCGATGGCCACTGGCGCCGCCAGGTGATGGCGCATCAGCGCGCTCGCCCGTTGCACCGCGCGCGCCTGCTCGGGCCCAGCCTCCAGCGAACGCAGGGCATGGCGGCTGTCGCGGCTCTCGTCCACCAGCATGTCGGCCAGGCCCTTGAGCGCCCTGGCCCGGCCGCTGGCCTGGGCGATCAAGGCCACGGCCAGGTCGATGGCGGCGGTGCCGCCGGCACAGCTGATGCGGGCGCCATCGAAGCAGTACAACTGCTCGGTCAGCACCTGTAGCTGTGGGAACGACGCGCGAAACTCGGCCTCGTGGCGCCAGTGCAGCACCACCTTGTGCCCATCCAGCAAACCGCAGGCGGCCAGCAGGAACGCCGCATTGTCGATGCTCACCAGCTTCACTCCCGCCTTCACCGCCTGGCGCAGCAAGGGTTTGTAGCGCGGGGCCAGCGCCGCGGTGTGCGCGGCATTGCGCCCACCGAACAGCACCAGGTAATCGAAGTCGCCCCAGTCCAGCTGCTGCGCGGTCAGATCCACCTGCACCACCGCGCCACTGCTCGACTCCACCGGGGTGGAATCGAGCCCGAGGATACGCCAACTGCAGTAGCGTTGGCGGCTGTAGTCCTCGTCATCGGCCGAGAACCGCAATTTGTCGAGAAAACCGCCAAAGGGCAGTAGCGCGAACGTTGGCAAGGGCAGAATCAGCAAGCGTAGGTCGGGAGTCATCAGGATGTCCAGATAAAACCTTTGAATGTCTAGATAATACCCGTCCGTTGCAACGCCGTGCCCTACACTGGCGCCCTGAATTCGTCAAAGGTACCTAGGCATGGCACTCGACACCTGGCTCATCTACCTGCTCGCCAGCATTGGCCTGTCGCTGACCCCAGGCCCCAACAGCCTGCTGGCCCTGACCCACGGCGCGCTATACGGTGCCCGGCGTACGCTGTTCACCATTCTCGGCGGGGTGTTCGGCTTCAGTGCCCTGATCGCGCTGACCATGTTCGGCTTGAGTGCCTTGCTGCAAGCCTCTGCCTCGCTGCTGAGCGTGCTCAAGTGGCTGGGCGGGGCCTATCTGCTGTGGCTGGGCATCCAGTTGTGGCGCAGCCCGGCGCTGCACCTGGAGCAGCCCCAAGGCAACGCCCGGTTGAACAATGCCGGGCTGTTCCGCCAGGGCTGCCTGTCCGCCATGGCCAACCCCAAGGTGCTGTTGTTCTACGGCGCCTTCCTGCCTCAGTTCATCGACCCGCAGCGTGGCTTGCTGATGCAGTTCGTGGTGATGGCGGCGACCTTCGCCAGCGTCGAGTGCCTGGTCGAATACCTGCTGGCGCGCCTGGCGTTTCGCATTCGCCCGTGGCTGGCCAAGGGTGGCCGGGGTTTCAACCGTTGTTGCGGGGGATTGTTCGCGGTAATCGGCGTGGCCTTGCCACTGGGGCGTTAGCGGGACGTGACAGGCCCTGCCGCTCAAGGGCGTCGTCCATCCGCGACCAACAGGAAGACCACCAGCGCCACGGTCGGCAACCCCGCCCCCAGCAGCGCCACGCCGCTCCAACCGAACTGCGCATACACCCCGCTGGCCAGCGCCGAGCCCACGGCGCCGCCGAGGAAAATGCTGGTCATGTACAGCGCGTTGAGCCGCCCGCGGCTGGCAGGGTCCAGCGCATAGACCTCGCGCTGGCCGATCACCATGTTCATCTGCACCGCGAAATCCAGCATCACCCCGGTAAGTCCCAGGCCAATCACGCTCATGCCCGGCGCGCTGACACCTATCACCAGCGCCAGCGGCGCCAAGCCCATCGCCAGCAGCGACGCCCGCCGCCCATGCCCGGCATCGGCCAGGCGCCCGGCCAGCGGCGCCGCCACCGCCCCCACCGCCCCGACCAGGGCGAACAGGGCAATCTGGCTCTGGCTCAAGCCATGCGCCTGCGCCAGCGCCAGCGGCACTGCGGTCCAGTACAGGCTGAAGGCGGCGAACATCAGCGCCTGGTAAAGCGCCCGCCGACGCAGCAGCGGATAGCGACGCAGCAGCACCAGCAGCGAGCGCATCAATCCGGCATAGCTGGCTTTGTGTTCAGGCACCCGGCGCGGCAGCGTCAGCGCCAGCAGCAGGATGATCGCCAACATCACCCCGGCGGCACCGATGAACACCAGGCGCCAGCCGAAGTGATCGGCCACCAGGCTCGACAGCGGGCGCGCCAGCAGAATGCCCAGCAGCAGGCCGCCCATGATGTTGCCCACCACCCGCCCGCGCTGCTGCTCGGGGGCCAGGTGCGCCGCCAGGGGAACCAGCATCTGCACCGACACCGAGCTGAACCCGATCAACCCGGCATAGGCCAGGAACGCGGCCCCCTGGCCATGGTCACGGGTGCCGGCCAGCAACAGACTGAGCGTGGCCAGTAGCGCGGTGGCGACCATCAACCGGCGGTTTTCCAGCAAGTCGGCCAACGGCACCAGCAGCAACAGGCCCAGGGCATAACCCAGCTGGGTCAGGGAAACGATCAGGCTGGCACGCTCGCCGGACAGGCCCAGGTCCGGGGCGATCATCCCGACGATGGGTTGCGCGTAATAGATATTGGCGACGATGGCGCCGCAGCAGAACGCCAGCAGGGTCACCAGGGCCCGGCTCAGGCCGGGGACCGAGGGCTGGGCGACAGCCAGGGAAGGATGCATGGGGCAATGCCTCGCAAACGACGGAAAGTGCGCGCATGGTGCCGTGCCAGCCCGCGGGCGAGAATCCACCGCCAGCGCAACGGGCCTTTGCGCAGCGCGCAACGGTTCAGCCTGCCAGCAGTGCCTCGCAGAACGCCACGAACGCCATCACCCGCCGCGAACCGCGGTGGTTGGGCAGGTACAACGCATTGATCCCGGTGCTGGCGATGCCGGGGCTGACCTCCCAGTCGGCGAACAGGCGGTGCAGGCGCCCGGCCTCGACATCGCCGCGCACCAGCCAGTCGGCCAGCAGCGCGACGCCACTGCCGGCAATGGCGGCCTCGCGCAACAGGTCGGCGTTGGCGCTGCGCAGGGGCCCGGCGACATTCAGTTCCAGGGTCTGCTCGGCCTGGCGCAGCCGCCAAGGCCGGGCGGCCTGACCGTAGCGAAAGCGCAGGCAGGCGCAATCGGCCAGTTGTTGCGGATGCTGCAAGGGCGCCCGCGCCGCCAGGTAAGCCGGGCTGGCCACCAACCAACGCTGGAAACGCCCCAACGGGCGGCACACCAGTTCGTCACTGGGCGCAGGCTCGCCGAGGCGGATGCTCAGGTCGTAGCGGCCATCGAGCAGGTCGTCGAATCGATCGCTGAGGTCGATGTCCAGCTCCAGCCCCGGGTGGCGCGCCAGAAACGCGCCCAGGTGCGGGGCGATCACGCGCCGCCCGAACTCCACCGGCAGACACAGGCGCAGCACCCCCACCGGCTCCTCGCCACGGTCGGCGACACTGGCATCGGCATCGGCCAGGGCCTCGACGATATCCCGTGCACGCTGGTAGTAACCGGCGCCGGCTTCGGTCAGGCTCACCTGGCGGGTCGAGCGATTGAACAGGCTGGCGCCCAGGTCCTGCTCCAGGGCGTCGACCAGCCGCGACACCGACGAGGTTGCCACGCCGAGCTTGCGCGCGGCGGCGGAAAACCCCCGGGCCTCGACAGTGGCCATGAACGCCTTGATCGCCAACAGCTTGTCCATTGCACTTTCCCTGGGGCAAAGCCAGGAACCTTCCTACAATCTTGCCGTGCAATCAACTCCATGGAGGTCTACATGCCTGGCAACCTGTTCACCGCCCTGCCGCCCCTGAACGCCCAGGCCGAGGAGCAATTGAGCACCTTGCTCGAACGCCCGGGCATGCGCATCGAGCGCATCGTTTCCACTGGCCAGGCCAGTCCGCCGGGGTTCTGGTACGACCAGGACGAAGGCGAATGGGTGGTGCTGCTCAGCGGCAGCGCCGGGCTGCAGCTGGCAGATGAAAACCAGCCTCGCGTACTACGTGCTGGCGATCACCTGGATATCCCCGCCCACTGCCGCCACCGGGTGGCCTGGACCGAACCCGGCGTGGCGACGGTGTGGCTGGCGGTGTTCTATCGCGCCTGAACAGCAGCGCCGCGCGGCGCCGGCCGCTGCAACTGGTAGAAGCGCCAGGGCAGCAGCAGCGCCGCCACCGCCAGGCCGCTGGCAAAGCCGACCCACACCCCTACCGCGCCCAGCGCCGAATGGAACGCCAGCCAGTAGCTCAGCGGCAGCGCCAGCAACCAGTAGCTGACCATCGTCACCCCCACCGGCCAGCGGTAATCCTGCAAGCCGCGCAGGGCCCCCAACGCGGTGGACTGCAAGCCGTCGGCCACTTGCATGGCAGCCACCACCACGAACATCGGCACGGCGATGGCGATCACCTGCGGGTCGTCGCTCATGGCCTCGGCGATGCGCCGGCCAAACAGCGCCAGCAGCAGCGTGGCCACCAGCATCCAGGCCGTCACGCTGATGAAGGTGGCGCTGCCGATGGCGCGGATGCGCGTGGTCTGGCCGCGGCCCTGGGCCTGGCTGATGCGGATGCTCACCGCCGCCGCCATGCCCAGCGGCAGCATGTACAGCAGCGCACCGATCGACTGCACCACCTGGTTGGCCGCCAGGGCCGCGGTGCCCAGCCAGCCGAGCATCCAGGCGGCGATCACCACCGCGCCGGCCTCGGCCAGGTAGCCCAGGCCCAATGGCCAGCCCTCGCCGAGCAAGGTCTTCCAGCCCAGCCGTGGCCCCTGGGGCGCCAGGCGGTAACGCGCCAGCGACGGTGCCAGGCGCCAGTAGGCCAGGGCCAAGGCGACCGCCAACGACTCGGCGATCACCCCGGCGATCCCCGCCCCGACCAGGCCCAGGGCCGGCAAGCCGCAATGGCCATGGATCAGGCCATAGCTCAGCGGAATATTGAACAGCACCGCGCTCATCACCAGCAGCACCGCCACCCACGGCCGGCCGATGGCCTCCAGCACGTCCTTGAACACCACCATCAGGCAATACGGGATCAGGAACACCGCCATGGCCTGCCAGTACGGCGTCAACAGCGCCACATCCGGCAGCGGCACGCCCAGCCATTGCAGCAGCGGCAAGCTGGCGAGCATCAGCAGGCAGCCGAGGCTGCCGATCAGCAAGCCGTAGCCAAGCCCGCCGCGCAAGGTGCGCGCCACGTCAGCCGGGTCATCGGCGCCATGGGCATGGCCGACGCGCACGCTCAGGGTCGCAAGCATGCCATACAAACCGGCGTGGAAAATCAGCCCGGCGCTGCTGGTCAGGGCGACACAGGCCAGTACCACGGTGCCCAGCGATGCCAGCAGCACGGTGTCGGTCAGGCTGATCAGCTCGGCGGCCGACAAGCCCAGCACCAGGGGCAAGGCCAGGCGCAACAGGCCTGGCAGTTCGCCCAGCCAGGCCACAGGGGTAGATGAATCACGGGCAGTCACGGCCACAACCTCCAATTGACATACGTCGCGTATGCTAATGCCATTTATTGACATACGCAACGTATGCTAATTTGTGTTCCATCGCTTTCACCTTGGAGTTGCCATGCCCGCCCCTCGCCGCAGCCGCGCCGCCATGAGCGCCGACACCACCGAACGGCTGATTGCCGCCGCCCGCCGCCAGTTCGCCGAAAAGGGCTTCGCTGCCGTGGTCATGGACGACCTGTGCGCCGAGGTCGACCTGACCCGTGGCGCCCTGCACCACCACTTCGGCGGCAAGGCCGGGCTGTTCAGCGCCGTGGTCCAGCACTTGCTGGATGCGATCAACCAGGCCCTGGATGCTCGCTACGACAGCCATACCGACCCGTGGGAGGGCTACATCGACACCTGCCTGCACTATTACGACCTGCTGCACGACCCGGCCCTGCGGCGGATCCTGCTGCAGGACGCCCCAGCCGTGCTCGGCCCGCGCTTGCGCGAGCTGGAGGAAGCCAGCTACATCGGGCCGATGGCCCAGGGCCTGGTGGAGTTGCAGCAAGCCGGCCGGTTGCGGGCGTTCGATGCCGTGGCCATGGCCCATCTGATCAACGGCGCGATGGGCGACAGCGGAATGTGGCTGGTTGCCCAGGACGATCCGCAGCAGGCCGCAGAACGGGTGAAAGCGGCGCTGCGCTGCTTGCTGGAAGGCTTGCAACTGTAGGAGCCAGCTTGCTGGCGAACCAGGCGGCGTGGCGGATGGCAGCAGCTGTGTCGATGTTCGCCGGCAACCCGGAATCTCGCCAAGACAAAATGTACTAACTTGTTAATTAGCTTGCTAAGGGCTTACACTGCCGCGCATTCCACCTGCGAGATCCCTGGCATGAAACACACCCCCCGCGCCCCTGGCGCCTGCACATTCATCCTGGTCGGCCTGGGCGTGGTCATCGCCCTGCTTGGCCTGCTCCTGGCTGCTGGCGGCGTCACGCTGGCCGGCCTGGGCGGCTCCTGGTACTTCCTGGTCGGCGGCCTGGCCATGGCCATCGCCGGCATCCTCATCGCCCGGCGCAAGCCGGCTGGGGCCTGGTTGTACGCCCTGTTCCTGCTCGGCACCCTGGCCTGGGCGCTGGCCGACACGGGCCTGGTGTTCTGGCCACTGTTCTCGCGCCTGTTCATGTTCACCGCGATCGGCCTGCTGGTCGCGCTGGTCTACCCACAGCTGGTGCGGCGCCAGGCCCGCGCTGCCTATGGCGTGGCCGGCGTGCTGGCCGTGGGGCTGGCCATCGCCGCCGGCAACATGTTCATCGCCCACCCCAGCGTCGTCGCCAACGGCAAGGGCCCGGGCCTGACCCCGGTGGCGCCGGGCAAGGCGCAACAGAACTGGGCCCACTACGGCAACAGCGAAGGCGGCAGCCGCTTCGCCGCGCTGGAGCAGATCAACCGTGGCAACGTCGACAAGCTCCAGGTGGCCTGGACCTACCACACCGGTGACGTGGCCATCAGCGACGGCAACGGCGCCGAGGACCAACTGACCCCCTTGCAGGTCGGCGACAAGGTGTTCATCTGTACCCCGCACAACAACCTGATCGCGCTGGACGCCGACAGCGGCCGCGAGCTCTGGAAAAATCAGATCAACGCCCAGTCCAAGGTCTGGCAGCGCTGCCGCGGCATGGCCTACTTCGACGCCAGCGCCCCCTTGGCGCAACCGACCCAGCCGGGCAGCTCGCCAGTCACCGTGGCCCAGGTGGCGCCCGGCGCCAACTGCCAGCGCCGCCTGCTGACCAACACCATCGACGGCCGCCTGATCGCCGTCGACGCCGACACCGGCGCGTTCTGCCAGGGCTTCGGCAACAATGGCCAGGTCGACCTCAAGGCCGGCCTGGGCAATGTGCCGGACTCCTACTACCAGTTGTCGTCCGCGCCGCTGATGGCCGGCACCACCGTGGTGGTCGGCGGGCGCGTCGCCGACAACGTCCAGACCGACATGCCCGGAGGCGTGATCCGTGGCTTCGACGTGATCAGTGGGGCCATGCGCTGGGCCTTCGACCCGGGCAACCCGCAACAGCGCAACGCCCCGCAGGGCGACGCCACCTACGTGCGCAGCACACCGAACAGTTGGGCGCCGATGTCCTACGACCCGGCGATGAACACCCTGTTCCTGCCGATGGGCTCCTCGTCCACCGATATCTACGGGGTCGAGCGCAACACCCTGGACCACACCTACGGCGCCTCGGTGCTGGCCCTGGACGCCACCACCGGCAACCAGAAATGGGTGTACCAGACCGTGCACAACGACCTGTGGGACTTCGACCTGCCGATGCAGCCGAGCCTGATCGACTTCACCGGCGATGACGGCAAGACCGTGCCAGCCGTGGTCATCGGCACCAAGGCCGGGCAGCTCTACGTACTCGACCGTGCCACCGGCAAGCCGCTGACCCAGGTCGACGAAGTGCCGGTCAAGCCGGGCAACATCCCCCATGAGCCCTATTCCCCTACCCAGCCGAAGTCGGTGGGCATGCCGCAGATCGGCGCGCAGACCCTGACCGAGGCGGACATGTGGGGCGCGACGCCATACGACCAGCTGCTGTGCCGCATCGATTTCAAGAAGATGCGCTACGACGGCCTGTATACCGCGCCCGGCACCGACCTGTCGCTGAGCTTCCCTGGCTCGCTGGGCGGCATGAACTGGGGCAGCCTGTCCACCGACCCGGTGCACGGTTTCATCTTCGTCAACGACATGCGCCTGGGCCTGTGGATCCAGATGGTGCCGTCGCAGAACCAGGGCGACGCCGCCTCCGGTGGCGAGGCGCTGAATACCGGCATGGGCGCCGTGCCGCTCAAGGGCACGCCGTACGCGGTGAACAAGAACCGCTTCCTGTCGGTGGCCGGCATCCCCTGCCAGGCGCCGCCCTACGGCACCCTGACCGCCATCGACATGCGCACCCGGCAGATTGCCTGGCAGGTGCCGGTGGGCACCGTCGAGGACACCGGCCCGCTCGGCATCCGCATGCACCTGCCGATCAAGATCGGCCTGCCGACCCTCGGCGGCACCCTGTCGACCCAGGGTGGCCTGGTGTTCATCGCCGGTACCCAGGACTTCTACCTGCGCGCCTACGACAGCGGCAACGGCAATGAGCTCTGGAAGGCCCGTCTGCCGGTGGGCAGCCAAGGCGGGCCGATGACCTACGTGTCGCCCAAAACCGGCAAGCAGTACGTGGTGATCAGCGCCGGTGGCGCGCGCCAGTCGAGCGACCGTGGCGATTATGTGATGGCCTACGCCCTGCCGTAAGCATCGCGTTCCCATACGCGCCAAGCGCACTCCCAC
Source organism: Pseudomonas sp. FG47 (assembly GCF_057809115.1). Taxonomy (NCBI): domain Bacteria; kingdom Pseudomonadati; phylum Pseudomonadota; class Gammaproteobacteria; order Pseudomonadales; family Pseudomonadaceae; genus Pseudomonas; species Pseudomonas sp. FG47. The sequence continues at coordinate 90,570 of NZ_JBMDJI010000003.1, forward strand.
GGGTCTTGTACAAGGCCCTGCAGGAGCGCGCTTGCCGCGCGATGGCCTTCAGCAGTCCCGAGAATTTTGCAATGCGCTTCGTACCCCGCATCACCCCCGCCCTGCTCCTGATCCTGGCCAGCACCACCGCCCTGGCCGACGCCACTACCCTCACCGGCGACTGGGGCGGCCTGCGCCAGCAACTGCAAGCCGACGGCGTCACCTTCACCGGTGACTATAGCGGCGAAACCGCCTACAACGCCCACGGCGGCCAGCACCGCTCAGCCCGCTATGCGCAGAACATCAAGCTCGGCGTGCAGTTCGACCTGGCGAAACTGTATGGCCTAGACGACGCCGGCCAAGTCCAGTTGAGCATCAACGACCGCCGCGGCAACAGCGCCTCCGAGGACCTGGTCGGCAACCGTCTGCCCATCCAGGAAAACTACGGCGGCCTGTATACCCGCCTGACCGAGCTCAGCTACGCGCGCAACCTGACCCCGGCGCTGAACCTCAAGCTCGGCTACATGGCCATGGGCAACGACCTCGGCGGCCTGGACAGCGGCATCCTGTGCAACTTCATGAACGCCGGATTCTGCGGCCATCCGCTGAACATGTCCGGCGGCAGCGGCTGGAGCAACTACCCCAACGCCCACCTTGGCGCGCGCCTAAAGTACGACCTGGCACCGGCCTGGCAGCTACGGCTGGCGGCGTTCAACGTCGACCCTGCGAGCAACGGCAATGCCAGCCGCGCCTGGCACCTGGGGCCCAAGCACACCACCGGCACCGTGCTGCCGCTGGAGCTGGTGTACAAGCGCCCAGGCGTGCTGCCGGGCGAATACAAGCTCGGCTACTACTACGACAGCTCCAACGTGCAGCGCATCGGCAGCGACAAGCGCGTCACCGGCCGCGGCGGCCACTACCTGCTGGTCGACCAGGCGCTGTGGCACGACCCGGCATCGGCTGGGCGCAGCTTGCATGCCTTTGGCCAGTATTCGGCATCGAGCCAGGCCGCCTCGCCCTTCACCCGCTGGTATGGCGCCGGCGTGGTGCTGTACAAGCCATTCGCAGGTCGCCCGCGCGATACCCTGGCATTCGGCTACGGGCGCGCGGTGCCTAACCCGCGCAGCCGCGATGTGCAGCAAGCCGCGGCGTTCGAGGCCGGGCAAGGTTTCCCCAACCTGGACAGCGCCGAACAATTGCTGGAGCTCAGCTATGGCTACCAGGCCACCTCCTGGCTGAACCTGCGGCCGGACGTACAGTACATTGTCGAGCCTGGGGCGTTTTCCGGGCAGGACATCGACAATGCGCTGGTGTTCGGCTTGCAGGTCAAGGCGACATTCTGAAGCCTTGCAGCAGCGGGCTTTCCCCGCGATATCAAGCCTGCCTGAGGTATTCGGCCAAGCGCCGCAGCATCGCGTCACAGCCCTGCAACTGCTCGATACTGACGAACTCATCTGGCTTGTGCCCCTGCTCCATGCTGCCCGGGCCGCACACCACCGTGGGAATACCGGCCTGGTCGAACAGACCGCCTTCGGTGCCAAAGGCCACGGTGGCGAAGTCATCCGAGCCACTGAGCAACGCCACCAGCCGCGCCGCCTCGCTATCGGCCGCTGTCGCCAGGCCCGGGTAGGCGCTCAACGGCTGCAGGCGAATGGCACTGGCGGCGTTGACTGCCCGCATGCGCGGCAACAGTTCGGCTTCGGCGTATGTGTGCAGCCGGTCGGCCACGACCTGGGCTGCGAAGCCTGGCAAGGCACGCACCTCGAAGTCGAACGCGCATTCTTCAGGCACGATGTTCAGCGCCCTGCCACCCTGGATGACGCCGGTCTGGACCGTGGAAAACGGCGGGTCGAAGCGCTCGTCGTGGTGCTCGGGGCGCGCCAGGTCGTCGCCGATCTCAGCCAGCTTGCCGATCAACCGCGCCGCGTACTCGATGGCATTCACGCCATAGGGCGCATAGGCCGAGTGACAAGCCGCGCCCTGAACCTGGCAGCGCATCGCCAGTTTGCCTTTGTGGCCGAGCACCGGTTTGAGTTCGGTGGGTTCGCCGATCAGGCACAGGCGCGGCTTGTGCGGTCGCTGCGCCAAGGCGGCCAGCATCGAGCGTACTCCCAGGCAGCCCACCTCCTCGTCATAGGAAAACGCCAGGTGCACCGGCGTCGCCAGCGGTTGCGCCAGAAAAGCCGGCACCGCGGCCAGCACGGCGGCGATGAAGCCTTTCATGTCGGCGGTGCCACGGCCATACAGGCGGCCATCACGTTCGCTGAGCTGGAACGGCGCGACGGTCCAGGCCTGGCCGTCCACCGGCACCACGTCGGTGTGCCCGGACAGCACCACGCCACCACGCTCGCTCGGACCGATCGTGGCGAACAGGTTGGCCTTGGTGCCCTCCTCGTTGAGGAACAGCTCACTGGCAACGCCAAACCCCGCCAGGTAATCGCGAATGAAGGCAATCAGCTCCAGGTTGGAATCGCGGCTGACCGTGGCGAACCCGACCAATCGCGCCAGCAACGCCCGACTGCACAGCTCATTCATCGCCCGCCACCCCGTAGCTTGGCGCTGTGCTGGGGTCCAGGGCGCGGGTCACGTAGTCTTGCATCTGCGGCCGGTAGGCCTGCCACAGGCGGTCCAGCTCGGCGATCGGATCGTGCTCGGTCCAGTCCACGCGCAGATCCACCAGTGGCCAGGTCAGCTCGCCGGCGACCTTCAGCGCCGCCGAGTGCACCGGCCCCGCTTCGCCACCAGCGGCCATGGCCGCGTGCAGCGCCGCCAGCAGGCGCTCGGCCAAGTGGCCGGTGGCCTGTTCGAACGCGCCCAGCATGGCCTCGATCACCGCAGGCGACGACAACAGGTTGCCGGCCGCCACACAGTGTTCGCCGGCCACGGCGTTGTGCACGCCCAGGGCCCGCTTGCCGGTGAACAGCGCCACCTGGCCCTGGCTGTCGATCACCGTGACCTGGCGGTACTCGCTCCAGCCGTTGGCGCTGAGTACCCGGTCCAGGGCGGCGGCAGGCGGCAGTTGGCCGTGTTCCAGGGCGTCGAGGATCTGCGGGCCGAGGGCCGGCAAGGTGATGTTCTGGCTGGCCACGGCGCCGACCCCGGCCCGCACCCAGGGGCAACGGGCGCCGACGGCGATGCTCGATGAACTGATGGCGATGCCCAGTTGGCCGGTTTCCTGGCAGCGGCCGACGATGGAGAAGGTCATGGGTAAAGCTCCTGTTGGGGGTTTACTGGCATTCTCGACCGCACCCGTAAGCGACGAAACCAACATTTTCCTCGGCACTGGGCAGGAAAAAACTAAGGCGCCTATAAGGCCCCACGCCCCCCTGAACATCTGGTCTTCGCCGTTTTATCGGCAAGCCCCAGCTAAATACTATTTTCGCGGTTACCGGCCCATCCCTAGTCTGGCTCCAGGCAACACCGACTTGAACAAGAACGCCGCAGAAGAAGGGCTGGGACATGACATTGAACAATCTCGAAATCGACACCCTCGTGGTCGGCGCCGGCCAAGCCGGCGTGGCCATGAGCGAACACCTGAGCAAGCTCGGCGTGCCGCACCTGGTGCTGGAGCGCAAGCGCATCGCCGAAGCCTGGCGCAGCGGGCGCTGGGATTCGCTAGTGGCCAACGGCCCGGCCTGGCACGACCGCTTCCCCGGCCTGGCTTTCGACCTCGACCCCGACGCCTTCGCCGGCAAGGAGCAGGTCGCGGACTACTTCGAGCAGTACGTGCGCAAGTACAACCTGCCGGTGCGCACCGGGGTCGAGGTCAAGCGCGTGCTGCGCAACAGCGACCGCCCGGGTTTCACCATCGACACCAACCAGGGCGTGATCCATGCCAACCGCGTGGTGGCCGCCACCGGCCCGTTCCAGCGCCCGGTGATCCCGGCCATCGCCCCGCAGGATCCCGGCCTGCACCAGCTTCACTCCGCCGCCTACTACAACCCTGAACAGTTGCCCGAAGGCGCGGTGCTGGTGGTCGGCGCCGGCTCTTCCGGGGTGCAGATCGCCGAGGAACTGCTGCGCGCCGGACGTCAGGTGTACCTGTCGGTGGGCGCCCATGACCGACCACCGCGCAGCTATCGCAACCGCGACTTCTGCTGGTGGCTGGGGGTGCTCGGCGAGTGGGACGCCGAGATCGCCAAGCCCGGTCGCGAGCACGTGACCATCGCCGTATCCGGCGCCCGAGGCGGGCACACCGTGGACTTTCGCGCCCTCGCCCACCAAGGCATGACCCTGGTCGGCCTGACCCAGTCGTTCGAGGGCGGCGTGGCGCGCTTTCAGGACAACCTGGCCGAGAATATCCAGCGTGGCGACGAGAACTACCTGGCCCTGCTGGACGCGGCCGACGCCTATGTCGCGCGCAACGGCCTGGACCTGCCCGAGGAGCCCGAGGCGCGCAAACGCCTGCCCGACCCGGCTTGCCTCACCCAGCCCCTGCGCGAGCTCGACCTGGCCCAAGCCCAAATCAGCACCATCATCTGGGCCACCGGTTATGGCGTCGACTTCAGCTGGCTGCAGGTCGACACCTTCGACGCCAACGGCAAGCCGCAGCACCAGCGCGGCGTATCCAAGGAGCCAGGCGTGTACTTCCTCGGCCTGCCCTGGCTGTCGCGCCGTGGCTCATCGTTCATCTGGGGCGTGTGGCACGACGCCAAGCATGTCGCCGGGCATATCGCCACCCAACGCACCTACCTGGCCTACCGCGACCGCGAACAGCGTGCCGGCGCCGAACAGACTTCCTCGATCAGCAACGTCAGCACCTTCGGAGCCCACTGATGCCTACCCATACCCGCATCCGCATGTTCAACACCAAGGCCACCTACCCCAACCAGACCCTGGACAACGACCTGTGCCAGGCCGTAAGGGCCGGCAACACCATCTACGTGCGTGGCCAGGTCGGCACCGATTTCGAGGGGCGCCTGGTGGGCCTGGGCGACCCGCGGGCCCAGGCCGAGCAGGCGATGAAGAACGTCAAGCAACTGCTCGAAGAGGCCGGCTCGGATCTGTCGCATATCGTCAAGACCACCACCTATATCACCGATCCACGCTTTCGCGAGCCGGTGTACAAGGAGGTCGGCAAATGGTTGAAGGGGGTGTTCCCGATTTCCACCGGGCTGGTGGTGGCAGGCTTGGCCCAAGCCGAATGGCTGATGGAGATCGATGTGATCGCGGTGCTGCCGGAGCAGGTGTAACCGAAAAACAACAATCGCCGGCTTGCCGGCGATTGGGATCTAGCTGTGATCAGTGCCGGGCGCCACGCTCGGCGCCGCCCATCTGGCCAAACCGCCCGGCCTGGAAATCGTCGAACGACTCGGCAATTTCCGCCTGGCTGTTCATCACGAACGGGCCGTAGCCGACGATGGGCTCGTCGATCGGCTCGCCGCTGAGCAGCAGCACGCTGACATCCTCCAGCGCCTCGATGCGCAGGTTTTCGCCGTCCCGCTCCAGCAGTACCAGGCTGGCCGGGCCAGCTTCACGCTGATCATTGACCCGCAGGTTGCCACGCAGTACCACCAACGCGGCATTGCGGCCGGCGGCAACGGGCAGTTGCAGCGAGGCGCCAGCCTTCAGGCGCAGGTCCCACACGTCCATTTCGGTGAAGGTTCGGGCCGGCCCCTGGTGGTCCAGGTAACTCCCGGCGATCACCCGCAGGCTGCCCGCCTCGCCGTCCAGGGTCACCAGCGGAATGTCACTGGCCAGCAGGGTCTGGTAGCCGGCGGCGGCGCGTTTGTCCTTGGCCGGCAGGTTGACCCACAGCTGGACCATTTCCAGCGTGCCGCCACGCTTGGCGAAGGCCGGCGAGTGGAACTCCTCGTGGAGGATACCGCCGGCGGCGGTCATCCATTGCACGTCGCCCGGGCCAATCAGGCCGCCGGCGCCAGTGGAGTCGCGGTGTTCCAGTTCGCCCTGGTAGACGATGGTCACGGTCTCGAAGCCGCGGTGCGGGTGCTGGCCGACGCCACGACGGGCGCTGGTGGGCGTGAAATCGTGGGGACCGGCGTAGTCCAGCAGCAGGAACGGGCTGATATGGCGGGCCAGGTTGTCGTAGGTGAACAGGCTGCGTACCGGGAAACCGTCACCCACCCAGTGGGCGTTGGGGCTGCGGTGGATACCTTGGATCTTTTTCATGAGAAGCCTCCTCTCGTGGATGAATATCACCTTACCGGTGAGGCTAATCATGCGGTAGATAGCTAAAACGGCATGGATCGTTCCAAAAATGGAACAATATACTCGGCAGCGACTTGCGCTGAACATCGGCGTCGCCTGCTTCGCCAGCAAGGCTGGCTCCTACGCAGAGAGCAGCCTGCTGTGCCCTGTAGGAGCCAGCCTTGCTGGCGAACCAGGCGACGCGGTGCATGGCACCGGCTGCGCAGAGCAGCCTACAGGCCGGTAAACGCTGGCAGAGGCCGGTCAGGCAATCGCCGCATCCACCAGCACCTGCGCTTCCTGTACCAGACGTGCCAGGTGCGCCTCGTCGATGAAACTTTCGGCGTAGATCTTGTAGATATCCTCGGTACCGGATGGGCGCGCGGCGAACCAGCCGTTGGCGGTCATCACCTTCAACCCGCCGATGGCCTGGCCGTTACCCGGCGCGTGGCTGAGGATCTGCTCGATGGGCTCGCCGGCAAGCTCGGTGGACTTGACCTGCTCCGGCGCCAGCTTGCTCAGCAGCGCCTTCTGCCTTGCATCGGCCTTGGCCTCGACGCGAGTGGCGTAGGGCTTGCCCAGCTTGGCGGTCAGATCAGCGTAGATCTGGCTCGGGTTGCGCCCGGTGCGGGCGGTCATCTCGGCCGCCAGCAGCGCCGGAATCAGGCCGTCCTTGTCGGTGGCCCAAACGCTGCCGTCCTTGCGCAGGAACGAGGCGCCGGCGCTCTCTTCGCCGCCAAAGCCCAACGAGCCGTCGAACAGGCCCTGGGCGAAGAACTTGAAGCCCACCGGCACTTCGTACAGCTCACGGCCCAGCGCCGCGGTAACGCGGTCGATCAGGCCGCTGGAAACCACGGTCTTGCCCACCGCCGCATCGCTGCGCCATTGCGGGCGATTGCGGTAGAGGTAGTCGATGGCGACGGCCAGGTAGTTGTTCGGCTGCAGCAGGCCATCGGCGGTGACGATGCCGTGGCGGTCGTGGTCCGGGTCGCAGGCGAAGGCCACGTCGAAGCGCTCGCGCAGGCCGATCAAGCCCTGCATGGCGTACGGCGAGGATGGGTCCATGCGGATCTGCCCATCCCAGTCGACGGTCATGAAGCGGAAGGTCGGGTCTACTTCGGTATTCACCACTTCCAGGTTGAGCTGGTAGCGCTCGGCGATGGCCGACCAGTAGCGCACCCCGGCACCGCCCAGTGGGTCGACGCCCAGGCGCAGGTTGGCGCCACGGATCACCTCGAAGTCGATGACGTTTTCAAGGTCGGCGACATAGCTGCTGACATAGTCATGGCGCTGGGTGGTCGCGGCGCCAAGGGCTTGCTGGTAATCCATGCGCTTGACCCCGGCCAGGCCTGCGGCCAGCAGCTCGTTGGCCTTGGCCTCGACCCACTTGGTCACGTCGCTGTCGGCAGGGCCGCCATTGGGTGGGTTGTACTTGAAGCCGCCGCTTTGCGGCGGGTTGTGCGACGGGGTGATGACGATACCGTCGGCCATGCCCTGCTGGCGGCCACGGTTGTAGCACAGGATGGCGTGGGACACCGCTGGGGTCGGGGTGTACTCGTCGTCCTTGCTCAGCATCACCTGCACGCCATTGGCGGCCAGCACTTCCAGGGCGCTGGCGGCGGCCGGGGCGGACAATGCGTGGGTATCGGCACCGATGAACAACGGACCGTCGATGCCTTTCTCTTGGCGATACAGGCAGATGGCCTGGGTGATCGCCAGCACGTGGTATTCGTTGAAGCTCAGCTCGAACGAAGTGCCGCGGTGGCCCGAGGTGCCGAAGGCCACGCGCTGGGCCGCTACCGCGGCGTCGGGGCGGCCGGTGTAGTAAGCGGTCAACAGGCGGGGGATATCGACCAGCACGCTGGCCGGAGCCGGCTTGCCTGCCAAAGGACTGAGCGTCATGCAAGAACCTCGAGATTCAACGGATGTTGGTGTTGGAGCACGCAGTGTACTGGGAGTTTCAGCGCCAGGCGATGGGCATGTTCAGGCGCAGTGCCACCAACTGGGGAACATCTGCCGCACCCGCGGCTCGACGAAGCGCTCGTCGATCAGCAGCAACACCCCGCGATCCTGATCGCCCCGGATGACCCGACCCGCGGCCTGGATCACCTTGCGCACCCCGGGGTACAGGTAGGCGTAGTCGAAGCCGGCACCGAACTGTCGGCCCAGGCGCTGCTTGAACTGCTCATTGACCGGGTTGACCTGGGGCAGCCCCAACGTGGCGACGAAGGCGCCAATCAGCCGCGTGCCCGGCAGGTCCACGCCTTCGCCGAAGGCACCGCCGAGCACGGCGAAACCCACACCCTGCCCGTCCTCGACGAAACGCGCCAGAAACGCCTCGCGACTGCCTTCGTCCATGCCCGGTGCCTGGCGCCACAAGGGGATGCCGGGGTGCGTCGCGGCCAGCAACCCGGCCACCTGTTCCAGGTACTCGAAGCTGCTGAAGAACGCCAGGTAGTTGCCCGGCTGGCGGCTGTACTGGGCCGCGATCAACTCGACGATCGGCGCCAGCGAGGCCTGGCGTTGCTGGTATCGGGTCGACACCTCGCTGACGATGCGCACCTCCAGTTGCTCGCCGCGAAACGGCGCGGCGACTTCCAGCCAGGCCGTGTCGGCCGGCATGCCCAGCAGGTCGCGGTAATAGTGCTGCGGATTGAGGGTGGCAGAGAACAAGGTGACGCTGCGCGCCGCGCCCATCCGCGGCCCCAGCAGCCGCGCCGGCACCACGTTGCGCAGGCACAGCGTGGCCAGGCGCCGGCCGCGCGGCCCGCTACGCAGGGTGATGTCGAACAGGAAGTGTGAGTCGAACAGTTCAGCGACCCGGCTGAACTGCAACGCCTGGTAGAAGAACTCCAGTACTGCAGGCTCGACTTCGTTCGGGGCCTGGTTCAGGCGTTTCTGGATCAGCCCGATGCACTGTTGCAACGCCCCCAGGAAGGCTTCGGGCAATTGCTCGGCAGCCTGGTACGGCGCCACCTGCGCCTTGTACAACGCGTTCCATTGCCGATTCAGGCGGTCAAGGGCGCCGCCCAACCCGGCAGGCTTGTTTTGACGCAGGGCCAGCAAGCGGCCCTGGTCAAGGCTGGCGCTGTACATCTGCCGACCGCGCTCCACCAGGTTGTGCGCTTCGTCCACCAGCACCGCGGTGCGCCACTGGTTGGCTTGGGCCAGGCCGAACAACAAGGCGTGGGCGTCGAAGTAGTAGTTGTAGTCGGCCACCAACAGGTCGACCCAGCGTGCCATCTCCTGGCTCAGGTAATAGGGGCAGACCTGGTGCGCCAGAGCCACTTCGCGCAGCGTCGCACGGTCGAGCAACGGCACCTGCGCCGCCGCCTCGCGGGCGGCCGGCAGGCGGTCGTAGAAACCCCGCGCCAAGGGGCAGGACTCGCCATGGCAGGCCTTGTCCGGGAATTCACAGGCCTTGTCGCGGGCGATCAGTTCAAGGCTGCGCAAGGCCGGTTGCGCGCAGGCCTGGGTGATTTGCCGCAGGGCATCCAGCGCCAGGGCGCGGCCGGGCGTCTTGGCGGTCAGGAAGTACAGCTTGTCCAACTGCTGCGGTACCAGCGCCTTGAGCAGCGGGAACAACGTGCCGAGGGTCTTGCCGATGCCGGTACTGGCCTGGACCATCAAGCAGCGGCCGGTGCTCACGGCCTTGTACAGCGTCTCGGCCAACTGTCGTTGGCCCTGGCGAAACTCAGGGTAGGGAAATGTCAGCGCCTGCAGCCCCTGATCGCGCTCGGCCAGGCGCCGTGCTTGCGCGTGCGCCCAGGCCAGAAAACGCTGGCACTGGGCTTCGAAGAACTGCCGCAGCTCATCAGCGTCATGGCGTGCGCTGATAATCGTCTGGCCGTCGCTGTCCACATCCAGGTACACCAGTGCCACCTCGATGGCCGTCAGTTGCCGCGCCTGGCACAGCAGCCAGCCGTAGACCTTGGCCTGGGCCCAGTGCAACTGGCGATGATTGTCCGGCTGGCGAGCCAGGTCGCCACGGTGGGTCTTTATCTCCTCCAGGCGGTTGCGCGCGGGGTCATAGCCATCGGCTCGACCACGCACGCGCAGGCCCTGGTACTCGCCCTCGAGCGTCACCTCGGCTTGATACCCGGCGCCGCGCCGGGCCACCACCCGGCGATGACCGGCCATGCCTTCCTCGGCGGTGGGCGACGGGGTGAACCGCAAGTCCAGGTCGCCAACCTTGGCGCTGAACTCGCACAGGGCCCGCACGGCAACTGCATAGCTCATGCCGGCGGCGCCCAGCGGACATGGCACACGGCAACCGGCAGGCCGTGTTCATGGCAGAACTGGAGCCAGCGCAGCTGGTTGTCCTGCAGGCGGTCCCCCGGGCCCTTGACCTCGACCATGCGGTATCGCCCCTCGTGCGGCCAGAACTGGATCAGGTCAGGCATGCCGGCGCGGTTGGCGCGGATATCCTGCAACAGGCGCTCGAAGCAGGCCTTCAGGTGCGCCGCCGGTACATGGGCCAGGGCCTGCTCGAGCAATGCCTCATCGAGCATCTGCCAGAACACGAACGGCGATTGCAGGCCCTGCTTGGCCGCGTAGCAGTCACGAATGGCCGCGCGGTAGCTGCCATCGTCCAGGCGGCCCAGGCAGCGCTCGAACAGGGCCGCCCGACGCTGCTGGAAGTCGGCGTCATGCAGGTCCTGCGGGCCGGCCTGGAAGGGGTGGAAAAACGCCCCCGGCAGCGGGGCGAAGATCGCCTCCCAGCACAGCAGGCCGAACAAGCTGTTGAACAGGGTGTTCTCGACATAGTGGGCGACTGCGCCGGCCTGTTGCAGGTGCACCCGCACGGCCTCCTCCACGCCCAGTTCGGCAAGTTCCGCCGGCAACACCAGTTCGATCAACGCGACCGCGGCCTGGCGCTGGCGCGGCTGTGGCGGCCCGCCCAGCTTGCGCCGCAGGCGCGGCAGCAGGCGCGCCAAGGCCTGTTGCTCCAGGGCATTGACCGGTGCCGAAGCCATGCGCGTGGCCAACGCGTGGGCTTGTGGCCACTGCTCGCTGCGCTCGTACACCCGCACTTGGCGGATGCGCGCCTCAGGGTGGGCACAATCGGCGTATACCTGCAGGGCCAGGTCCCAATCGCCCAGGCGCTCGCATTGCTGGCCGAGGCTGAACAACAGGCGCGCCCGGCGCCGGGCCAGCCAAGGGTTGCCACTGTCGAACCCGGGCAACGCCGCCAGCACCTCGGCCGGCGCCGCGCCCTGCTGCAGCTGTTCGGCGCATTGGTGCAAGGCCATGGCCAGGTCGACCTCCGCGCGCTGGCGCAGGGCCCGGGAATCGTCGCTGAACAGCACCTGCTCGTAACGAAATACGCCCAGGTCGGTGAGCACGAAGTCCGACCAGTCCTGGTAGAGGTTGCCGAAGAACAGCAGGCGCATACGGTCGCACAGGGGTTGCAGGAGCCAATGCAGCAGGTCTGGCGCGAAGCCTGGGTACCATTCGGCCAGGGGCCTGGCGGGCAGTTCCAGCGCTTGCAACTGCGCCAGCAGCTCGGCCTTGCCCGCCCGTGGCCGCGCCAACAGCCCGGCAAAGCACAGGGCCAACTCGTCCTTGCGCAGCAGCGGCCACAACTGCTCTAGCGTCATGGGCCCGTCGGCCTCGACCCAGCCCAACGCCAGCAAGGGCGCCAGCGCGGCCTGGGTATCGCCGATTTCGCTGTAATCGAGCTTGTCGCTGCGAAACCACTGGCCCTTGCGCATGACCATGCGCACCAGCAGAGCCTGGGCCGCGGTCGGCAAGCCAGCGAAAGCCTGGATGAAGGCGAGCTCGTCGTGGTTCAGCAGGTCGGCGTAGCGCTGCTCGACCCAGCTCAGCACCTGGCGGAAGTTGTACAGGTAGTACAGGGGGTCGTCGACGGGATGGGCGATCACGGGGTAGGAAGCGGGGCTGGGAATGAATGCTGGTTATACATACAGTCGCACAGAGAGACAAGTGTCGCCGGGCCCTCGGTCCGATGGGCGGTATTCATCGTTCTATTAGCCCAGCGGCCCAGCGGGTGTCCATCGAAATCCTGGCAGCGCTGGATCTGGCCCTCGCCATAACCACCAGGCGCGTCCTCCTGCCGAAGCATCCCTCCCCCTGCTAAAGACACTCATACGAATTGCCATTACCTCGCAAATGCGCTTTTCAGGCATGGCAAAACCTGTAAACTCCGCCCTCAAGTTCGCCTGACCACTGCCCGAGCCTTACCCATGACACTGGCCCGCCACACACGCTCGCAAGTCGCCTGGGTGCTGTATTTCAGCATCCTGTTCGGCTCGTTGCTGTGCGCCATGGGCCATGGCCAGATGGCCGGCTTGCGCCTTGCCGGGCTGGATGACGCCGCCTGGTGCGCGGCCGACAGCAGCGGCGTGTTCAAAGGCGACCAGGACCTCAGCGACCCGGTGCTGCCCGCCAGCGGTGACTGCGTGATCGCCAGCCTGTTCAACGCCACGCTGCTGGCCGTGTTCTTCGGCCTGCTGGCCTTGCTCAGCCTCGAGTCGCGCCAGCCCTTACCCAGACAACCCGCGCCACGCCTGCCCAAGCAGCGCTGGCCACTGGTCAATCCCCGCGCCTCCCCCGCTTCGCTTCTAGCGTTCTGACATCGCCACGCCCTCGTGCTGCCTGATCGGCAGCGGGCGTGCGCTCATCGATTTCAGCCAGGAAGCCTTGCATGTTCCGCATGACCACTTTGGCGCTGCTCGTTGGCAGCGCAACCTGCGCCTGGGCGCAAAACGACACCTTGACCCTGCCCGCCAGCAACGTCACCGCCTCCGCCGACGAGAACCAGGAGGCTACCCGCCTGGACCTCGACCGGACCATCGAAAGCGGCTCGCGGCTGAACCTTAGCGCCCGCGAGAACCCCGCCTCGGTCAGCGTCGCCGACCGCAAGACCATGGCGCGCATCGGCGCGCGCAACTTCCAGGACGCCGCCAACGCCCTGCCCGGGGTCAATGCCTCGGCGCCACCCGGCTGGGGCGGCTATGTGGCATACCGCGGCTTCAACGGTGCTCAGGTCAGCCAGCTGTTCAACGGCATCAACCTGCAGTCCGGCGCCGCCGGGCGCCCGGTCGGTGCATGGATCTACGACCGCGTCGAGTTGCTCGGCGGACCTTCGTCGTTCCTCAACGGTAGCGGCGCGGTCGGCGGCAGCCTGAACGTGATCACCAAGCTGGCCAACCGCGACGAGGACAGCTTCGAAGGTCGCCTCAGCTATGGTCGCTACGACACGATGGAAACCTCGGTCGGCTTCAACAAGGCGCTCAACAGCGGCGACGGGCCGCGCCACTACGCGCGGCTCGACTACAGCCGCACCAGCACCAACGGATACATCGACCGCCAGGAGAACGGGGCCGGCAACCTGGCCTTCTCGCTGCTCAGCGACATCAACGATCAGCTTTCGCACACCTTGGCCATCGAGTACCTCGAAGAGCAGGAAGACAGCCCCTACTGGGGCGCGCCGGTGCTGCAGCCGGCGGTCGGTACCCTGCACATCGACAAGCACAATCGCTTCGACAACTACAACGTCGAGGACGGCCGTTACGAGCAGCGCACCCGCTGGCTGCGCTCGATCACCGACTATCGCATCGACGACAGCAACCAGCTGCGCAACACCTTCTACCACTACAATGGCCAGCGTGATTACCGCAACCTCGAGGTGTACCGCTACAACGCCGGCAACACCAACATCGCCCGCTCCGGCGGCTACCGCCAGCGCCACGACCAGCAGGTCAACGGCAATCGCCTCGAACTGACCCACCAGGGCCAGCTGTTCGGCCTGGCCAGCGACTGGGCGTTCGGCGTGGACTACAGCCGCAACCAGCAGACCACCTACCCACTGTCCAAAGGTGCCTTCGACAGCATCGACCCAAACGCCTTCCAGCCCGGCCACTTCCTCGACATCCCCGGCATGGGCGCGCCGCGCGCCAAAGGCCGCAGTACCACCACCGACACCACTGCAGGCTTCGTCGAGAACCGCACTCGTCTGACCGACCAGCTGTCGTTGATCACCGCGCTGCGCTACGACCATATCGACTTCGACGTGGTCGACCACGTGACCCGGGCCAAGTTGGACCGGCGCTGGGATGCCTTCACCGGCCGCCTGGGCCTGGTCTACGACCTGACATCCAACGTCAGCCTGTACACCCAGTACAGCACCTCGGCCGAGCCACCAGGCGGCGCGCTCACCGGCGCCTCGCTCAGCCAGGTCGGCGACTTCGACCTGAGCAGCGGGCGCCAGGTGGAAGTGGGCAGCAAGTTCGACTTCCTCGACGGGCGCGGCTCGGCTACGGCGGCAGCCTATCGCATCGTGCGCAAGAACATCTCGGTGCCCTCCTCGACGGTGCCTAACACCACCGAACAGGCGGGCCAGCAGACTTCCACAGGCATCGAGCTGGCGGCCTCGTTCAAGGTCACCCCCAAGCTGCTGGCAGCGGGCAACTTCAGTTGGGTCAACGCTGAGTACGACGAGTTCAACGAAAGCATCGGCGGCGTTGTGTACTCGCGCAAGGGCAAGAATCCGGTGAACATCCCCGACCGCGTCGCCAACCTGTGGCTGACCTACGACCTGGCGCCGGGCTGGCAGGTCGGCGCCGACGCCCGCTATGTGTCATCGGTGTACGCCAACACCGCCAACACCGCCTGGGTGCCGTCGTATACCGTCTACGGGCTGTCGATGACCCACGACCTGGACCAACACGTGCAGCTCAGCGCCCGACTGCGCAACCTCACCGACGAGGTCTACGCCCGCTTCATCCACCAGACCAACACCCAGTACTACCTGGGTGAGCCGCGCAGCCTGGAAGTCGCTGTGCAGTGGCGCTACTGATGGGCCTCAAGCGCCAGCTGTACCTGTGGCACCGCTGGCTGGGCATCGTCGCCTGCCTGTTCATGGTGCTGTGGTTCGTCTCTGGGGTGGTCATGCTGTATGTCGGCTATCCCAAGCTGACCCAGGCCGAGCGCCTGGCCCACCTGCCGGCATTGCCGGCGGGGTGCTGCGCCGAATTGCCAGCGCAGTGGGCGCAACAGCCATTGAAGGCGTTGCGCCTGACCAGCCTGGGCGGACGCGCGCATTACCTGCTGGAGCTGGCCGACGGTCGCCGCGTCACCCTCGATGCCGCCAGCGGTGAACCCCTGGTGCATGCGGACGCCGCCTGGGCCCTGGCCAATGCCCGGCAGTACGCCGGTGACGCGGCACTGGCTTACCAGGGCACGGTGGACGAGGACATGTGGACTCACTCCCGAGCCTTGGACGGCGACCGGCCCTTGCACCGGGTGCGGGTGGACGATGCCGCCGGTACCTGGCTGTACCTGTCCGGGCGCAGCGGTGAAGTGGTGCGCGATGCCACCGCCCAGGAGCGTGCCTGGAACTGGGTCGGGGCCTGGCTGCACTGGCTCTATCCCTTGCGTGGCGGGTTCGGCTTCGACAACGGCTGGCGCACGCTGGTGATCGGCTTGTCCGTGCTCGGCACGCTGATGGCGATCCTCGGCATGGCGGTGGGCATCCTGCGCCTGCGCTTGCGCAGGCGCTATCGCGGCGGCTCGTGCAGCCCCTACCCGGGCGGCTGGCTGCGTTGGCACCACCTGGTCGGGCTGTTGTTCGGCGCAGTGCTGGTGCTGTGGGTATTCAGCGGCTTGATGTCGATGCGCCCCTGGGGCCTGACCGACAGCCGCGCGCAGCTCCCCCTGCAACCCGCTCCGCTGCGCGCCGCTGATCTCAAGCTTGGGATCGGCACCGCGCTGGCGCGGTTGCACCAAGAGGTGGGCTTCGACGCCGTCGAGTTGCAGTGGCAACGGCTGGCCGATACCACCTATCTGCTGGCCCGCAGCGCCAACGGCGACAGCCGCCTGGTCGAGGACGGCGCGGCCCCGGCCCGTGGCTTCACCCGGCAGCGCCTGTTGGCGGCCGCGCAGGCCATGGCCCCAGGCATTGCGCTGCGCGACGACTGGCAGAGCGCCTACGACTTCCACTATTTCGCCCGCGACCCGCAGAGCATGTATGGCTCCCAGGCCCGGCCACTGCCTGTGCTACGGTTGCGCTTCGCCGACCCGGCTGGCACCTGGGCCTACCTGGACCCGGCCAGTGGCATGCTGGTGGCCAGCCACGACCGGGCGCAACGCACCGGGCGCTGGTTGTTCAATCTGCTGCACAGCTGGGACTGGCAACCGCTGCTGGCGCGACCGCAGTTACGGGAAGGATTGATCATCGCCTTCAGTAGCGGTGGGCTGCTGCTAGCCGTCAGTGGCGTAGTGCTGGGCTGGCGGCGTTTGCGCAGGGCCTGCAAACAACGCTCACGCTGACGGCGCGGTTGGTGGGAAAGCCATGGGCTTGCTCCTACGGCTTTTTCACCTTCACCGACTCGCCGCTCGATGGCGTGTACCAAGACGCTGCCGATTCGAGGTGAAGATGACTCTGTTTGTTTGCCAGGAGGGGGGTATCCAGCGTGCCCAGCGCTATCGAAACCCAATCGGCAAACTCGCCTTGGGAGCTTGACCAGAACAAGTTCGAGCCGCACTCCACGCAGAACTCGCGCGCCACCTTCGGTGAAGAGGCATAGGTCTTGATACTATGGGCGCCGCGCAGTAATCGCAGCTTGCTGCGTGGAACGCTGCCATACGAAGCAAATGCAGCTCCGTGGCCTTTGCGGCACTGGCTGCAATGGCAATGAGTCACTGCCATTGGCCGGGTGAGTAGCTCGAAACTGACTGCTGCGCATAAGCAGCTTCCTTGGTATGCCTCTGTCATCGGCGCGTCCGTACAGGTGAAGATCGCCAGCGTACCGGCACCGACTGAATCGGTCGACTCGCCGTTGACCGCTCTGCATTTCACCAGCTGCTTTCGACCCAGGGGCGTGTCGCACGACGCACTTGCCCAACACATATGAAAATTCGTATATTCGAATTTCCGAATATACAAACACAGCCATGATCAACCCACCTGATGTGTTCAAAAGCCTCTCCGACGAGACCCGTGCTCGTGCCACCTTGCTGATCGCAAGCCTCGGCGAGCTTTGCGTGTGCGAACTGATGTGCGCGCTGAATGACAGTCAACCCAAGATAAGCCGCCACCTCGCGCAGTTGCGCAGCAGTGGCATGTTGTTGGATCGCCGACAGGGTCAATGGGTGTATTACCGCCTTAATCCACAGCTGCCCGCCTGGGTGCATGAAATGCTGCAGGTGACCTTGCAGGCCAACTCACAATGGCTGGCAGACAACGCTCTTCGGCTGAAGAACATGGACGGCCGCCCCGTTCGTGATGCTGCCTGCTGCTGATTATCACCGAGCGAGATCCTCATGCTGGTCGCAATTGCCGTCTTTGTTTTCACCCTCATATTGGTCATCTGGCAACCGAAGGGGCTTGGGGTTGGCTGGAGTGCCGCGCTCGGTGCCCTCATCGCCCTGGCGGCGGGTGCCGTTTCGCTGCACGACATACCGACCGTGTGGGCCATCGTCTGGAACGCCACCGCCACTTTCATCGCCGTCATCATCATTAGCCTGCTGCTGGATGAGGCCGGTTTCTTCGAGTGGGCCGCGTTGCATGTGGCGCGCTGGGCAAACGGTAGCGGCTACCGCCTGTTTGCCTTCTGCGTGCTGCTCGGTGCTGCGGTGTCGGCGCTGTTCGCCAATGACGGTGCGGCATTGATCCTCACGCCTATCGTCATGTCGATGCTGCTCGCGCTGCGTTTTTCTTCTGCCGCAACGCTGGCCTTCGTCATGGCCGCCGGTTTCATCGCCGACACGGCGAGCCTGCCGCTGGTAGTCTCCAACCTGGTGAACATCGTCTCGGCCGACTACTTCAGGCTGGGTTTCAGCGAATACGCGTCGGTGATGATGCCCGTGAATTTCGCCAGCGTGTCGGCAACCCTGCTGGTGCTGTTCTTGTTCTTTCGCCGTGATATCCCAAGACACTACGCGGTCGCGGCCCTGAAGATGCCAAGCGCGGCGATTCATGACCGCGCCACCTTCAAGGTTGGTGGCTGGGTGCTGCTGATGTTGCTGATCGGCCTGTTCGCCCTGGAACCACTGGGTATCCCGATCAGCGCGGTAGCCGCGGCCTGCGCGGCGGTCCTGTTTGCCGTCGCCGCCCGCGGCCACCGCATCTCGACCCAGCGGGTACTGCGCGAAGCGCCCTGGCAGGTGGTGATCTTCTCTCTCGGCATGTACCTGGTGGTCTACGGACTGAAGAACGCCGGCCTTACTGACATGCTCACACACCTGCTCAACCGCCTTGCGCAGCAAGGGCTATGGAGTGCAACCATCGGCACCGGGTTGATCGCAGCAGTACTGTCCTCGGTGATGAACAACATGCCCAGCGTGCTGGTCGGCGCCTTGTCGATCCAGGCCAGCGAGGCGCAAGGGCTGGTGCGCGAGGCAATGATCTACGCCAACGTTATCGGCTGCGACCTTGGCCCGAAAATCACCCCCATCGGCAGCCTCGCCACGCTGCTTTGGCTGCATGTGCTGGAGCGCAAAGGCACGCGCATCACCTGGGGTTACTACTTCAAGGTCGGCATCCTGCTGACGCTGCCGGTTCTGTTGATCACCCTTTCGGCGCTGGCATTGCGCCTGAGCCTCTGACATCCGCCACGAAGCGGGGGGGCCCCATGCGAGTCCTGTTCATGTGCACGGCCAACAGCTGCCGCAGTATCCTTTCCGAGGCCATGTTCAATCACCTGGCGCATCACGGTTTTGAAGCCGTCAGTTCCGGCAGTTTGCCCAAAGGCCAAGTGTTGCCTCGCAGCTTGAGCACTTTGCAACAAGCCGGCATCTCTACTGAAGGGCTGAGCAGCAAGGGCAATGGCGCGTTCGAGGGCGCCCCTCCTGACATCGTCATCACCGTTTGCGACAAGGCTGCCAGCGAAGCGTGCCCGGTGTATTTCGGCCCTGCGCTGCAGTCGCACTGGGGGCTGGAGGATCCGTCGGATGTCGTGGCTGGCGAGGCCTCGGTCGACGCTGCGTTCCGCGCCACGCTGGCTCGCATCAAGGCTCGCTGCCAGGCCTTCTTCGCACTGCCTTTCGATCACCTCGACCGCGAGCAGCTCAAGCATGAGCTCGATCGCATCGGTAAGCTTTGAGCAGGAGCAAACATGTCCGAGCAACTCTCTGCCCGTGTGAAGCAACGCTCGATCTGAGGCTATGCCCCGAATGTCCGCTATGGATCGATAGCGGTCACTCGTGAACGGCGCGTTCCGACCCGAAGCAGCCCCTCACGAACGGCGGAATCCGCCCCATTGCAATCACTAATTGGGAACAGCGACAATCCCCATCGCCGGTTCATTTTGTAAGGAAGCAGATATCAATGAAAGCATTGATCGTAATCGATGTGCAGCACGGGCTATTTACGCCATTGCCCAGACCCTACTTATCATTAGAGGTCATGAGCCGGATTAACGAATTGGCACGGCGCGCTAGATTGGATAACGCGCCCGTTATCTTTGTTCAGCACGAAGCCATCAGCGGCGACTATTTCAGGCATGGCAGCGAAGCATGGGCCCTGGATGCCAGCCTAATTACATGCAGCACTGACCGTTTTGTTCGCAAGAGCACCCCTGATTCATTTTTGAGAACGAATCTCGAAGCCATACTATCAGAAAGCGGCATTTCTCATCTTGTTATATGTGGTTATGCTACGGAATTCTGCATCGACACCACGGTCCGCCGTGCAGCTTCACTGGGGTATGACGTGACCATTGTGAGTGATGCTCACACTACTCACGACAAAACTCATGCCGAGGCGGCGCATATTATCGCTCACCATAATGCTACTTTACCCAATATCAAAAGCTTCGGGGTGCATATCCTGGCCCAGGAAAGTAACGCCGTTGAGTTCGCTGACCTTTAGGCGTCCAGCATTCTGACAGATAAGTGATATGTTCACTCGAGTGGCTGTTCTTGGCAGAGGGTAGCCAACTGCAAATAGCAGGCGTTCAGGCTATTCCTGCTTTTCAGTTAAGAGTGGGCAGTCAACAGCGCTGAAAAATGGGTGCAAGTTCACCACCTTTTTGAGAGTCTCAATCAATGAAAGTTTTTCGTAGCAAAAATTTTACAGCTGCCCGCGCTTGGGGTGCCGAGGACATAGCTAACATGGATGGCACTACCGTCCGACTCCACTGGACCGACCAGCCGTACAAGTGGCATGTCAATGATGGTGAGGAGGTATTCGCAGTCCTCGATGGGACGGTAGATATGCATTATCGCGAGTCCGGCGCTGAGCGCGTCGTAACATTGGTAGTTGGAGACGTGTTTTTCGCGGGGGTTGGATGTGAACATGTTGCACATCCTCGCGGAGAAGCCCGGATTCTGGTCATCGAACGTGAAGGCAGTGTTTAAGCTATCCTGGCTTTCGTTCGCCATTATCAGCCCCCGAACAGATCGCTCAGGGTCGATTGCGGGCATTGAGGACTGGCCACCTTTGACCGTTTTCTGCCGGCCATAAATGGCAGTCACGGCGAATTGCAGACCATGGATTCGCTGCTAGACTCCGAGAAATGGCCATAAGCCATATTGCACTTTTTCCTCGCATTCGTAGGGTATGTACGAAAAGTCGCCGAGCGGCGATCAGACGAGCCTGTTTTTAACGCAGCATGATCGTCACGGCACTTTTCGTACAAAGCCTAGCATTCAGTGCGGCAGGGCCCAACAGCACAAGAACACTTCGCGCTGCCGGCTTGCAGCCGAGCAGTCTAGGAGGTGCCTTAGCTTCTCTCGTGACGAAATCCGATAAAGGCTATGTGCGTACCTGAACGCAAAACCGGCGATTTCCGCGATCGTATGTGCAGCGTCTAGAGAGGGCCAACTAAGGCTAAAGATTTGATATCAGCCCTCACCTGTATAGGGCGCGCACCGAAATATCTGCAGCTCAGGGGAATTTAAAATGCGAATTTCCGTTCTGGCCGCATCGCTACTGCTTACCTTGTCTGCGAATGAGGTGGCCGCCTGTTCCGATTGTGAATACGAACAATGCGCCCCCCTTCTCGGATGTGCCTGCTTTGCAAAGCTCGGGTGCATCATTCCCGTGGCACCGGACATCCCTACCCCGGGCAAGGTACTTGAGAAGCCTGGCGAGAGTATCGAGAAACTAGGAAATGACACACTGAAGACAGTTGATAATCTCGCAGGTGACACAGTTAAAACACTTCAGAAGGCGACGGGGGACACAGTACGGACGGTCGAAAAGGCCAGTACTGACACAGTCAAGACGTTTGTAAAAGCAGGTGAAGACGCCACTGCTACCTATATCAAGGGTTGGGGCGATACGCTCGAGCAGGCGAAGAAGTCCTTCGAAGACGTGGTCGATGCCGGCGAGGCAGTCGCCAACTACACCGCGAATCAGGCGAAGTCCTATGAGTCGACGCTTAAGAACGCAGAAAAGCGCGTTCGCGAAGGAAAAGTCATCGACGCGATTTGGCACGCGGGAATCGAACCGATGCAGACCTCAGAAAAGAACTTCTTCATCGCAACTCAGCAGAGCGAGATCATCAACGCTGCTGCCGCGTCTACCGCATCGGTGTATGGCGGCCCTGCTGGTGCTGCCGCTTACGCCTCGTGGTCAACCTATAAGGCCACGGGGGACATCGACATGGCGATCCGCACGGGACTGATCGCTGCCGCAACGGCTCAAGCTGGTTCATATACTTCTCAAATGCCTGCTGGAACTGCAGGAGAGGCCCTTAAGAAAGCTGCCGTTTCCGCCGCCGCAGGCGGAATTGCGGTCGCCGCCGCTGGTGGCGACGAGAAAGCAATCCAGGAGGGTTTCCTTAAGTCTGGAGGCGCTGTACTTGTCCAATACGGGAACGACCAAGCGAAGGCTTACTCGCCCAAGGCGAAGGATGCCTGGGACACTGTCCAATGCATCTCTGCCCGGGATGTCGATTGCGTCTCAAACACAACGTGGGCCAAGGACGCGAAAGGCAAGATCCTCTACGACGAAAATGGGAAGCCGCGCGTTAATCCGACGGCTTTCGATCCCAAGCAGTACGTCGGGACGTGGAGTGGTCTCGATCCCAATTCACCTGAATGGAAGAAGAACGAGTTCATCACTCGAATCTCAAAGCTTCCCAAGACCGATGCGCTTCCGGCTCTCAACAACATGTGGGTATTGACCTATACCGCAGGGAAAGAAACAACCATCGCACATGGGCAGCCCACCGTGGTTCTAACCTACATGGGACCTAAGCCGTCCTTCAATTCCATCGTTGACTATGGCGGCGCCGACTCCGTGCCCACGTGGGCGGCCGAACCAAATACCACGTTCGCCAAAGCGCGTCCTTTCTATACGTGCTCGCTGGGGGGAATCGACCGAACTGTCTCTGTGCGTCGAAAAGGAAAGGGTTGCATATCGATGTACGTTCGATCGGATGGTAAACAGCAAATCGTCTACGAGTCGGCACATTACCCGGATAAATGCGATGCCGAGACGCACCTTTTCGTAAAGAACGATCTTGCCCATAAGGGGATTCTCTGCTCATCAGGAAAAATGGAAACCATGTCTACTTTTCTCGGGCGAACCAAATCACGACTCCAAAAAGAGTAGAGGCCCATCCAGCCCAAGCGCTCCCTGGCGCCTCAGATCGCAAGTTACCGGTATGGCCATTGATGCAGCATTCTGCGCACTGCAAGGCGCAGAATCCTGAATGACAGTGATCCCGCGGGTGTTTATACCGCAGACCGTTGCCCCCGCCCCTGGCAGCCGGCCAATTCAGGTACCCGCCGCAACCACAGGTCGCGTTGCGCCAACAACCGGTACAAACGCCGGACCTCAGGCCGCACGGTACCTGCATAAACCGCCCTCAGTTGCGCAAGCGTCAACCCGCTGGTCTCGGTCAGCCACTGGCTGACCGGGCCAGGGCATGGTCTGCCCTGTAGCGCGCTGTGCAGATAGGGCAAGGCGACCCGCATAGTGGGATGGCTGCTCGACACGAAGGACTCAAGATTACGCCCATGGGCGTCGAAGGGTTTGAACAACAAGCACTGCAGCTGTTTCGCGGCAACCCCATAGGCGTCACCCAGGCGCTCCTGGGCCTCGTTGCGCAACACCGTCCCCTGCGGCCAGGGCATGGCGTGATCACCCAGGCCAGCGAAGTACGCCTGGGCACCCTCGCGATAGCTGTTTTGTTCGACAGCCTGCGCCCTCAGGCCATGCAGGTGCGCCAACGGTAGCGGATCGAACAGGCCCGCCGGCCCCTGGGGCTGGCAGGTGTCGGTCAATTTACGGCCAAGCATGCGTTCAAGCGGACCAGCTTGCTCCGGGTGCGGCAATAGCGCCTCGACCGAAACCACCCGCACCACCCGCCCCCCCTCTGCAGGGGGTTGAGTTGAAGGGGATCGCAGCGGGTCGGACAAAGCATCGCCCAGTTGCCTCATGCCCGCGGCCCAACTGACGACACTGTCGGTGCCCGCGCTTTGCGTCAAGTGCTCGGTATGGCGCAGGCAGCGCCGCCCCCACGCCATCAAGTGATGCAGGCGGGTCGGCGCGATGGCGCTGACCAGCAGGTTGGCGCCATCTTCGTCGCCAAGCGCCTGTGCCAGGCTGGCCGCCAGTTCCACGTAGCCCCTGGCGCCGAGCAGGACATCGGGCTGAGCACCGGTGAGGTGGCCGAACAGCAGCCAGGCCTTGCCCGCTTCACTTGTCTGACTGGGTGAGCAAGCCGACCGGGCGCCGAATGGACCTAGTTGTCCCCCGTCGGCGCGCAGCAGCTCGACCCGAGGGTCATCCTGGAGGAACAGGGCACTGAAGCAGCGCTCGTGAAGGGCCAAGGCTTCGCAGTCAAGGCCGGGCAGCCTGGCCACCAGTACCTGGAGGCGAAAGGTACTGGCATGGCGCAGGGCAATGATCAACTGGGCGGCCCGCAGGCAGGCCAGCAGGTGCGTGCTGCGCGAGTCCAGCCCCTGCAGCACCAGTACCCGAAAAGCACCGATGTTGTCCGCGCCACCACCCATCACCAACATCCTCTGCACCAGCAGTTGCACCGACGCGCGCTGCGCCTGGTTCATGTGATCGAGCAGGCGTTGCAGCACCTGCTGGTAGATATAGTGCATGGCTTGATCGTGGGTTGTGCTCATGCGTTCGCTCCATCTTCCTGACGGCTTCTAGGTGAAGCCTGGATTCTGGCAGTGAATACAGCACCACAGTTGAAGGACGCTTCCCATAACCCTGTAGGACAATTATTGGAACGCAGCATCAGGGCTTGCAGGCATCGGTGTTGCGCCCTTGGCGAGTCACGCAGACGCACATCGCTCACTCAAGGCCTGCGCCAATGAAAAAGCCCGGGGCAATGCCCGGGCTTCGCTATCAGTCCAGCAAAGGCGTCACTGCACGCCCATGTCCAGCACCACGCGCCCGCCACAGGGGCACTCATCCATGTAGCGATGCGCCTCGACCACCTGGTCGAATGGGTAGACCTTAATGATCTGCGGCGTCAGCAGCTGATCGGCGGTGAACTGGTTGATATCGCGCAACGCTCGTTGCAACGCCACCTGGTCCTGGGCGATGCCCAGTTCCGGCTTGCCGGTGAAGTTGCCGATGCAGTGCACGTGGAACTGAATGTTCTTCTGAAACGCCGCGCAGGCCGGGAACGGTGTCTGGTTGCCGCCCTGCAGCCCGTACAGCACCAGGCTGCCACGGGGCGCCAGGGCATCGCCGAGCAGCGACATCTGCGGCCCGCCCATGCCGTCGAGCACCATGTCCACGCCACGGCCATCGGTGTACTTGCCCACCTGCATCAGCAGGTCCTGCTCCTCGCTGACGATTACCTTGTCGGCGCCCAGGCCCAGCAGGTACTCGCGTTGCTCCGGCTCCTTGGTAACGGCGAACACCTTGAGCCCCAGGGCCTTGCCCAGTTGCACGAAGGCCGGCCCGGCGCAATGGCTGGCGTCGGTGATCAGCGCGGTCTGCCCGGCCTTGGCCCGGGCCAGGTCGACATAGGCGAAATAGGCGATCAGCAGCGGCGTGTAATGCACGCTGGCCTCGATCGGGGTCAACACGTCGGGGTAACGGGTGATGGCGCTGCGCGGCAGGACGATAACATCGCCATACACCGGGTGATCGTTGGGGCTGGTGGCCGGGAAGCTGGCGACCCGGTCGCCCAGGGCGATGTCGTCCACGCCGTCGCCGACCGCCGTGACCACGCCGGCCATCTCATGGCCGATGCCCGCCGGCAGGCGCGCCTGGGAAGGGGCCAGGTTCTGCCGCCAGAGCACGTCATACCAACTGACGCCGATCGCCTCGACGCGCACCTGCACCTCGCCGGTCGCCGGGGACGGCGCGGCCTGCTCCTCGCAACGGAGCACATCGGCCTGGCCGAACTTGTGGAAACGGATCATGCGGGACATCGCATACCTCGCCTGTGTGAATCTGGTATTACCACGGACTTTATCCGGGCTTTGGCGGATCGACCATCAGTGGCTGTTAATAGTCGACATGCCTGTCATTGATTGGGCCCCTGACATTTATGTGCATTGGCCCCCGGAAATCGGTGCAGGGTAACAGCCTTTGGCCTTAAGATTCACCCCTGCCCCACTTCTGGCGAGCCGCATCGAATGAATCGTAACGACTTGCGTCGCGTAGACCTCAACCTGCTCATCGTGTTCGAGACGCTGATGCACGAACGCAGCGTGACCCGCGCCGCCGAGAAACTGTTTCTCGGCCAGCCGGCGATCAGCGCGGCGCTGTCGCGCCTGCGCAACCTGTTCGACGACCCGCTGTTCGTGCGCACCGGCCGCAGCATGGAGCCCTCGGCCCGGGCCCACGAGATCTTCGCCCTGCTGTCGCCGGCGCTGGACTCGATCTCCACGGCGGTCAGCCGCGCCGCCGAATTCGACCCGGCCACCAGCAACGCGGTGTTCCGCATCGGCCTGTCCGATGACGCCGAGTTCGCCCTGTTGCCGCAGTTGCTCAAGCGCGTGCGCGCCGAGGCCCCTGGTATTGTCCTGGTGGTGCGCCGAGTCAACTACCTGTTGATGCCAACCCTGCTCGCCTCGGGCGAGATCTCGGTGGGCGTGAGCTATACCAGCGAACTGCCGGCCAACGCCAAGCGCAAGGTATTGCGGCGCAGCAAGCCCAAGCTGCTGCGCGCCGACAGCATGCCGGGCAGCATCAGCCTGGACGATTTCTGCGCCCGGCCGCATGCGCTGGTGTCGTTCGCTGGCGATCTGTCCGGGTTCATCGACGAGGCCCTCGACGAAATCGGCCGCAAGCGCCATGTGGTGCTGGCGGTGCCGCAGTTCAACGGGCTGGGGAGCTTGCTGGCGGGGACCGATATCGTCGCCACGGTGCCGGACTACACCGCCGATGCGCTAACCGCCGCGGGTGGCTTGCGCGCCGAGGACCTGCCGCTGCAGGTACGTACGTTCGAATTGCACATGGCGTGGCGTGGGGCACAGGACAATGATCCGGCGGAACGCTGGTTGAGGTCGCGGATACAGATGTTCTTTGGCGACCCTGACAGTCTTTAGGGGCTTCGCGCATGCTTGGTTAGCTGATCATTTCTGCCCTTTTCTAGCCTCGAATAGCCATTTACTTCCAGTTAATTGCTACATTTTGGGCATATTTGAGGGCATGCTTTGGATGGTTGGCGCGACAACTACCTTGAAAAACGCCGATGCTCAGCGCTTTCGGTAATCTGCTGACCACGCTGTTCCTCTCGGGTACCAAAGACTGACTTCGCAGTGATTTTTCGCTTTCCAGAGCGCTCCCAAAAGTAAGACCGCCGCTCAAGCTCACCACCTTCAAAAACCAGGCTGCCCAGCAACCGCCGATCAATCACCAGCCCCCTTCGCCGTTCAATGATCACCCTCCCCCTTGGTCAGAAGGAGGTCACCGAAGACCGTCATAGCGAGTGCGTACTGCGGGGCATCACCCAGCGCTCGACCCACTGCCTCGTTGGCCATCTTCGTGGCTTTGAGGACCGTCGCACCCGCCTCCCATGCCCGAAGGAATGGTTCCAGCCAGCGGTAGGTCACCTTCACATCCAGCGGCCATGGTGAGGCGATAACCGCTCGGCACCCCCTGTTCAGAAGCAACTTCGGAAGCCCAACCGAGGTATTGTCCAAAGGGTGCTTGTCGATTCGTCCCCCGCTGCAGACAAATAAAATCACAACTTCGACCCCCGCAAGCGTGGAGGCCAATGCGGCTGGAGCTTCGAACAGACTATCTTCGTCACGAATGCTGTGGATATAGCGCCCATCAGCTGTCAACCCGCCATGAGCTGTCACCACAGCCAGCCCAGCGTCCGATATCCCCTCTGGCAGCTTGCGACTTGTATCCACTACAAAGCCGAACTCATCAAAGGTGCCCCTGAGTCGATCAAGTGCCAGGTCTAATGGGCCCTCCACCTCAGGGCCGTCCTGCGCCGAAATCCAAGCCCTATAAGCGGTTTTACCGCTGCGGGCTTGGTTTCGGACAAGCAAGAACCAAGTAAGCGACGGCACCATACCGATGGCCGAAGAGGTGCCGTGAAACTGGCTAAAACCGCCAGCGTCGTCCGGTTGGGAGATGCAGAGATTGAAGGTCATCTGTTGCAAAAGTGGCTCGGCAACCACCATCAGATCGGTTGAACGAGGGAATTGCACATCCAGCGCCTCCATCGTGCTGTAAAAGTCGTTGTTGCCATCAGCAAGGTCGACGTAGCCGTAGTTCCGCGGATAGTCCCGAAGCCACGCAAGCAATCGGAGCTTAAAGGAGCGCGGATGGCTGGGCTGTTCGATACACTGTACTTTTCCCTGTGACACGTAGGTCACATTCAGCTCTCCGAAATTGTCCACACCAAGGAATGCTACATCCAGGCCAACCTCGTTGAGGGAGCGCGCAAAGCCAGCCGGCCAGCCACTTTCTAGAGCAGGAGGTACTGCTGGTAGAGTCACCGCGTGATCGGCCAGCAACTCGACCCCAAATGCCTTATCTTCGCCAGTTACCGATGTTCCAGCCGAAGGGTCCAGAAGTCGCCGTGCAGCTACACCTACAAACGCGAAATCACCAGGGGCATCGCTCGCATAGAGTCCTCTCTGCACCCTATTGAACATGTCAGCAATGTCAGCGGCCAACGGTGTAACAGTCGAAACCGTTTGCACCAATTGAGAGGCTTCAGCCCCCATCAACTCAAGCCCTACCTTGAGTTGATCACGTGCTTGTTCGCTGACCGGCACCGATAAATTATCTGCTCTCTGGATGGACTGGCCGAGTAAAACCACGAGAGGAAAGAGCAAGCTGCGATCATCCAAAGCACCTTCACAACTGCGATTCAATACCTCAACAATCCCTCCGATTTCCGCTGCATCGTTCTTGGCCGTTAACAGTCGTAGACTCATTTCCAGGGCGACGATGCGGGCATCATGGTCGGCATCATGCCCCAAATCCGCAGTCAACGCTTTCAGGCTAGCCATGAATTCGTTTGCCAAATCGAAGAGTCCCAAGTCTCGCAGAATGCGAATTGCGGTATGCACCTCATTCCAGAGGTCAGATTCTTCCACTGGTGCGTCAGACGCCATCGCGCACACCAATCCAACCAAAGCTTCTGTCAAGTTGCGGCAACGCTGGTAGATGTCGGCAAAGGCTTGCCAAGCCAGCCGTGTACGTCGAATGTCGCCCTGGCCAATTAGTAGCGCCTGCTCGGCCAAGTTTCGAGCCCGCTGATACTGCCCCACTGTGGCGCACTGTCCAGCAAAAAGACGAAGCACACGGAGGTCTGCATCGCGCTCTTTGATCGAATGTGGCGCCATGGCGCAAACCAACAGCACAAGGTGCTCAAGAAAGTCTAAGTCGAGATCTTCACCTTTCGGGGCGCTCATTAAAATCAAGCGCGTAACGAGGCGAATTACATGATCGGGATAAGTCGCCAGCTCTTTTGGCAGTACAGTCACCCCATGCTCGCCTGCACCTTGCTCGCTAAACCATTTCAGCCCCTGCTCCATCACAGCCTTAAGGGTATCTTCATCAGGTTCTTCGTCAGATAGGTATTCCTCGTTGCGAACCTCCGGCTCTACGTTGCAAGTGGCTAGACGTATGCCCGCGCCAGCCAGATCAAGCATGATGAGAGCAGCAATCGGTACGCCAATATCACCGCACGACTCAACGGATAGCAGTCGCGATACCCCCGAACGGATTGAGCTATCTTCAGGATGCTTGGCTAGATAACGAAACACCGACTGCAGACATCCTCGATAGTAATCGCGCTCATCTCGTCGAATGTCCTCCTTGAGCATCATCGCTCGCACTGAGTACAGCGTGAGCTGCGTCGCCTGCCTGCCATAGAGTTCGGACATTGTGATTTGGCTTGCGGCATCAGCGGCATCCCGGCACAACCCGAGATGCCACGCATGCATGGCGCAACAAATCACAGCCAGCTCAAACCAGTCTCTGCCCCAACCCTGCGCAGTTTCGATGACACGGATGTAATCCTGCCGGGGCGCCAGCACTCCGTCCAGAATGGCCAAATGATTTTCAGTGAACCCCTCCGTAGTGAAGCCGCTGTCCGCGTCGAGTGTCGCATCTCGGCAATTCATCAACAGCCTGCGGTCACGGTTCTCCCTTAGGGTTGAGGATGTCGGACAAAGCTGCCCCAGACGGTGATCGTAGCGTTCGATTAGCGCGTTCTGCTCAAGGATGGTTGCCAGTTCCAGTCCTTGTTCGAGCCACATCACACCGTTCAAATTGGCTGCATCCTGCGGAAGGAACAGGAGCGCCAATGAGTTGTTGCCCGCCTTGTGAGCCAGCCAGGAAACCTGAACCAGATTCGTAGGGTCCATCGAATCGAGGTGTGAAGTAAGTTGCGCCAGCGCATCAAGCGCTTCATCGGTCCTACCTGCCCGGAAAAATAGCTGGGCGAAAAGATGCAGTCGGTTGAGATCGGGCAGTTGCATAGCCTCAATCTCTCCCGCAACCATGGCCATTTCCCCACGTAGAACAAGCGATACCCAGCGCTGCGCACTCTGCTCAATCTGGTCCTTTGCATCTGGCTCACCAACCAGCTCAACCACGTAACAGCCGTCCACGCCGGTCAGCAGGTCTATGTTGCGCTCTTGCTTCGCCGGCGTTTCCTCGACATGAACGACCGCATAGCCCTGGCTCGCTTGTACCGCAGAAACTATAAGGTTGCAGAGACCGACCAAATGCGGGACCCACAGGTCTTCGGATGTGCGGACCGCCGATACACCGAATGCTGCTGGCACTTCCACGCTGTCATCTCGATACAGGCTCGCCTCGGCAATCGCCACAATTCTGCGCTGGCCTTGCGCAGCGATGACTGACTGAATATCGGCAACCTCAAGGGTCGGACTGGTTACCACACGCGTGACGCGTTTCAGGAATGCCAATTGCCTGTCATTAGGCCCTGCGCCAGTCAGATCCGTAAATCCTGATCGCAGTGCTTCGTGGACGCAGTCGGCCGTCAAAGAACTCACTGAGGTCGGCGGTAATACGACGAGGACTCCATCGAACGGTGATTTACCTTCGTGATCTCTCACATGCAGTAGCAGTGCTATCACCGTACGCCCTACGATCTCTGCGAACGCCCCGCCCTGGACCAGATCAATGGTCCCAAGAGAAAATCCCTTAGCGAACATCATGCTTGGGTTAAACCCATGGATGCGCGCCGTTTGCGAAATGTCCGATTCGCCCATACCTACTCTCCCTATCCTCTGGTCACGATAGCCCCAACGAGCCATCCGCCTCAATATCAGAGTTTGCTTGCCCATCACAACTGCTCATCTCCATGGATTCCCCCCCACAAACAGCTGTGAAGTAATAGCAATGGGGGGTGCCCCCTCGTTGCGCTGCAGCCGATCGGGATGATTGATGTACAGCCCTGGCCGGTAGACGGTTGCCAGGCAAGCATTGGCTGAAATAGTGGCACGTCAACAGCCACGCGAGGCGGATAGAAAGATACGAGATATCGAAGCTAATGATGAAGCGTTGGTGGAAAGTTGCTGCACGATGGCTGACATCACCGCGAACCGCTCGTATGCCGATCAGCATGGCTGCCAAGGTGACTATCGCAGCGTAGCTTTGCGCGAGCTTGCAGTAACGGGTCCCCAAGCGACGGTGCTCTTTCAGCCAGCCAATTTAGCCGCCCGATGATGTTTCGCTCTTTGTACTTCGGCTTGTCGAGCAGACGTGGCAATTGAGGTCTCGGCTTGTCCCGCCAGGTTGTGCCGGAGCAAAGTACCCATAACACGCCATTGAGCATCAAACGATCGTCAGCTCTTGGGCGCCCTGTACGTTGATGTTTAGTAAAAGCTCAGCGACTACGGCCAGTGTTCGTCAGAAAGTTCGTATCGCTTGGGCATAGCAGAATCCTTCGCCTAAAAGGCGAGAACTCTACGGAAATCGGGCCTCCAGAGGCTTTGCGGGGTTTCAAAGGTTTTCGTACAGAACCTAGTAGGCGTAGCGATTGAAAGCCTGGACTGTAAAGATTAATTGGCCAATTGAGGGGTCAGGCCTAGGAATCAAGCAGACTAGGCCTTTCGGAGGCTGATGATCGATGCGAGGGAAGCAATCTGATAACCTCCCAAGCGCTTTCAGAAGCCTCAATTAAACAGGTTTGAGGTTCATCTTGGCTTCAAAAATTAGCAGATCGCTTTCCTCATTGTTGATCATCATGTTGACCAGACGAGGACTCACTTCGATGTCTCCGCCTAGCGTCGCACGCACGGTTTCGGGGTAGCGTTCAAGCATCAGATCTGCCAAACCATGGCTGTAGCCATCCCGGATGAGCTTGATCTTGATGTCATCTGCAGTGCCGTACTTGATGAGCTTATAGAAGCCAGGATCCAGGGCACCTACCCCATTCAGCACCTCGACGAACTTGAAGATCTTATTGTCGAAGAAATCGTCTTCATCCTTTAGACGGACGATTGCCAGGTTAATCCGCTCAGCGTCATCCTTCTGGGAGATTCTTACCCAGTTCTCGTAGTTGCTGTCGCGGTACTTGGTATCCCCCCATTTCCCCACGAACACGTGATCGCTATGGCTCGTCTCGACCAGTTTTTTCCAGTACGCGAGCGTCTGCCGGATCGTCTGCTTGACGCTGAGTTTCTTCAGCTTCCAATCTAGGATCATGGCGTAAAAATTCCGAGCAGGCTCTTGCTTGAGACGTACGAGGTCGCTGTACTCTCGGCTGTTATCGAAGTGATCAACGAACGATTTGGAGATGGCAAGCATCAGCCTCTCAACGGTGTTGATAACGCCGTTTGCCTCGATGGCTCGCATGATCTTCCGTTCAATCGCCTCTTCTTCTGCGAACACATCAATTTCACTGACGCTGTTCGCAATGAGGAGCTTGCCCACCTGAGTGGTCACGTAGCGACACTTCCGGTCCTTAACCACGCCAGGGTGTAGATTCTCAAGACGAGCCACAGCGTCGTCGTAGAGAATCGACACCTTCCCATCGATGATCTTGGTGGCTTCAAGCAGAACGTTGCTAACCGTGTCCTTTACTACTTTGGAGACGTTGACCGATTTATCGTAGAACGTTTCAAGCGCCGCATTGTTGCGGGTGTAGCCGTCCACGCCTAGCAGGTAGATGCTGGACTCCAGCTTCCTCAACGCAGCCTCAGCGCCGGGCGCGAAGACCTCACTGAATCGGTTAACGCGTCCGACCAAATTCTTGAATTGGGATGGCGTCAGCGCTTTCTTTCCTTTGAAGTAATCAAAGACGAAGAGCCGTTCGATCGGCAGGTTTACCCCTTCCAGAAGCGTGGAATTGCAGACCAGAAACCTCATCTGCTTGGAGCTGCTGAACAGGTTCTCGAGATACAAGCGGATGGTGTCAGGGATCGAACCATGGTGGTACATCACCCCTTTACGCAGACAGCCAATAAGTTTGTAGCGTCGGTCAAAAAATTCTTCAAGCTCGGTACAGGCCGTATGGATCAGCTGACAATCCACGGGCGGCAACACCGCTGCCAGCTCGACCGCGAATGACTCAATGCTTTTCTTTTTGTTGCCATAAACTATGTTTTTGGACAGCGCTTCGCCTTTGATGAACTCGAAGCAGTTTGCATACCTCCGATCAAACTCCATCCAGTCATTCAGGAAATGGTCATAGAGCTTGAGCTTTTTCCGGCCCCTCCCAGCCCTGAAGTCCTTGATGTAGAAGCGCTCAGACTTGATGTACTCGTCGATTTTGAATCCGCTCGGAATCATGTCCAGGAAGCGCACACGGACATTGAGCTCATCACACAGGAAGGGGGTCAGGAACTTGAATGACGTTTCAGGGTTACGCGCCCCCAGGATGCACAGCATGGCAGCCAACAACTCACTTCTGCGATCGCTCTGCAGCAGGTTGTGGGCCTCGTCGACGAAGACCATGTCGAAGGTCAGCCCGGCGTTCTCGTTCAAGAGCCTGTTGAGCCGTTCCTGGGTTAGGACAAATGCCCTGTTATTTCGCTCAACCGAATACATTTCGGGGTGGGTTACCACCTTGCCCAAGCCCTCGATGTCCGCGTAGATCAACCGCTTCTTCGTCTGTGCCAGCAGGGCCTTCGAGGGGACGAGAATCAACACTCGCTGACCCGGATTCTCCTTCACCGATTGGATGATGAGCTCAGATTTGCCGTAGCTGGTCGGTGCAACCACGACTGACGACTTACGGTACTCCGACTGTACAAATGTTCGCAGTGCGTCCTGTTGCTCAGTGAGCACGATGCCCTGATCACGGAAGGTATCGACGTAGCTGCCCACGATGTTTCTGATGAACGACTCGCTGCGGTGGTCGTCCTCGGAAAAATAGCTGCTGATCACCGCTGAGACAGGGTGTAGGCCACTGTCGAGCGCCACATCGTAGAGCGCCTGGTACTGACCCGTGGCGTTCCCGTAAAACAAGATGATTCGGTAGCCAAGACGCCGAATTTCAGGGGTTTTGTGGTTTAGGAGCAGCACGGCGATGGCCAGTAACTTTACGGTCTGCGTGTTACCCAACTCGTCTCCCTTGAGGAGTTGAAAATACAGATCCTTGAACTTGGTGTTGCCCAGCTTCCTGATGGTCAACTCTTCCATGCTACTGCTCCGCCTCCTGCCTCAAGAACTCTTCCAGCTTTTCCATAGTGCCCTTGTGCAGGGAGAGTACCCACACCGTCTTGAACACCGCCTCCGCCACAAGCTTCGTGGTGAAATTTGATACGGTCTTCTCGGCGATGGCCTGGGACACATCGCTGAACAGGGCGGAGATCAGAAACACATTGTTGTCCGAGGCAGTCGCACCGTCTTCTTCGGCTAGATCACCTTCCA
The DNA here is from genome assembly GCF_057809115.1 of Pseudomonas sp. FG47. Lineage (NCBI taxonomy): Bacteria > Pseudomonadati > Pseudomonadota > Gammaproteobacteria > Pseudomonadales > Pseudomonadaceae > Pseudomonas > Pseudomonas sp. FG47. The sequence continues at coordinate 124,909 of NZ_JBMDJI010000003.1, forward strand.
TCTCCAAAATCTCAATCACCGAGTCCCGGTAGTTGGCTTTGTTGTGGATCGCATTTTTCGCGGCATTGATCGCGTTGAGCCAGTGATTGAGCTCCGGCTCTGCCAAGCGCTTCTTGAGATCATCCCGAGCCAGGCGCAACAGCCCGCTGGTGGCGGAGCAAGAGGTCTTGTCCGCTCCTCGCCCCCCCGATTTGACCTCGGTGATCCAGACGTTGTTGGTTGAGGTCTCGTACAGAAGGAGATCGAAGCCCTTGCGAATGCTCTTTTCTTCCATGTTGAAGAACGGCGAGACGACGTCGAAATCGGGGAAAAGCTTCAGAATGATGACGTGCGACAGAAGCTCGCCGAGCATGCCTATCCGGGTTTCCCAGGGCTTTTTGCAGTAGCGCTCGTTCCAGAAATGCCTGATCGTCGCAGGGTATTTGTAGATGGCCCTGTCCTTGCTGGCCTGGTCGGCGCCGTGGCAGATTCGCGTGAGGTTCTCCCTCAGCTCGAGCTTGAGCTCCTCAGAGAAATCCTCGACACAACACAGGGCATATTGATCTACCTGCTTGAAGCTCACGCCATCCATAACACTTCCCACAAACACGAAACCGCAGAATCTTCATACGGTTGCTGCGCACGATCAATGATCCCGCCCTGTTTAAGGGTAGGCACCAGCTGAGCAGCAGTGTACGCATGCGAGGACTAATCGAAGGACGACCGATAGCGGCACTGTGCCAGCGTTGCCGCAAATTAGCGTGATTGATGGGGAGCGGTAAACAAGATTGAGGACAATTTTGGTGCAAATCGTCTGAGATTGCGTAAAGACTGGATATATAACCAACCATTTGTGGATCAACCCGGGTCAGACTCAAAACTCGCGGCACCGTAAAAGCTCCTATCGTGTCCTAAGGGATGGTGTAACTAATGCTGCGGTGCTTCCGAGCTTTCATCCTGCTTATGCTCAATTAGCAGAAAACCAAGATTGACCAAGTAAGGATTATTCCTTACGATCCAATCAATACATCCGGGAGAACGCTCATGCCTGCCATCCACGAAATCGCCACATTGACCTCGAAGGGACAGGTCACACTGCCCAAATCCGTTCGCCAGCTTTTGGGCATAGATACTGGAGGCAAGATCGCATTCGACGTACGCGGCGGTGAAATCGTGGTCAGCCGCGTAGAAACCACCCACGAAGACCCTGCCATCGGTGCGTTCCTGGGGTTGCTGGAGGCTGATATCCGAGGCGGCCGTAATCTCACCACCCTGCCGGAAGACTTGGCGCAAACCATGCTCGCCAACGCAAACCACCCGGTAAACCTGGACGAAGATATCGACGGTGAGGTCGCGATCTGATGCTGCGACATGGCTGGACACTGTTGTTCCATGAAGGTGTGACTTTACAGCTACGCAAATTGCAAGAAGCCGCCGCCCGGGCCGAGCAGAACGACCCGCAAGGTTTTGAGAGCAACGCCAACGTCAAGCTATTTCGGGCATTGAGCCATCTGATCATGGAGGCTGTGCCTGCCGACCCCGGCCGTGATGAGTTCCGCCAAGGCAACACGCCGGGCACCGCCTACCGACATTGGCGGCGGGCAAAGATCGGTAGGCGCTTTCGGCTGTTCTTTCGCTACGACTCAAGATCCAAGGTCATTGTCTATGCATGGGTCAACGACGAAAGTACCCTCCGGTCTGCAGGCAGCAAATCCGATCCCTACGCCGTATTCGAGAAGATGCTGGGCCGCGGCAACCCTCCTGATGACTGGGATGCGCTGACTGCTGCGACGCGTAGCGACTGGGACGAGCCCAAAGCGTAAGCGGCACGCTTTGGCGAGTGATAGCACGTTCAACACCGCGCCTCAGTGCGTCCACTATCGTCCACTCGGAACCACTGAAAAAGGGGTACTTCTGGGGGTACAAGTTGAATTTCTCACTCGTAACTTTTTGATTAGCATGGTTGCCCAAGTGTTCTTTGGGGATCCCGACAGCCTGTGACTGACGTCCACTCAGGTCCATAAACCCCAATAAAATCAGTATTTTAATCTGGACTTGAGTCCAAGACCGTCCGTCGCATTCCAGTCATTTTCGACGCATCTGGCTCTTTTTTAATGAGATTCAAACAAGAAATTTACGTCATCCGGGTAACAGGCCTACATGCGTCAAATGAGTCACTAACCGAGATATCAACGTATTGAGTCGGCCTACAGTGGCGCGCCGCAAGCATCTGTCTGCACGACAACATCTTGCAGCGCAACCAGCACGGGGCTAAACAATCTAGCAATGCGATCAGCTCGCCCCGTAGGCTCCATGCCTCGGCCACACCTCAGGAAAAGCGGGTCACCGAACTGCCTGCGCAGCTTGCCGAGCACATTGCTCACCGCAGGTTGCGTGAGCCCCAGGCATATAGCCGCCCGCGACACATTGCGCTCCCTGAATACCACCAGGAACACCACCAACGCATCGAAGTCGAGCGCCTTCAGTATCCTCTCGTCGAACTGCATGCCAGTGACTTCCATAACGTCTCAAGGTGCCGGGTGGCCCAAGCTGCCTTGCACGGCAGCCACGGTTTCGCTGTGCCACCCGCCGCCAACGGCCTTAAACAGATTCACCTCGGCCAGCAACTGCGCCAGGCGATCCTGAATTAGCTGCTGCTGGGCCGCGAACAACTCACGCTGGGCATCGAGCACCGCCATGTAGCTGTCCACCCCTTCGTCATAACGCTGGCGAGCCAGCTCGTAGTAGGCCTGATTGTCCTCTACCCTGCCCTGCTGGCTGTGCAACTGCTTGCCATAGGTGCCTCGCGCCGCCAAACCGTCCGAGACTTCCTGGAAGGCGGTCTGGATCGCGCCTTCGTACTCGGCCACGTTGATATCGCGACGAATCCGCGCGTAATCCAGGTCGGCCTTCAATCGACCGGCGTTGAAGATCGGCAGGTTGATCTGCGGCACGAACTGCCACATCCCCGCACCGCCCTTGAACAGCCCATCGAGCTCGGCGCTGGCGGTGCCGGCGGCACCGCTCAGGCTGATGCTCGGGAAGAACGCCGCGCGGGCCGCACCGATGTTGGCGTTGGCCGCCAGCAGGTGGTGCTCGGCAGCGCGGATGTCCGGCCGGCGTAGCAGTACCTCGGAATTCAAACCGGTAGGGAACACGGCGAGCATCGACTCGCCCAATGGCTGGCCCTGCGGCAGGTCCGTCGGCAACCGCCCCCCGAGCAGGCGTTCCAGGGCGTTGAGGTCCTGGGCCACCTGGCGGGTATATAGGCTTTCTTGCACCTGGGCTTGGGATACCAGGGTACGCGCCTGACGGACATCGATCTGCGAGGCAGTACCGTTGTCGAAGCGGTCCTCGACCAGGGCCAGGCTGTCACCCTGGCTCTTGAGCGTAGACTGAGCCAGGGCCAGTTGCTCCTGGTCGCTGCGCCAGGTCAGGTAGGCGCTGGCCACGTCAGCCACCAGCGACACCTGCACACTGTAGCGCGCCGCGTCCGAGGCCAGGTACTGCTCGGCGGCAGCGCGGTTCAGACTACGCAGGCGGCCGAACAGGTCCAGCTCGTAGGAAACCCCCAGCGCCACCTGGTACTGGCTCTCGATGCCTGCTTCACCCGTGGGAGACAGGTCGGCAGGCACCCGCTGGCGACTGCCGCTAGCCCCCAGCTCGACGTTGGGGAACTGCTCGGCGCGCTGGATACGGTGCAACGCCCGATACGCCTCGACGTTCAACGCCGCCTGGCGCAGGTCGGTGTTGTTGGCCAGGGCCTGGGCGACCAGGCGCTTGAGCGCCGGGTCCTGGAACACCGACTGCCAGGCCAGTGCACTCGCATCACCGGGCTGGGCAGGCGCGGCGTAAGCCGCGCCCTGTGGCCAGGCGGCAGGGATATCCGCCTCGGGCCGCTGGTAGTCGGGGATCAGGCTGCAACCGCTCAGCGCGAGAGCCACAGCCAGGCTCAAGGTCTTGAGCTTCATGCTTTTTCTCCTTCCAGCGCGGCCTGTTTCTTGCCACGCCGCTCGAACAATGCCACCACGGCCACGTAGAACAGCGGTACGAAGAACACCGCAAGCACCGTGGCGGTGATCATCCCGCCCACCACACCGGTGGCCAGCGAGTGCTGGCTGCCAGAGCCGGCGCCGGCGGCGCGTGCCATCGGCAACACGCCGAAGGTGAAGGCCAGCGAAGTCATCAGGATCGGGCGCAGACGCAGACGCGCCGCTTCCACCGCCGCCTTGGCCAGCGGCATGCCTTCACGCTCGTACAGCTCTTTGGCGAACTCGATGATCAGGATCGCGTTCTTGGCGGTCAGGCCGATGGTAGTCATCAGGCCGATCTGGAAGTACACGTCCGCACTCAGGTCGCGCCACAGGGTCCCCAGCACCGCACCGAGAATGCCCACTGGCACAATGGCGATCACCGCCGCCGGCACCGACCAGCTTTCATACAGCGCCGCCAGGCAGAGGAACACAATCAGCACGGTCAGGGCGTAGAGCATCGGCGCCTGGCTGCCAGTCTTGATCTCCTCGTACGACAGGCCGTTGTAGCTCAGGCCGACGCCGTTGGGCATTTGCTGCATGATCTCGGCAATCGCGATCATCGCATCGCCGGTGCTGTAGCCCGGGGCCGGCTGGCCGAGGATCTGCACTGCCGAAATACCGCCGAATCGCTCGAGCTTCGGTGAGCCGCTGACCCAGCGGCCGCTGGCGAAAGCCGAGAACGGCACCATCTGCCCACGGTCGTTGCGCACATACCACTTGTCGAAGTCCTCGGGGCCGATGCGCGAGGTGTCCTCGCCCTGCAGGTAGACCCGCTTGATCCGCCCCCGGTCGATGAAGTCGTTGACATACATCGAACCCCAGGCCGCCGACATGGTGTCGTTGATCGACTGGATGCTCACTTGCAGCGTACGTGCCTTTTCTTCGTCGACCTCGATCTTGTACTGCGGCTCATCACCTTTGCCATTCGGGCGTACTGCGGCGAGTACCGGGCTCTTGGCAGCCAGCGCCAGGAACTGATCACGCGCTGCCATCAAGCCGTCATGGCCCAGGCCGGCGTTGTCCTGCAGGTAAAAGTCGAAGCCCATGGCGTTGCCCATCTCCAGGATCGCCGGCGGCACAAAGGCCATCACCGTGGCGTCCTTGATCCCGGAGAAGCTGGCGTTGGCGCGGTTGGCCAGGCTGAACACGTCCTTGCCCGCGGCATGGCGCACACCCCAATCCTTGAGCAGGACGAAGGCCACACCGGAGTTCTGCCCGCGGCCGGCAAAGTTGAAGCCGTTGACGGTCAGTACTGAATCGACGATATCGCTCTCGTTCTTCAGCAGGTAGTCGGTCACCTGGGTCAACACCGCCTCGGTACGCTCGGCCGAGCCATTGACCGGCATGCGCGCCTCGATGATCAGCACGCCCTGGTCCTCATTGGGCAGGAACGCGTTGGGGATACGGGTGAACAGGTAGCCGGTGCCGACCGTGATCAGCAGGAAGATCAGCAGGTAGCGGCCACGGCGGCCGAGCATGTGCTGCACGCCGCGCTCGAAGCGCTGGGTGCCACGGTCGAAGGTACGATTGAACCAGCCGAAGAAGCCTTTCTTCTCGGCGTGACCATGGCCCACTGGCGCCTTGAGGATAGTCGCGCACAGCGCCGGGGTGAACACCAGAGCCACCAGTACCGAGATGCCCATGCACACCACCACGGTGACGGCGAACTGCTTGTAGATGATCCCCGCCGAACCGCCGAAGAAGGCCATCGGCACGAACACCGCCGAGAGCACCGTGCCGATGCCGATCAAGGCACCGGAGATCTGCTCCATGGATTTGCGCGTCGCCTCCAGCGGCGACAGCCCTTCGTCATGCATCAGGCGCTCGACGTTCTCCACCACCACGATGGCATCGTCCACCAGCAGGCCGATGGCCAACACCATCGCGTACATGGCCAGGGCGTTGATGGTGATACCGAACAGTGGCAGCACAGCGAAGGTCGCCAGCAGCACCACCGGGATGGCCAGGGTCGGTATCAGCGTGGCGCGGAAGCTCTGCAGGAACAGGAACATCACCAGGAACACCAGCACCACTGCTTCGAAGATGGTATGCACCACCGAATCGATCGACGCGGTGACCACCGGCGTCGTGTCGTAGGGGAAGATCACCTCCACCCCTTCTGGCAGGTGCTTGGCCTGTTTCTCCACCACCGCGCGCACTGCCTTGGAGGTTTCCAACAGGTTGCCGCCCGGTGCCAGGCGCAAGGCCAGGCCCGAAGACTCATGGCCGTTGTGGCGGATGCTAATGGAGAAGTTGTCGGCGCCCAGGGCGACCTTGGCCACGTCCTTGACCCGCACCTGCGAGCCATCGTCGTTGACCTTGATCAGCACGTCCTCGAACTCGCGCACGCTGGTCATGCGGGTCTTGCCGATGATGGTGGCGTTGAGCTGCACGCCGCCACGGGTGGGCAGACCGCCGAGCTGGCCGGACGACACCTGTACGTTCTGCTCGCGGATCGCCGCGGCGACATCGCTCGGGGTCAGTTGGAAGCTGTTGAGCTTGCTCGGGTCGAGCCAGATGCGCATGGCATAGGGCGCACCGAACAGCATCACGTCACCCACGCCGTTGACCCGCGAGATCGGGTCCTGGAAGTCCGAGGCGATGATGTTGCTCAGGTCGAAGTTGTCGAGCTTGCCGGACTTGTCCACCAGGCCCACCACCAGGAAGAAGTTCTGCTGGTACTTGACCACCCGCAGGCCCTGGCGCTGCACCTCTTCCGGCAGGCGCGGGGTGGCCAGCTGCAGTTTGTTCTGCACCTGTACCTGGGCGATGTCCGGGTTCACCCCCTGCTCGAAGGTGATGATGATGGTCATGCTGCCGTCGGCGTTGCTCTCGGCGGACATATAACGGAAGCCGTCCAGGCCGCTCATCTGTTGTTCAATGACCTGGACCACGGTGTCCTGCACGGTCTGCGCCGACGCGCCCGGGTAGGACACCTGGATGGACACGGCCGGCGCGGCGATGTTCGGGTACTGGCTGATCGGCATGTTCGACAGCGATAGCGCGCCGGCGAGCATGGCGATGATCGCCAGCACCCAGGCGAAGATCGGTCGATCGATGAAAAAGCGTGACATCTGCCCTGCGCTCCTTAGTTGGCCGCTTCAGCGGTGCCGGTGTAATCAGTGACCAGCTTGACGTTGCCGGCCTCGACCGGTTCGACCTGCAAGCCTTTACTCAGACGCTGCAGGCCTTCGGTGACCACCCGCTCACCGGACGCCAGGCCCTGGCCGATCAGCCAAGCGTTGCCGACCGTGCGTAAGGTCTGGACCTCGCGCTGCTGCACGTGATTGTCCGCACCCACCACCCACACCAGCGGCTGGCCGCGGCCGTCGCGCACGACCGCCTGTTGCGGAACGAGCAGGGCCGCTTCGTTCACGCCCTCATTGAGCCGAGCACGCACGAACATGCCGGGCAGCAATGTGCGCCGGGGGTTGGGGAACTCGGCGCGCAGGGTCACCGATCCGGTGGTCGGGTCAACCCTCACTTCGGAGAATTTCAGGGTGCCCTTGAGCGGATAGGTGCTGCCGTCGTCCAGCGTCAGGCCGACCTCAGCCTGGCGCTCGCCGTTCTGCAGACGCCCAGACTCCAGGGCTCGCTGCAGACCGAGCAGCTTGGTGATCGGCTGGGTCACGTCGACATAGATCGGGTCCAATTGGGTCACGGTGGCCAGCTCCTGGGGCTGGCCGCTGGTGACCAGCGCGCCTTCGGTCACCGAAGAACGTCCGATGCGCCCGGAAATCGGCGACAGCACTTGCGTGTACTGCACGTTGATCCGCGCCATCTGCGCATCGGCCTGGGCCTGCAGCCAGTTGGCTTGCGCGTCGTCGTACTGCTGCTGGCTGACGGCGTTGGTCTGCAACAGGCGCTGGTAGCGCTGGGCCAGGTTACCGGCGCTGCGCAAGTTGGCCTCGGCGCGGCCCGACTGGGCGTTGTAGGTGCGGGGGTCGATCTGGTACAGCGCTTGGCCTTGCTTGACCTCGCTGCCTTCGACGAAGGTGCGTTTCTGCAGGATGCCCGAGACTTGCGGGCGCACTTCGGCCACTCGATAGGCCGAGGTGCGGCCAGGCAGGTCGCTGGTCAGTTCCAGCGGCCGGGCGTTGACCTGATAGACGCCTACCTGTGGCGTGACCACCGCTTGTGCCGCATCCTGCTTGCCACAGCCGACCAGCGCTGCAGCGAACGACAGGGGCAGCAACGCCGGAATGGCACGCAGGGAAGAGCTAAGAGCCACCTTGAGGTTCTCCTGGAAAATGTCGGAAAAGAAAAGCGGCCAGCGGCGATCGCCACTGGCCGTAGGGCACTCAGAGCGCCTGGACGGGATTCTTCACAGCGTCCGCAAAGGCGGTGTCCTCGCCCCGGGTGCGCCAAGGTGCGATGTCGCGATTGCGCGAGGCGACGGCGCCTTCCCACAGTTGATAGGCGTCCTCGCCGAGCAGCAGGCGCACCGGGGCGAACGCGCTGTTGACCATATCGACGATCACCGCCGCTCCCTTGGCCGGATCGCCCATCTGCCGGCCGTTCTGGCTGGCGTAATACTCGGCCATGCCGGCGTCCAGTGCCGCGTACTCGGCGATCTCGCCCTCGGCCTTCATCGCCGCGCTGCCGGCGAAGTCGGTGCGGAACGCGCCCGGCTCGATCAGCGTCACCCGGATGCCTAACGGTTTGACTTCATGGTGCAACGCTTCGGTGAAGCCCTCCAGGGCAAACTTGGAGGCGTTGTACAGACCGCTGCCGGGAAAGGCCACCAGGCCGGCGATGCTGGTCAGGTTAAGAATGTGGCCGGACTGTTGCGCGCGCATCTGCGGCAGCACTTCGCGCGACAGTTCGGCGGCGGCGAAGAAGTTCAGCTCCATCTGGGCGCGGATCTGCGCAGAGGTGAACTCTTCCAGCGCGCCATAGGAACCGGCGCCTGCGATGTTGGCCAGCACGTCGATGCGGCCGAATCCGTCCAGGGCCGCGCTCAAGGCGGCTGCGCGTGATTCGGCATCGGTAACGTCCAGCTTCACGGCCAGGGCGCGACCGCCGTAATGAGCGGCAGTTGCCTGAAGCGGCTCCAGGCGCCGGGCGCACAGCACCACGTTATCGCCCTTGGCCAGTGCGGCCTCAGCCAATTCACGGCCGAGGCCGGACGATGCGCCGGTAATGAACCAGGTCTTGCTCATTGCAATTTCCTTTATAGCGTGGGGGCGACTTGGCCCAAGTGAGGGCCTCGTCGCCCGTGCATTCGAAGCGTTTGAACAGTGGTAAATTACCGGTCAAGGCCGGTACTTCCCATACTGGAAAGCACTTAAAACTTTGCTGATCGTACGGGCAATCTTTCAGCGATCGACCTGCAGGCCTGGCCGCCGGAAACCAGGCTCAGGCGAAGGCATCGACGCCCGTCAGTTCGGCCGACAGCGCCCACAGACGCTGGGCCTGCTCCGGATCGACGGCAAAGCTGCGCACCCCGGACTCGGTTGGCTGCAGGCTGTCGTCACGCACGGCCACGTCGCAGTCTTCGCAATACAACCCGCCCTTGCCCTCGAGCAGGGCTGAGGTGGCGGCCCATACGGTGGTCGCCGCACCTTGCGGCGGCGTCTTGAACGTCGGGTCGATGACTTCGCCGGCCTCGTTGAGCCAGCCCAGCGCCGTCATCTCGGCCATGTCCATGTGTCGTTGCAGCGGGGTGTAGATCTTGCCCGGGTGCACCGAGAACGAACGCACGCCCTTGGCCTGCCCCAAGGTGTCCAGGTGCTTGGCGAACAGCGCGATGGCGGTCTTGGACTGCCCGTAGGCCAGCCACTTGTCATAGCCGCTGTCGAACTGCACATCGTTCCAGCGCATGGGCGAATAGTGGTGGCCCATCGACGACAGCGAGACGATCCGCGCCCCCGGCGCAATGGCGGGCCACAGCAGGTTGATCAGCGTGTAATGCCCCAGGTGGTTGGTGCCGAACTGCGACTCCCAACCATTGCCCACGCGGCTTTGCGGGTTAGCCATCACCGCGGCGTTGCAGATGACGATGTCGGCCTGCCGGCCGCTGGCGACGAACCGCTCGGCACAAGCGCGCACGCTGCCCTGGTCGGCCAGGTCCAGCGTGTCGACCTCGACATTCGGCAGGCCGGCCAGGGCCTGGGCGGCCGCCGCCGGATTGCGCGCCAGCACCAGCGCTTGGGCACCTGCACCGGTCAACGCCCGGGTGGTTTCCAGAGCCAGGCCGGAATGGCCACCCGTGACGATGACCTGCTTGCCAGACAGATCGATGCCGGCCAGCACCTCGGTGGCTGTGCTGTGCCTGCCAAAACCGGTGTTCAGGGGCGTCTGCGGGTCCGACATGGCCTTACCCTCCTCCAGGCCCCAAGCTGCTGTGCTGGTCATTACAGTTGGATCTCCACCAGCTCGGCACCATCGAAGGCGGTGTCCTCGCCGCGTTCGCGCCAATGGTTCAGGTCTTCCTGACGCTTGCCGAGGGTCGCCTCCCAGATCGAGAAGGCATCGCGCCCCAGCATCAGGCGGATCGGCGGCGCCTCACTGGCCACCACTTCGAGCATGCGCTGCGCGGCCTTGGCCGGGTCGCCCATCTGTTTGCCGGCAGAGGTCTCCAGGTACGTCTCGAACGGCTCGACCATCGGGCGGTAAGCCTCGATGCGATCCACCGGGCGCATGTTCACGTCGCCGGCGAACTCGGTGCGGAACGCCCCCGGTTCGACTAGGGTCACGTGGATGCCCAGCGGCTTGGCCTCGATGGCCAGCGACTCGGTCCAGCCTTCGATGGCGAACTTGGCGGCGCAGTAGGGCCCTGCGGCGTTCATCGCCACCAGGCCGGCGATGCTGCTGACGGTGAGGATGTTACCCGCGCCTTGCTTGCGCATCTGTGGCAGGACGGCACGGGTCATTTCCGCGGCGGCAAAGAAGTTCAGCTCCATCTGCTCGCGCAGTTGCTCCAGGCTGAACTCTTCGCAGGCGCCGGCCACGCCCCGACCGGCCACGTTGGCCAGCACGTCGATGCGGCCGAAGCGCGCCAGGGTGTCGGCCACCGCACGTTCGCGGGCGGCGGCGTCGGTGATGTCCACGGCCAGCGGCAGTACGCGGTCCTCGAACCCCCGGGCTATGGCTTGAAGGCGTTCAAGGCGGCGGGCGGTGAGGACGGCGATGTCGCCGTTGGCGATCACCGCTTCGGCGAGGGCTTTGCCGAAACCGGACGAGGCGCCGGTGATCAGCCAGACTTTTGCGCATGGATTGCTCATTTTGTCGTCTCCTGGGTCAGTGTGACCCGGTGAAAGAGTTGGGGCGGATCAGCCGCCGATGGGCTTCAGCTCGACGCCGTCGAACGCGGTCGCCAGGCCCCGCTCCCGCCAGGCATCGATATCCCGGATGCGCCGTTCGATGGCCTGGTCCCACAGCGCATAGGCATCGGCGCCCAGCATCAGACGAACCGGCGCCGCCGAACTGTTGACCGCTTCGAGGATCACGCCGGCCGCCTTGGCGGGGTCGCCGATCTCGTGGCCGGCGGACTGCTCCAGAAAACGCTCGACCGGGCCGACGATGTCGCGGTAGGTGTCGAGACGGCGGGCCGGACGCACATTGACGTCGCCGGCGAAACCGGTGCGGAACGAACCCGGCTCCACCAGGGTGACGCGGATGCCCAGCGGCGCCACTTCCATGGCCAGGGTTTCGGTCCAGGCTTCGAGGGCGAATTTGCTGGCGCAGTACGGCCCACAGCCGGTGATCGGCGCCAGGCCCGCGACGCTGGTCACGGTCACGATATGCCCGCTCCCCTGTTGACGCATCTGCGGCAGTACGGCGCAGCTCATCTGGGTGGTGGCGAAGAAGTTCAGCTCGAACTGAGCCCGCAGTTCGGCTTCGGTGAATTCCTCGACCGCACCCAGCGAGCCGCTGCCGGCCACGTTGGCCAGCACGTCGATGCGGCCGAAGCGCGCCAGGGTGTCGGCCACCGCACGTTCGCGGGCGGCGGCGTCGGTGATGTCTAGGGCCAGGGGCAGCACTTGCGCCTCGCGGCCTTGGGCCAGTGCCTGCAAGCGATCCTGGCGACGGGCGGTGACGGCGACCCGGTGGCCGGCGGCGATGACGGCTTCGGCCAGGGCCTTGCCGAAGCCTGAGGAGGCGCCGGTGATCAACCAGACGGTGTTCGGCGTGTTCATAGGGTGTTCTCCAGATGACGATGGCTGTGAAGATACGTCTTGAGCTACGAACGGACCATGTCGTAAAGTCCGCTTATCTTTTTTAAAAGTACGGAATTGCTGCCATGGATCCTCTGTCCGACGTACTGTCACTGCTACAGCCACGCAACCAGTTCTACGCCGGCTTCGACGCCGCCGGTGACTGGTCCTTCGATTTTCCCGCCCATGATGGCATCAAGTTCACCGCAGTGATCCGCGGCAGTTGCTGGGGCATCACCGAGGGCCTGGAGCAGCCGATCCGGTTCGAAGAAGGAGACTGCTTCCTGCTCAACAGCGACCGCCGTTTCATTCTGTCTTCCGACCCGGACCTGCCGGCCGAAGGCGGCGACCGCATCCTGGAAGCCGTGAGCCGCGACGGTATCGCCGTGCACAACGGCGGAGGCGAAGTCTTCCTCATCAGCGGCCGCTTCGCCTTTTCCGGCGACCATGCCGCCGTGCTGTTCGAAGCCCTGCCTGCCGTCATCAATATCCCCAAGGCCTCAAGCCAGGCAGGGGTGCTGCGCTGGTTGCTGGACCAGTGGGCGAACGAGCTGCGCAATCCGCAACCCGGCGGCGCACTCATGTCCACCCACCTGGCGCACCTGATGCTGGTGCAGGTGCTGCGCCTTTATCTGCAAAGCGCCAACGAACTGCCCAAGGGCTGGTTCCTCGCCCTCACCGACCGGCAGATCAGCCTGGCCATCGCAGCCTTGCACGCCGAGCCGTCGCGGCAGTGGTCCCTGGAGGAGCTGGCGCGAATCGCCGGTGTTTCCCGCACGGTGTTTGCGCAACGCTTCAAGGCGTTGGTCGGCAACACCGCGATGGACTACCTGGCGCGCTGGCGGATGCTGATGGCCGCCAACCGGCTGCGTACCGGCACCGACAACGTGTCGACCATCGCTTTTTCCTTGGGCTACGAGTCGGAAAGTTCGTTCAGCACCGCATTCAAGCGCATCATGGCCGCCACGCCGAGCCAGTACCGGCGCCGGGCGATCAGCATCGCCGTGGAGTGAGGGCCGCTGGCGCAGACGCAACCCCCCGGTTCGGGATTTGCGAATTGGTCGCCGTCGGCCCGCGGGGTAGCTTACGAGGCTCCTGACACGACCGAGGCCCACGCCAACGATGCAGATCCCCGTAACGATCCTGACCGGTTTCCTGGGTGCGACGAAACCACACTCCTGAAAAGACTCCTTGAGGAACGGCACGGCCAGCGGCTGGCGATCATCGAGAACGAACTCGGCGAAGAGAACATCGACAAGGAGTTCTTGGTCTCCTGCCGCGAGGAACAGATCTGCACTTCGAGCCGCGTCAGGCTCAAGGCGAATCCCAGGGTGAGCAAGCCGACCACCAGGCTGACCGACACGCGATGGGCGATGCACCATTCGGCAAAGCGCACTGCGAAACTCTGCAAGGCTTTCATGGCCGCCCCTCCGCGCCGATGACCTGCAGGCGAGTGTCACTCGCCAAGGCCAGCTGGCGCCCGACCAACAGGTTGCCGCCGGCCACAGGCAGGATGCGCGTGAGGTAGCCCTTGCCCGGCTCACCGAAACCGAGGGCAGGTTCTGGAAGCGACAGATGAGGCTCTGGGCAGAAAGCTGCCGCCATCGTCAGGTGATCGGCAGACGATGCAATCGTCGGGAAACGACTCCAGGTTTTGCATACAGGCACCTTGTGTTTGTTCTTGTGCGTTTTGCCGATCGTGCCGGGCGATCGGAACCTGCACGTCCCCCCAGGTCAGGGGGCAGGTGGGGGGCGGTACTGTTAGCTGAGGAGGGCAATCAGGAGGGCGCTGGCGCTGCATGGCAGCGTGTCAGATACAGCCGATGATGTTGGGCGGTAGTCCTTAATGCATCGGCTAACCAAACCCTACCATCCGCGGACGAATGGGCAGGTCGAGCGTAAGAACCGGATGATAAAAAAGATGACAGTCAAGGCGTTCCATTACTCCAATACCGAGGCTCTAAAGGAAAGCTGCCCGTGGTAAAGGGCAGCTATCGACCCAGGCTGTGTGAAAACCTTCGGCACGACCAGACTGTTTAGAAAATAACCAAGATTTCGTGCTTCTACGCGATAACGGGTCACTCACGCTATGAATCAGAACTCCTCGCGTTACCGCGAGGAGCCACTTCGTCATGCAGACAGATGCTTCTTGAAAAAGGGCAGCACCCGCTCCAATGCTTTCCCTGTCGCCTCAGGCTGGTCGTAAAGCTGGTAATGCGAGGTATTGGGCACTACCAGTAGCTCCTTGTCCTTCGACGCTGCACGGCCGTAGATCTCCTGGCCGTCACGATAAGCACCGAAGCCGCCTGGTTTGTCACCGATTACCACCAGCAACGGTTGGGTCAACAGCACTTCGGCCAAATGGAAGGCATCCCAGTCCACCGCCGCCGCACGGCGCGAAAACAAGATACGGGTCGGCCCGTGCTCGGCATGGCCACGCGCGGTCTTGTAGTAGTCGGTCGCTTCAAGGACATCGATGTCGGAGATGCCGGCCTGCATGGCCTGCTCCACCGAGGGCGGTAGCACATCATCCACACGGGCCTGGCCACCACGCGCTTCGACGGTCCGTTGCTCGGCGATGGCCTCCAGCGTGCCAAGGGGGTCGTGGCCGGCAAAACCTTCACGGCTGAGGCGCCCGAAATTGACACCGGTAATGCTGACCACGGCCTTGATGCGCCGTTCGGACTTGGCGGCACTGATGGCATAGCCGCCGCCACCGCAGATGCCCAGCACACCGATTCGGCTGCTGTCGACATAGGGCAGTGTCACCAGGTAGTCGACCACCTGGCGGAAGTCCTCCACCCGCTGCCCCGGCTCCTCGATGAAACGCGGCTCACCACCGCTCGCGCCCTGGTAGCTGGCATCGAAGGCGATCACCACAAAGCCTGCCTTGGCCAAGGCCGCGCCATAGACATTGCCAGCGGTCTGCTCCTTGCAACTGCCAATCGGATGGGCGCTGATGATGGCGGGGTACTGGCTGTGCTTGTCGAAGTGAGGGGGAAAATGGATATCCGCGGCAATGGCCCAGGCCATGCCGGGGTTGCAGAACTGGACGGTTTCGATGGTGTGGCTCATGGCTGAGTCCTCGCAATGATGATGAACGCAAGATCCGCTCTTTCGGCCAACGCCGAACTGCCACCAAGGTAAGCCGTGAGGCGTTGATTTATAATCCTTCAGAATCAGGATTCAGTCATAAGCAGGATTGATAAATGCAGGCACCTCGGCTACGGGACCTGGAAGCATTTCTAGCGGTCGCGCAAGAGGCCAGTTTCACCCGGGCGGCTGCTCGGCTGGGCATTTCGCAGTCAGCCCTCAGTCAAGTCATCCGTGGGCTTGAGGAAAACCTGGGCCTGCCGCTGTTCGCGCGCACCACGCGGAGCGTTTCCGTGACTGCGGCAGGCGAGCGCCTGCTGTTGCTGATCGGGCCGGCGGTGGGCCAGATTCAAGCGGGACTGGAACAGGTAACCGAACTGCGAGAAAAGCCTTGCGGGACCGTCCGTATCACGGCGGATGAATACGCCGTGCAGAGTGTCCTGCAGCCGGTGTTGAGCCGCTTTCTGCCGCAATACCCGGACATCAATGTCGAGCTCACCGTCGACTATGGCATGACAGATATCGTCAGTGGCCGCTACGACGCCGGTGTGCGTCGAGGCGCCCTGGTGGCCAAGGACATGATCGCGGTGACCATCAGCCCGCCACACCCCATGGCCGTCGTCGGCACGCCGACCTACCTTGAACAAAGAAAACAGCTAAAGCATCCTCGCGACCTGACTGAACACACCTGCATCAATCTGCGCCTGCCAACGCATGGCGAGCATTTCGCCTGGTTCTTCGCCAAGGCAGGTCAGGAGCAGCGCGTCAGGGTGACAGGCCAATTCGTCAGCAACAGTATTTCAGCAGCACGCGATGCTGCTTTGCATGGGCTAGGCCTGGCGTATCTGCCCTTCGCCTACGTAAGCGATGCCCTTGATAGCGGTCAGCTCAGCGAGGTTCTGCCAGACTGGCGCAAGACATTCGAGCCCTACTGCTTGTACTACCCTAGCCGACGTCACCCCAGCGCCGCCTTTACGTTGCTTGTCGAAGCTCTACGCCATGCACCGTAGCTTTTGGCCCAGGTCGCTTCAGCACAGGCGGTCCTCTCCAGGCATGGCCGCGATCACCCGGTCACGCAGAGGCGCGGCAACCGCTGTCAGTTTGGGGGGGAATGCTGTATAGATCGATCCCGTCTCGTGCTGGCTCATGAGGCGCCCACATGCTGGGCCGCCCAGTGGCGCGGGTTCTCCAGCGCGAGTCGGTCACGTTCGAACGCCTTTGGCAGGTGTGCCTTGAGGTGCTCGACCCAGGTGCGGATCTTGGCATCGAGAAAGCGCCGTGACGAGTAAAGCGCGTACACCTCGCGCGGATGCAACTGGCAATCCGGCATCAGGCGCAGCAGGCGCCCTTCGCTGAACGCCTTGGCCGCGACGAAACTCGGCAGCAGACAAACGCCCAGGCCGCTGGCCGCGGCCTGGCAGGCCGCCTCCGGTTGGTTGACGCGCAACACATTCTGGAATCTGAAGGTCGCCTCTGGACCGAAGTACCAGCCCTGCGGGTACAGTGGATCGGCCAGCAGGATGCAGCGGTGCTCGTGCAATTGCGCTGGCCGGGTCGGCACCCCATGCCGCTCCAGGTAGGCCGGCGCGGCACACAGCACGCTGTGGATCTGCCCCAACCGCTGGGCGACGAAGTCCGAGTCCGGCAGGCCCAGCGCCAAGGTCACCAGCACATCCAGGCCCTCATCCAGCAGCGCCGGCGTCTGCTCTGTCAGCGATAGATCGATGGACACCTGCGGATGCTGCTCGAGGTAATGCCCCACCAACGGCATGAGGTATTCCAGGCCGAACTCGGTGATCGTGTGCAGACGCAGGCATCCAACGGCCCGGGACTGGGCACTGGAGGCCTCGGCGGCGGCGCTTTCGAGCTCGGCGAAGATGGTCTTGCAGCGTTTCAGATAACGCTGCCCGGCCTCGGTCAGCGCCAGCGAGCGGGTGGTTCGCTGCAGCAACCGCGCGCGCAGTTGCTCCTCGAGCGCGGCGACCTGCCGCGAGACAGTCGGCGAGGAAATCTCCAACTGCTGCGCCGCCCGGCAAAAACTGCCGCTCTCGGCCACGCGCACGAATGCCTGCATGCAATGCAACAGGTCAATGGCCATGCCCTACTCTCCCGCCCCACCGGGCAACAGCAAAGCCAGGATGAAACGCTCGACCTCACTGCCTATCGGATAGTGCTCGCCCGGCAACCCCAGCAATAGGGCCTCGCTGAGCGCACCGAACATGAACACCCCTACCGCCCGGGCCTGCGCCTCGCGCTCGGTGTTCGCCAGGCGCCCCGCGCCAGCATGCTCGAGCACCAGCGACACATAACGGCGGATACGCTGCTGCATCCCTTGCAAACGAGCCTGCACACGCGCGCTGACATGCCGCAGCTCATGCCCCTGTAGCAGGATCGCCGCACTGCGACGCAGGTGCGGCTTGGCCAGGGTGTCCTGCAACCCCTGGCCAAGTACACCGGCCATGCTGGCGATATCCGGCAACGCCTGCGCCTCGCTGCGTGCGACCGGCAACTGGTCCCAGGGGAACCAGGCCCGCTCGATCACCGCCTCGAGCAGCTCCGGCTTGCCCTGGTAGTGCCAATAGATGGAGCCGCGGGTCAGGCCGGCGACATCGGCGATGTCCTCCAGCCTGGCGATCGCGTAGCCGCGATCGCTGAACACCCGCTCGGCGGCGTCGAGCAGGCGCTGGCGCGTCTGCTCGACCTCGGCCTTGCACCGCCTCATCGCCACGATCTCGACAACGCCAGGCCCAGCATCACTGGCTCCCTCCACCCAGCGCCTTGTACAACGCGATCAGGTTCTGGCTGCGCGCCAGCTGGGTGCTCACCAGCTCCTGCTGCGAGGCGAACAGGTTGCGTTGCGCATCCAGGCTGTTGAGGTAAGTGTCCACCCCGGTCTGGTAGCGCTGTTCGGCCAAGCCATAGCTGCGCGTGTTGGCCTTGACCAGCAAGTCCTGGGCCCTGACCTGGTTGTCCAGTTCACGACGCGCCACCAGGCCATCGGCCACTTCCTGGAAGGCCACCTGGATCGCCTTCTGGTAGTTGGCCACCTCGATCGAGGTCTGCACCTTGGCCACGTCGAGATTGGCCTGGTTGCGCCCCCAGTTGAAAATCGGCACGTTGATCGACGGCACGAAACTCCAGGCCCCCTGCCCGCCAGAGAACAGGTCACCCAGCTGGCGGCTGGCCGAGCCCGCCGAGGCGGTCAGGCTGATGCTCGGGAAGAACGCCGCGCGGGCCGCGCCGACGTTGGCGTTGGTAGCCTTTAGCGCGTGCTCCGCAGCCAGAATGTCGGGGCGCTGGGTCAGCACCTGCGAGGGCAATCCGGCCGGCAGGCTGGCGCCCAGCACCAGCGACTCGGGCGCGCTCACAGCCATCTGCTGCGGCGCCAGCGGCTTGCCCACCAGCAACACCAGGGCATTGCGGTCCTGCTCCACCAGGCGCTGGTACTTGGCCTCGCTGGCCTGCGCCGAGCGCACGGTGCTCTCGGCCTGGCTCAGGTCCAGTTCGGTGGCGACATCCTCCTGGTAGCTGCTGCGGGTGGTCAGGTAGCTCTGCTGCTGGCTATCCAGGGTCTGCTTGCTCAAGGCCAGCAACTGCATGTCGGCCTGCAGCTGGTAATAGGCGTTGGCCACTTCCGCCACCAGGGCGATCTGCGCGCTGCGCTGCGCCTCGACGGTCTGCAGGTAGCTTTCCAGCGCCTGTTCGTTGAGGCTGCGCACACGGCCGAAGAAGTCCAGTTCATAAGAAGCGAAGCCGACGCCAGCATCATAGCGGTGGCTGGTGCCATTGCGCCCGTCCGCGGACAGGTCCGCCGGCGTACGCTGGCTGCTGCCGGAGACCGTGGCATCGATCGACGGCAGCAGGTCGGCACGGCTGATGCGGTACTGCGCCTGCGCCTTTTCGATGTTGAGCAGCGCCACCCGCAGGTCGCGGTTGTTGTGCAAGGCATCGCCGATCAGGGCCTTGAGTTGCGGGTCATGGAAGAAGGTAGCCCAGGGCAGGACGCTACCCGCCTCGGCGGACGGCACCTTCCACTCGGAAGCCACCGGCGCCGCCGGGCGCTGGTACGCGGGGATCAGCGAACAACCGCCCACCAGGCCCATGGCCAGTGCCAGGGCCGCTTTCAGATTGCCGTGGCTCATGCGTGCTCTCCTTGTGCCTCGGTATTGGCCTGCTGCGCCTTGCGGCTGAACAGACGGGTGACGACCACGAAGAACAGCGGCACGAAGAACACCGCCAGGAAGGTCGCGGTCAGCATGCCGCCGACCACGCCGGTGCCGATCGAGTGCTGGCTGCCCGAACCTGGGCCGCTGGAAATCGCCAGTGGCAATACGCCGAGCACGAAGGCCAGGGAGGTCATGATGATTGGCCGCAGACGCTGACGCGCTGCCTCCGCCGCGGCTTGCAGCAAGGGCATGCCCTCCTCGTGCAGCGCCTTGGCGAACTCGACGATCAGGATCGCGTTCTTCGCCGACAGGCCCACCGTGGTCAGCAGGCCGACCTGGAAGAACACGTCGTTGGCCAGGCCACGACCGAGGGTGGCGAGCACCGCGCCGATCACGCCCAGCGGCACGACCATGATCACCGCCAGCGGTACCGACCAGCTCTCGTACAGCGCCGCCAGGCAGAGGAACACGATCAGTACCGACACCGCATACAGCGCCGGTGCCTGGGAACCGGACAGGCGCTCCTCATAGGACATGCCGGTGTACTGCAGGCCCACGCCATCCGGCAGCTGGGCGACGATGCGCGCCACCGCCTGCATGGCGTCACCCGAGCTGTAGCCCGGCGCCGGTTCGCCCTGGATCTCCACCGCCGGCACGCCGTTGAAGCGCTCGAGCTTGGGCGAGCCATAGGTCCAGAAACCATGGGCGAAGGACGAGAACTTGACCATCTCGCCGTTGGCGTTGCGCACGTACCACTTGTCGAAGTCTTCCGGGGCGATACGCGAGCCGATTTCACCCTGCACGTACACCTTCTTCACCCGACCGCGGTCGATGAAGTCGTTGACATAGGACGAGCCCCACGCAGTGCTCATGGTGTCGTTGATGTCGCTGATGCTCACCTGCAACGCCCGGGCTTTCTCCTTGTCGATCACGATCTGGTACTGCGGCTCGTCGCTCATGCCGTTGGGGCGCACGTTGGCCAGCACCGGGTCGCTCGCGGCCAGCTGCAGGAACTGGTTGCGCGCCGCGATCAGCTTCTCGTGGCCCATGCCGACACGGTCTTGCAGGTAGAAGTCGAAGCCCATGGCGTTGCCCAGTTCGAGGATCGCCGGCGGCACGAAGGCAATGACGGTGCCGTCCTTGATCTGCGAGGCGCGCGCCTGGATGCGCTGCGACAGGGCGAAGATATCGGTGCCGTATTCGCTGTTACGTGCCTCCCACGGTTTGAGCCCGACGAACAGCATGCCCGAGCTCTGCCCGCGACCGGCGAAGTTGAAGCCGTTCACCGTGTACGCCGACTCGATCAGACCGCCCTCGTCCTCCAGCAGGTAATCGCGAATCTCGTTGAGCACCACCTGGGTGCGCGCGGCACTGGTATTGGTCGGCATCTGCACCTGGACGAACATCGTGCCCTGGTCTTCACCCGGCAGGAACGCCGTGGGGATCTTCGGGAACAACCAGCACAGCGCTACCACGATCAGGCCATAGATGCCCAGGAACAGCGCCTTGCGTTTGGCGATACCCAGCACCCCGAGCTTGTAGCGATCGGCGTTGCGCTCGAAGGTACGGTTGAACCAGCCGAAGAAGCCCTTCTTGTCGTGGTGGTCGTGCCCGATCGGCTTGAGCAGGGTCGCGCACAAGGCCGGCGTGAGGATCATCGCCACCAGCACCGACAGGGCCATGGCCGAGACGATGGTGATGGAGAACTGCCGGTAGATGATGCCCGTGGCCCCGCCGAAGAAGGCCATCGGCACGAACACCGCCGACAGCACCATGGCGATGCCCACCAGGGCGCCCTGGATCTGCCCCATCGACTTGCGCGTGGCTTCCTTGGGTGACAGCTTGTCCTCGATCATAACCCGCTCGACGTTTTCCACCACCACGATGGCGTCGTCCACCAGCAAGCCGATGGCCAGGACCATGCCGAACATGGTCAGGATGTTGATGGTGAAGCCGAACGCCGCCAGCACGCCGAAGGTGCCCAGCAGTACCACCGGTACCGCCAGGGTCGGGATCAAGGTGGCCCGCAGGTTCTGCATGAACAGGTACATCACCAGGAACACCAGGACGATACCTTCGCACAGGGTCTTGACCACCTCGTGGATCGAGGCGCCGACCGCCGGCGAGGTGTCGTACGGGTAGACCACCTTCAGCCCCGCCGGCAGGTAAGGCTCCAGCTCACCGACGGTGTCACGCACCCGTTGCACGGTGTCCAGCAGGTTGGCGCCGGTGGCAAGGCGCAGGGCGATGGCCGCCGCCGGCTTGCCGTTGTAGGTACCGGAGATCGAGAAGTCCTCGGCCCCCAGGCCGACAGTGGCGACGTCCTTCAGGCGAACCTGGGAACCGTCCGGGTTGACCTTGAGCAGGATCTCGAGGAACTGCTCGGCGCTCTGCATCCGCGACATGCCCAGCACGGTGGCGTTGAGCTGCACGCCTTCATGGGTCGGCAGGCCGCCCAGCGAGCCCGAGGACACCTGGACGTTCTCGGAGCGCACCGCGTTGATCACGTCCTGCGGTGTCAGCTGGTAGCTGAGCAGTTTCTTCGGGTCGGTCCAGATGCGCATGGCGTACTGCGCACCGAGCATCTGGAAGTCGCCCACGCCCTTGACCCGGGTGATCGGGTCCTTGAGGTTGGAAGCGATGTAGTTGCCGATGTCGAAGTCATCCATGCTGCCGTCTTCGGAGTACAGGCCGACGATGAGCATGAAGTTGATCTGGTACTTGGCCACGCGCAGGCCCTGGCGCTGCACTTCCTCGGGCAGCAGCGGGGTCGCCAGTTGCAGCTTGTTCTGCACCTGGACCTGGGCGATGTCCGGGTCGGTACCCTGGTCGAAGGTAACGATGATGGTCATGCTGCCATCGCTGTTGCCCTCCGACGAGATGTAACGCAGGCCGTCGAGGTTGTTCAGCTGCTGCTCGATGACCTGCACCACGGTGTCTTGCACGGTCTGTGCCGAGGCGCCTGGGTAGGTGACGGTAATGCTTACCGCGGGCGCGGCGATGTTGGGGTATTGGTTGACCGGGAGCTTCATGATGCTGAAGCACCCGGCGAGCATGATCACGATAGCGATCACCCAGGCGAAGATCGGCCTGTTGATGAAGAACGATGCCATTTGAATTTACCGAAAAGTGGCGGCGATGCCGGGACAGCCTGGGTTACTTCGAGCTGACGATGGATTGCAGCGGTGCGACGTTGCTGGCGGCCACTGGCTTGAGGGCGATGCCTGGGCGCACACGCTGCACGCCCTCGGTGACCACCCGCTCGCCGGCGCTGAGGCCGGATTCCACCAGCCACTGGTTACCCACGGTGCGCGACGTGCGGATATGGCGCAGCTCGGCCTTGTCGCCTTCGCCTACCACCCAAGCCGTGGCCTCACCCTTGAGGTCGCGGGTCACGCCTTGTTGCGGAACCAGCACGGCATTGCGGCGCACGCCTTCGGCCAGGGCGCCATGGACGAACATGCCTGGCATCAGGATGCCGTCGGGGTTGGGGAACTGCGCACGCAGGGTGACCGCGCCGGTGGTCGGGTCGACCGTCACTTCGGAGAACTTCAACGCGCCCGGCTGGGCATAGGGCGTGCCGTCTTCGAGGGTCAGGTCGACCTTGACCTGGCCGGGGCCGACCATCGCCAGGTGCCCGGCATCCATCTCGCGACGTAGCCGGAGCATTTCGGTGGAGGCCTGGGTGACGTCCACGTAGATCGGGTCCAGCTGGTTGATCGAGGCCAGCTCCTGGCTCTGCTCGGCGCTGACCAGCGCGCCCTCGGTGACGTTCGAGCGGCTGATGCGGCCATCGATCGGCGACAGCACGCGGGTGTATTCAAGGTTGATGCGCGCGGTCTTCAACTCGGCCTCGGCCTGTTTCCAGCTGGCCTGGGCATCGTCGAACTGCTGGCGGCTGATGGCTTTGGTTTCCAGCAGGCGCTGGTAACGCTGGGCCAGGTTACGCGCGGTGTCGCGGTTGGCTGCGGCCTTGTCCACGGCAGCTTGGTACAGCGCCGGATCGATCTGGTACAGCTGCTGCCCCTTGCGCACCACGGTGCCTTCGGTGAACAGGCGCTTTTGCACGATGCCGCTCACCTGCGGACGCACTTCGGCCACCCGGTACGCGGTGGTACGGCCCGGCAAGTCGCTGCTGAGCAGCAGGTCCTGCGCCTTGAGTTCGACCACCCCCACTTCGGGAGCCTGGGCCGTCACCTTCGGCTCGGTCTTTTCGCACGCGGACAGCGCGAGGGTCATCGACAGCAAGGCACCGAGGCCCCGCGAGGTTCTGCTGATCATGGATTCTCCTTGGACATGACGCCGACCCGGACGCTGCAGGAGGAACTTGCAAGCATCACGAGCATTGAGCGATTCTTGATGTACCACAATACGGTACCTTGTACCGCATTACGATACAAGCAGTACAGTAAAAGAAAAACCTTCGCTGCCGAGCGGCGAAATGAACCTGTACACTCGCCCAGCCGCCAAGGTGTCGGCGGCGGCGCCGTTTACGAGGAAAGTGATGAGCAGTGACAAAGACAACGCAGCGGACGAGCAACGCAGTGGCGGCATCCAGGTCATCGCGCGCTCAAGCGCCATCATGCGGGCCCTGGGGGCCCAGCCCCAGGGCCTGAGCCTGGCAGCCATCGCCCAGGCCACCGACCTGCCCCGCTCCACCGTGCAGCGCATCATCGGCGCGCTGGAAACCGAAGGCCTGGTCGAAAGCCTCCCTGGCAGCGGCTATCGTCTGGGCCCGGCGCTGGGCCAACTGATCCACCATGCCCATGGCGACATCATTTCCGTGGCCCGCGAGTCATTGGAGCAGCTCGGTGAAGCCCTAGGGGAAACCGTGGTGTTGTCGTGCATCCGCGGCAAGCGGACCAACGTCATCATCCGCGCGATCAGCGAGCAGGAACTGCGCGTGGTGATTCCGCTGGGCCATACGCTGCCCATGTACTCCACCAGTGATGGCAAGGTGCTGCTCTCGACCCTGAGTGACGAGGGCATCCGCGAATGGCTGCCAGACACGCTGGAAAAGCTCACGGCCAATACCCTCGGCTTGCCGGAACTGCTGGCGCAGATGCCGGAGATCCGTCGTAGCGGCATGGCCGTGGACATCGAGGAACACACCTTGGGTGTGAGCGCGATGAGCCTGTTGATCCCCACGTTCATGGGGCCGCACGCAGTATCGGTGGTCGCGCCCACCGCGCGCTTCAAGCCGAGGCTGGCGGAGTTTCGCAGTGCCCTGACCCGCTTCAAGGCTGCGCTGGACAAACAGTTCGAGGGTTAACGGCCAGCGAGACTCAGAAGGCCTTTACGAGCGTAAAGCGCAACACCGAGCCCTTCGCGGCGGCGGCACTGCCCGCCGTCACGCTGACCTCCTTGTAAGCCGCGCCCTTGAACAGAACGCCCGTGCCGGGAAGCGGATAATCGAGCTCCAGGCCGACCGCGTGGCGTGATGAGCGATCATTACTCGCGCCATAGCCCTTGTCGTCCGATGCCTGCCATTGGCTGTAACCCACCACCCCGGCCTGGAAGGTGCCCAGGTTCTTGCCCACCCCCCATTCCAGCGTCACTTCATTACCCGGCTGGAACCCCGAATCGTCCTCGCCATTGCGCTCGAAACGCATCAGCGCCGAGGCGGTGATCGTCTTGGCGCTATCGAAGTAGTAGGTCGCGCCACCTGAAAGCATGGTGGTCTTGAAGCCCTTGCCAGGCGAAGCTGGGTCGCTGGTGCTGCCGTTGTCGAACCACAGGCCGCCGACCGCTGCCGCATCCCACTGCTGCCCATGCCAGATCAGCGCCACGCCGGCGTAGATATCACCGATGCCGGTGCGCGAGTCGGATATTCCTGCGGCGTTCAGGTTGAGCGAGGTGTGCGCGACGGGAACCATCGTCTCCACGGCGAAGTCGGCGCCGAGCACTTTCTTGTCGGTGACCCAGATAAGCCGGTTCGCCACCGCGGTGACATTACCTCGATTGTGGCCCGGCAAGTCGTCGTTGCTGCCAGGGGCGCGGAAGCTGTCGATGTCGTAGTTCACCACATAGGCAAGGTAGTAGAGCCCGGGCGGCGGCGCGCTGGCCGCTTGCAGGCCTTCGACACCCGGCGTGTAGTGGCCACCGGCAGTCGCACACAAAGGCAACATCGCGGCGGCCAGAGTACTGGCGGTGGCGATGGTCCGGACTTGTTTCTTGTTATTCATTATCAAATCCTGTCTTTCAATGGGCAGGCCGAAGCCGTGGCGGGCAGTAATGCCCACCAGGTCGGTTACCGAGAAGGTGTGGGTGTTGGTGATCCGGCGCTTACGGTCGCATGACGACTTTCCCCGCCTGTCCTGAGGTCACCAGGCCAAGCGCCTGCCGAGCCTCGTGCAGGCCACAGCGATGGGTGATGAGCGCTTCGAAGGGGAACGCCTGGTGATGCAGCGAGACGATCTTCATCGCATCGTGATAATGACGCCCCTGGGCGTACTGGGTGCCGATCAGCCGCAGGTTGCGCTGGACGATCAGCGAAGGATCGAAGGGCTGCTCGCCCTGGCTCGCCCACAAGCCGATCAACAGGTATGCCGCATTCCTGGCGCACAACCCCACACCCTCGGGGAAAGCCGAGCGGTGCCCGCTGGCCTCAATGACCAGGTCGGCCCCACGCCCCCCGCTGACTGCGCGAACGCGCGCCAGGCGCTCGTCCAGCGAAGTGCTGGCCAGGTCCAGCACGCTGGTCGCGCCGAACTGCTCAGCCAATCTCAAGCGCAAGGGCGAGGCGTCTATCGCGGTCACTGTGGCGGCCCCGGAGAGCTTGGCCAGCATGACCGCCGCCAGGCCGATCGGCCCGCAGCCTTGAACCACGACGTGGCTCAACGGCTTGATCCCGCCCGCGCGTTCGACGCCTTGCAAGACTGCCGGCAACGCACAGCCGAAGGCGATCACGGCCTCGCTCGTCGTGCCATCGGGAATACGGAAGAAGGCCGCGCCCTCGGGCAAAGTCACAAAGTCGGCGTAGCTGCCCCAGGTCGGCTTGTCCACAGGACCGAACCAGGTCGCCTGGGTGCAGGACGAGAAATCCTTCTCGATCGTGCAATACCAGCACTTGTGGCAAGGCGCGATGGGGCACCAGTAAATGCGATCGCCGGCGGTAACATTGACGCCGGCGTAGTCATGGAGCACGCCCTCGCCCAGCTCCTCGATCACACCGACACCTTCATGACCCAGCACAATCGCGTGAGGCAGATTGAACTCGCCCTTGGTCATGTGCACATCGCTGCCACACACGCCACCGTACTCCACCCGTGCCACCACGGCGCCTGCAGAGGGCGACGGCACACAAAGCTCACGCAAGACCAACGACTCAGGGCGCTCCAGCACCACGGCCCTACCTTTGCGGATAGTGTTCATAGCTTCCACATCCCCCCATCCACCACCAGCGTCTGCCCCGTCACGAAACCGGCATCCTCGGAGGTCAGGAACAGGATCGGCCCGACAATGTCCTGCGGCTCGGCGAAGCGTCGAATCGCCTGCTGGTTCCAGACCGCGCGGGTCACCTCTTCCGGCACGGCGCCGGTCCCAGGGGTACGGGTGATTGCCGGAGCGACGGCATTGACCGTGATGCCCTTTTCACCGAGCTCATTGGCCAGGCCGCGGGTCAGCCCGATGACACCCATCTTGCTTGCCATGTAATGGCTCAGGCCGGGCAAGTTGGTGCCGATGGAGTCGGAGGAGATGTTGACGATACGCCCCCATCCGGCCTTTTCCATCAACGGCACGAAGGTGCGTGCGCCCAGAAACGGGCCCACCAGGTTCACGGAAAGCACACGGTTGTAGGTTTCGACGCTCAGTTCCTCGAGCAGCGCAAATGGATAGATGCCGGCATTGTTGACCAGGATATCGGCCCGCCCGAACGCCTGCTCCACGGCATCGCGCGCCTTCTTCCAGTCTGCCTCGGCCGCCACGTTGCAGGCGACCCGGATGGCCTTGACGCCCAAAGCCTCGACCTCGGCCTGGGTCTGCGCGCAGTCGTCCAGGTCCAGCAGTGCCAGGTCGGCACCGCGTTGCGCGAAGCTGACGGCAAGGGTGCGACCAATGCCCTTGGCGGCACCGGTGATGACCGCTACACGGCCGGTATGAGTGTTCATGTTGAATGCTCCAGCAACCATGGGTTGAACCTGCCAGGCCAGCAGCCCGACAGGCCATTGGGTTGGACCCGCAGCGGGTCAGCCCGCCTGCCGCGCCCGCAACAGATCGAGCGCCACGTCCACGATCATGTCCTCCTGGCCGCCGACCATGCGCCGGCGCCCCAGCTCCACCAGAATGTCGAGGGTCTTGAGGCCATACTTGGCCGCGGCGATCTCGGTATGGCGCAGGAAGCTGGAATAAACCCCGGCATAGCCCAGCCCCAGGGTCTCGCGATCGACTCGCACGGGCCGGTCCTGCAGTGGGCGCACCAGATCGTCGGCGGCATCGAGCAGTGCATAGAGATCGGTGCCGTGGTGCCAGCCGAGCTTGTCGGCGGCGGCGATAAACACCTCCAGCGGCGCATTGCCGGCGCCAGCGCCCATGCCGGCCAGCGAGGCATCGATGCGATCGCAGCCCTCCTCCACCGCGGCGATGGAGTTGGCCACGCCCAGGCTAAGGTTGTGATGGGCGTGGATGCCGGTTTCGGTTTCGGGTTTGAGCACGGCTTTCACCGCCCTGAACCGCGCGCGGATATCCGCCATGTTCATCGCGCCTCCGGAGTCCACCACATAGATGCAAGTGGCGCCGTAGCTCTCCATGAGCTTTGCCTGGCCAGCCAGGCCTTCGGGGGTCTGCATGTGGCTCATCATCAGGAAGCCGACGGTGTCCATGCCGAGGTTGCGGGCGTACTCAATGTGCTGCTTGGACACATCGGCCTCGGTGCAATGGGTAGCCACCCGTACCACTCGCGCACCGGCGTCATAGGCGGCCTTGAGGTCATGCAAGGTGCCGATGCCCGGCAGCAGCAGCGTGGCGATCTTGGCGTGTTGCACCACGTCGGCCGCCGCCTCGATCCACTCAAGGTCGGTGTGGGCGCCGAAGCCGTAGTTGAACGACGAGCCTTGCAGGCCGTCGCCATGGGCCACTTCGATGGAGTCGACCTTGGCCTGGTCCAGCGCCGTGGCGATGGCGCGCACGTCGTCGAGGGAGTACTGGTGGCGAATGGCATGCATGCCGTCGCGCAGCGTCACGTCGGAGATATACAGTTTCTTGCTCATGCCAAAACTCCCATCGCCTGCGCCATGCGCTCGGCGGTGGCCAGCGCGGCGGAGGTCATGATGTCGAGATTGCCGGCGTAGGCCGGCAGGTAATGGGCGGCGCCTTCGACCTCGAGGAACACCGAGGTCTTCAGGCCGGTGAAGGTCCCCTGCCCCGGCAGTTTCAAGTCGCGCACCTGTTCGAACTGCACCTGCTGCTTGAGGCGATAGCCCGGCACGTAGGCCTTCACCGCGGCGGCCATTTCCTCGATGCTCGCCGCGACCTGGGCCTGGTCGGCCGGCTCGCTCAGCACGTACACCGTGTCGCGCATCATCAGCGGCGGTTCGGCCGGGTTCATGACGATGATCGCCTTGCCCTTGCTCGCACCGCCGATCACTTCGATGGCCTTGGCGGTGGTCTCGGTGAATTCGTCGATGTTGGCGCGAGTACCGGGGCCCGCCGACTTGCTGGCGATCGAGGCGACGATCTCGGCGTAGTGCACCTTGGCCACCCGCGATACCGCGGCGACCATGGGAATGGTGGCCTGGCCGCCGCAGGTGACCATGTTGACGTTGAGCTGGCCCAGATGCTGCTCCAGGTTGACCACCGGCACGCAGTACGGGCCGATGGCCGCCGGGGTCAGGTCGATCAGGCGCAGGCCTGGTTTGTGCCGGCGCAGGAAGGCGTCGTTCGTGACGTGGGCGCCGGCGCTGGTGGCGTCGAAGACGAAATCGATGTCCTGGAACACCGGCAGGCGGGCCAGGCCCTCTACCCCCTCGTGGGTGGTGGCCACGCCCAGGCGTGCGGCGCGGGCCAGACCGTCGGAGTTGGGGTCGATGCCGACCATGGCCGCCATTTCCAGGTGCTGGCCGTGGCGCATGATCTTGATCATCAGGTCGGTGCCGATGTTGCCGGAACCGATGATGGCAACTTTGCGTTTAGTGCTCATGAAAGTTCTCCCTGCGATTAGTCGCTGCTGAAGGTCACGCCGACCCGGCCAAGGCCGTCGATCTCGGCGTCGAAACGATCACCGGCCGCCACCGCCACCATCGGCCCGAGGGCACCGGTGAGGATGATGTCGCCGGCCTTCAGCGGGTCGCCCAGGCGCGCCATGGTGCGTGCCAGCCATACCGCGGCATTGAGTGGGTGGCCCAGGCATTCGGCACCGCTGCCGGCGGACACTGGCTCGCCGTCGCGGGTCATGCGCATGGTCGCGCCGCGCAGGTCGAGGCCGTCGAGGCGACGGGCCGGCCCGCCGAGCACGAAGCAACCGCTGGAGGCGTTGTCGGCCACGGTGTCGGCGAAGCGGATGCGCCAGTCGGCGATGCGACTGCCGACGACTTCCAGGGCCGGCACGACCCAACCGGTGGCATCGAGCACATCAGCGAAGGTGGTGTCGGCGTTGGGCAAGTCGCGCTCGAGTATCAGGGCGATCTCGGCCTCGATCTTCGGCTGCAGTACGCGACTGAACGGCACGGTCTCGTTGTCGCCGTAGGCCATGTCGGCGAACAGGCAGCCGAAGTCTGGCTGGTCGACCCCTAGCTGGGCCTGCACCTTGGGGTTGGTCAAACCGATCTTGCGACCGACCAGGCGGCGCCCCTTGGCCAGGGCATGGGCCACGTTCAAGCGTTGGATGGCATAAGCGGCTTCGGCGTTGTTTTCGCCAATCTGCTCGCGCAGAGGGGCGATGGCTTCGCCCTGCCGCTCGGCCTCGCGCAGGACGTGCGCGAGCCGCTCCAGGGTGTGGTCTGTTGGCGTCATGATGATTCTCGTCAATCAGGCGGTTGAAAGGAGCATGGGTGGATCGGGGGCCCGTGGCCCCCTTGCCGCCGCTGCGCTACTGCGCCTGCTCGCCCAGGAAGTCCAGGGTTGCGCCCAGGGTGGCTTCGAGGTTTTCCATCTGCGGGATATGCCCTGCGTTGGCGATCATCCGCACGCGGCTGCCAGCGATGCGCGTGGCGAATTCATCGGCGTACACTGCCGGCACCAGGCGGTCGTGCTCGCCCCAGACGATCAGGCTCGGCACCGCGATGCGATGCAGGCGCTTGTTCAGGCCACGGTCGGCAATCGGCCAGACGAACTTGCCGGTACAGCCCAGCGCCCAGACACCCGCCGCCATGGCCTTGACCCGCTCCTCGGGGTCCTGTGGCAGCTCGAACATCTTGCGCGCCACCTCGATGGCCGGGTCATGGAACAGCAGCGCCGGCATGTCGGGCGCGGGCACCTCATTCCAATTGGCGATTGGCGCGTCGTCACGCCACAGGCCGATGGCATTGAGGATGACCAATCTCGACGGCAATTGCGGGAAAACACTGGCGAGTTCCGCCGCCAGCATGCCGCCAAAGCTCTGCCCCACCAGCACAGGGCGCTCCAGCTGCAGCTTGCCGATCACCTCCTGGTACAGCAACACCACGTCCTGCAGGTCGTCGAGCTGCTTCACGGCATAAGGATCGTCCGGCGTTGTGCCAGGAAACTCCGGCGCATAGACGGTGTATTGCTCGGCCAGGCGATCGAGGAAATCGTCCCACAGCGGACCTGCCGCCGAATGCAGGTAGACCAGTGCCGGGCCTTGGCCGGCCACCCGCACGCGCACCGTGATCTTGCCGTCCCAGGCCTTTACTTGAAGGTATTGAGTTGAGTTCATTGCAGTGACTCCAAAGACTGTGGGGATGTTCAGGCCGGCTTGCCACCGAGACGCTCAGGCCACCAGTGATGCTGGTAACCCTGGTCGCTCCAGAGCTGGGACAGGTGCGGTTTGACCTCCCTGGCGAACAGCTCGATGTTGTACTTGGCCAACTCGGTGGGCATTGAGCCGAACTGCAACATCGCGTGCAGGTTGCCGATCTTGAAATCGCTGGCGAACTCCTTGATGCGCTCGCGCACGGTGCTCGGGCTGCCGCAGATGATCGCGCCGCACTCGACCAACTCCTTGAAGGTGATGGTGCGCATCTTTTCGTAGATGCCGAAGTCCTTGGGATCGCGGTAGATGAACTCCAGGCCGCGGATATCGATGCCCCCCGGCAGCGCCAGGCGGTTCATGCCGATGCCGCCCAAGGACTTGCGGAAGAAGTACTCGGCATGGCGGGCATACAGGCGTTCGGCTTCGGCGTCGGTCTCGGCGACGGCGACCATCTGCATGAAACCGACCTGGTAAGGGTTGACCTCCTTGCCAAGCTCCTCGGCGATCTGCTGGAAACGGTCGAAGATCCGCCGCCCCGTGACCTTCGGGCCAAACCAGCCGAAGTAGTTGAAGCCGTAGTTGTTTTCCAGGATGAACTTCATGGTGTTCGGGTTACCGATGGCGGTGATCCACACCGGCGGATGCGGCGCCGTCTGCAGCGGGCGTGGCCAGATGTTCACGTTGCTAAGCTTGGTGAACTTGCCGTTGAAGGCAAACGGCTCGCGCTCACGCCAGGCCCGCAGGATCAGCTCGAGGTTCTCGTCGAAACGCTCGCGGGTTTCCATCGGCGCCACGCCATTGTTGGAGTTGGCGTCATAGGCCAAGCCGATCGGGAAGCCACAGATCAGACGCCCACCCGACATGCAGTCGAGCATTGCCTGCTCCTCGGCCACGCGCAGCGGCTCGCGGGTTTTGCCTAGCGAACGACCCAACGGGTAGATCGCCGTTTCCAGGCCTTCCTGCTCGGTCATATAGGCCACCACGGACTGGAACAGGTCCGGGTTGGGCATCATGTCGTAGCTGCTCTGGCCATGCTCGGTGATGGCGATGCCATCGAAGCCGCAACGGGCGGCGAACATCATCTCGTCCAGGGCGTCCTTGAAGGCGCTGCGGATGCCCTCCGGTGTCACCAGGTCGTGGTAAGGGGTGGTCACGACAGACTCGTGCCTGGACTCGAAGTCATCCGGCAATGACCGATAGGGTACTTGCTGGAAATAACTGATTTTCATGATTAACTCCGCACTGCTTGGCGCCGATGGCGTACATCGCCACTCGCGTATTGATAGACAATCGGAAAGGTTTCGAGCCGGCCCTGCTTCAGCTGCCCAAGAAGCCTTTCAACAATGAAGCGAAACGCTCTGCGTGTTCGATCTGTACCCAGTGCCCACACTTTCTGAACACATGCAGTTCGGCGTTTTCCAGCAACTCGAACAAGCGATGACTGTTCGCCACCGGAATAACCTGGTCTTCATGACCGTGCACAATCAACGTCCGGTTCTTAAGCGCGGAAAGTTGGTCGACCGGCACCGTCAACTTGTCGATGCCGGCCTGGCGCGGCGCCGGGAACATCGAGGCGAACGCCTCCTGGAAGCCGGGGCGAATGCTCGCCTCGTAGCGCATGCGCGCCAGGTCGTCATTGACCAGGTCGTGGTTGAAGGCAAAGACTTCCAGCAGTGCCCTCATGTTGGCGATCGAGGGTTCATACCCCCATACCGCGTCCAGCCCGGGAGTCAGCTCGAACGCGACGCCCACGCTGCCCATGAGCACCAGCTTGTTCACCCGCTCCGGGTGATCGACCGCCATTGCCAGTGCCAGGGCGCCGCCAAAGGAGTTGCCCACCAGGTTGACCTTGTCCAGGCCCAGCGCGTCGATGAAGTCCAGCAAATGCTTGACCCAGACCTGGCGCCCATAGCGAATGCCCTCTGGACGCTGGGTGTAGCCGAAACCAACGATATCCGGGGCGATCACCCGCATCTGTGTGGCCAGCACCGGCAATACCAGGCGCCAGTTCGCCCAGGCGGTGACACCCGGGCCAGACCCGTGGATGAATAACGTCGGATAACCTTCGCCCTGATCGTGATAATTGGTCGCAATGCCGCCAGCATCGATGACCAAACCCTGTTCGGGAGAGTTCTCATGTTTCATAAAACACCCAACTTTCAGATAAAGCCTGCCCACCGCGGCCACGGACGGCTGCGGAACCTCTAACGATAAAGTTCGACTCAGGTATAGTTTTCGAGGAAGTCCGGACGTGGCGTACCGTCATGGAAGAAGATGCCGCGCCATATATCTTTGGCCAGCCAGGTAATCGTCGGCATGTCCGGTTGGGCGAAGTAGCCCATCCCGGCGAACATCTCATTACGATTGCCACTGGGGTCGAAGAAATACGTGGTCTGGCCACGGGTGATGGCATGCCGTTGCGGCGTCACATCCATCGGCACCTTGTGCTTGCCGAGGATGTCAGCTCCGCGCAACACCGCGTTCCAGTCCTCCAGGTAGAAGGCAATGTGGTGCAACCCCGTGCCCCCTCCCGCACCCAGCGCCAGGTCATGGGCCTTGGTGCCGCGGAACAGCCAGGTGGCGAACTGGTTCTTGCCTTCGTCATCGGTGACCACTTGTTCGGCGAGGTTGAAACCCAGCACCTGCATGAGGAAGTCGGTGGTGGTCACGACGGTGTTGATCCCGCGATTTTCGTCCACCGGACAGGTGAGCATGACGTGATCGAGCCAGTGCACGCCCGCGCCAAGCAGGCCATCGGGCCAAGGCTCGGGGTTCAAGGTGCCGACCGCCTTGCCGATGAACGCCTTCTCAGCGTACAGGTACATGCGATGGCCGCTGGGCAGGTCGAACCCGATCGAGCGACCGCATTGATGCAGGTAGCCTTCGGCGTTCCAGCTCACCTCCACGCCGTGGCTGCCGATCTTCTCGGCGAGCACGTTCAGGTCATTGTCGTGTTCGACCTTGTAGGCGATGTGGTTCAAGCCCGGTCCACCGGCAGGCGACAGCACCAGCGAATAGGCATCCCACTCGTCCCAGGCTTTGAGGTAGACGCGTCCGTGGGCGTCACGCGAGGTCTCGCTCAAGCCGATGATATTGACATAGTGGTGCAGTGCCTGGTCCAGGTCGTCCACCTTCAGGTCGACGTGGCCCACTCTGAGAATTCCCATTGTTCAGCCTCTTGTTCTCGATGGTTGTTTGCCTGCGCGCGGCAGGCTGTGCGCATGACCGCGATCAGGTGGGAAAACGTGACGGTCGCAGCCGAGTCGACGCCAAGGCGTCGTTCGGGCGCAGGAACAATGAGCGAGAGGCTTTCGAGCGTGCGCAACGGCAACGCGCAAGCAAGGAGGATGGAGACAGGCAAATTGGCATGCTCATTGTTTTTATTCTCCGACAGTCCGCTGGATTGCGGTCAGCATCATGACTAAACAATCACAACTGATTTAGTCATCAGTTGCGATTAGGCGATCATATTTTCTGTTTGTCAACATCCTTTCACCCCCCTCCAGACCACCGCTGGTCGTCATCGGCGAGGCGCGCTGGACGGCACTGGTCAACACGAAAATCTTCTGGTAGCGTTTTAGGTGACGAATTCATCAGTTCTGATTTAATCGTCAATCAAACAAGAACAATCAAGCGCTCCACGGCCAATGCCTGGAGTCAACGGAGGTAACGATGGACGCCATCAGCTTTCGCGAAGCCATGACCCATCTCGGCGCGGCTGTAAACGTGATCACCACTGACGGTGCTGCCGGGCTCGGAGGGTTCACAGCCTCCGCCGTCTGCAGCGTGAGCGACTCACCGCCAACCCTGCTGTTCTGCATGAACAAGGGCGGCTTCCAGTACGAACGCTTCGTCAACAATGGCGTGGCCTGCGTCAATGTGTTGCACGGGCGCCAGGAAGACATTTCGCGCACCTTCAGCGGCGCCCTGAAGATCAGCCTCGAAGAGCGTTTCCAAGCCGTCGCCTGGAGCGCTTTGCGCACTGGCGCGCCGTCACTGGACGACAGCCTGGTGTCCTTCGACTGCCGGGTCGTCCAGGTCACCGAGGTCGGCACCCATGGTGTGTTCATCTGCGAGGTGCAGGACGTGCGCTTCGGTCCACCCAACGAAAGCCTCATGTACTTCCGGCGCCAGTACCACCGCTTGGCAGAAGCCTGTTAGAGCCGCGCTGCCATGCCGCTGAAGCGCGTTGCCAGACGATGCTTCGGCGGCGATACCCCAGGCCCCGCCATCTGAGGCATCATGTGCCCGATACGCGCCCGCCATCGCTTGCGACCAAGCAGGCGGCGCAACAACGAGCACAGCGGGGATTTCATGAAGAACAACGAGCATCGCCCAGCCGAGGACAGCAAACCGGTTGCCATGCCGCGGGGGCTCAAGTCGAAGATGCGCACGCGCAAGAAGCTGATCGACTCCGTGCAACGGCTGATCGCGGTGAAAGGCTTCGAGCAGATGACCATCGAGGACATCACCAACGGCGCCGATGTCGGGTTTGGCACCTTCTACAACCATTTCCATTCCAAGGAAGACATCGCCACGGCCCTGTTTCTCGAGAAGAACCACGAGATCGAACGGATTATCGGCGCCATCAACCAAGCCGAGCAGGACCGCGCCCTGTCGATCACCTACGTGCAGAAACTGTTTCTCACCCAGGCCATCCAGAATGAGATCTGGGGGTGGTTCATCGTGCGCTCGCATGCCAGCCATAAGGCCATGAGCGACTCGTTCAACGAACAGGCCAAGTCGGATATCGCCGAAGGCGTTGCCAGTGGGCGCTTCGACGTCGCCTGTGTGGAGGCCGCAGCCCAGATCACCATCGCCGGGCTCATCGCCGCCATGCGTAACCTGCTCGAAGGCCAGGCGCCGCCCAATACCGTGAACAACACCATCGAGTGCTTCATGCGCCTTTATGGGCTGACGCCAGCAGAGGCGAAGGATATCGCCAGCAGCGAACTGCCCGCATACGTAACTGCCTTGTTCCATGTCAGCGAAGGCACTTCTTAATCGAAGGGGCCTACCGATGACGTTGCAGTTGAAGGTGCGCCGGTGAGCAGGTATCGACCGAAGATACAGCAGTGCCGAGCTTCCGCTCGGCTGGCGATGCGAGCAGAGCTCGCGCATCCGGCTGGGGGTATCGAGGTTTTTTTGGCAGGTACATTGCAACTTCTGCTCACCGAAAACAGCGCCTCAGCGCCATATCCAAATGTTCTTCGCCGCCCCTGATTGCCTCCAGGTTGCGGCTAGAACGGATCCACTCCTGCGTGCCGTCGTTTGCAGATACAACTGTTGCAGCTCTTACTGGATAGATGCACCACGCAGCAGGAATGCAAGAAGCCGCGCCGTGAACTCGTCTTGCGAGTCGACATTGGAGATATGCGCCGCCCCCTCAATGATGGATAGCTCCCCATGCGGCGTCTGCGCGGCCATGCGTCGGCTCAGTGCGGGTGGCGACATTTTGTCGAGACTGCCCGCGATATAGAGTGTGGGCATTGCCAACTCGCCAAGTCGTGCCGAGACATCGAACCTTGTGATGCCGCGTGCTACCTGTGCCAGAGACGGTCCATCGGTAGTCGCCGCGATCCCGTGCCAGGTCTGATAGGTTCGCATGCCGTCCGCCGTGGAGCGAAACGCTTCTGAAACAGAAGCAATCCAGTTCGACTCCAGGCGTGTCACTGGACCATGCGGCTGCTCGAAGACCTTGGCCCATCCTTCAGCCATCTCCTTGAACTCCAGCGTTGCCGATTTATCGAAGCTGTTGGCAACAACGAGCCGCTGGACTCTGGCAGGATGGCGCAGCGCCAGCTCCAACGCCACCATTCCTCCAAGCGATAGGCCCACCACATCGAGGTTGTCGATCCCAAGATGTGCGAGCAGGCACTCCACGTCGTTGGCAATATCGGCGACGCCAAACGGGCGCACCACATTAGCCGAAGCGCCATGCCCGGCGTGGTCGGGCACGATTACCCTGTACCCGGCATCTGCCAACGCAGGAATTTGCGGCGACCAGGCGCGGCCAGAATTGCTGATGCCATGCAACAGCAGAACAGGCTTGCCTTGGCCAAATTCCATGTAGTAATTGCTGCGACCCTGTACATAGTAATAAGCCATGCGATGCTCCTTCGGGCGGTTCAAAATGAAATGTGCGTGCCTGGGCGCAGACGGCTGGCGATCAACCAAAGCACCAGGCATAGAACAGCCATCAGCCACCAAGCCAGCGAGAGGTCAGCCAGGTGCTGACGCAGAAAACCCGCCAAGAGCGGCAGTGCAGCAGCAAGCACATAGCCACCGCCCTGGACAAAACCGGCAATCGCTCCTGCCTCGTCCGCCGTTTCGCCATGATCCATCGCAACGATCAGGCCCAGCGGGAACAGTGCACCAATGCCCAAACCTGCCAGCAAGGCGCAGGGCCACGCGCCAAGCTGCGGTTCAATGGCGAAACCGAGCAGCCCCAGGAAAAGCGCGCCGATGGCCGCGAATATCACCAGACGACGATCGGCGCAGCGGCTGACCCAGTACGACACACCAACTCCGGCGACCACTTGCGCCAAAGTTACGATGCCGAGCATTATTCCTGCCGACTCGGCGGACCACCCCAAGCCTGTGTAAAAAGGCGGCAGCCATGCTAGAACGAGCGTGTAAGCGCCTGTGCTCAGTCCAAAGAACGCCAGCAACAACCACGCGCGCGACTTGCTCGATACGAGCAAGCGTCGCGGTTTGCCAGGAACGTTGTCCTTACCGGTGGTGGCGCCCCACCAAACCAGGCACCCAACGAGGGCAGGAAGTGCCCAGATGCCCAATGCAGCAGGCCAGTCGTAAACTTTCGCCATCCATGGGCTGGCCGTCCCCGACAGGAAAGCGCCACCCATGATCGCGGTTGAGTAGACGCCCATCAGGCTGGCAGCCCCGACGCCGGCACGGTGTCGGATCAGGATCGGAAGCATGGCCTGCACGACAGCAATCCCGATGCCGCCCAGGATCGCCGTGGCAAGCAGCAAGTCTGCGCTAGGTATTAACCAGCGAAGCAAACTGCTCATGAGGATCAACGCTACCCCCAGCGCGATGCCGTTACGCTCCTTGACCCAGGTTGTCAGTCGCGAAGTTGCAAGCAAGCACACGCCCATCAACGCGACAGGCAGCGTAGTGAGCAAGCTTGCGCCGGTATCGGACAGGCCGGTGTCGCGCTGAATGGCATCCAGCAGCGGACCGATAGCCGCCATGGTCGGACGCAGATTGATCCCGACGAGCACTATTGCCAGGGCATAAAGCCAACGGTTGTAAGCAGTGGGCATGATCAGGTTCCTGAACCAGTGTTTTCCGCGTGTCCGCGCTCTGTTATCTTAATGTAGAGATAAATTATCTCTACGTAAAGATAAATAACGGACGGGACAATGGACAGAGCACTGAAAGCAGCCAGCCAATGGGCGCGCGAACGGCCAGACCTCGATACCAAACCGATGACCTTGTTGGGTCGCCTGGCAGAAGCCGCACTGGTGGTCGCGCGTGACCGGCTAAACCCCTTGTTTGCGGAGTTTGGATTGCAGCCAGGGGAGTTCGATGTCTTGGCCACATTGCGCCGCAGTGGCGCACCGTACGCCCTGACGCCGACCGACCTCTATGAAGCCGCCATGATCTCGTCTGGAAGCATGACCAATCGGATCGATCGGCTGGAGAAGGCTGGCTGGGTTGCGCGCCGGCCGAACCCGGCAGACAAAAGAGGAACGCTCGTTGCACTCACATCCGACGGCCTCGCGCTGATTGAAAAAGCCGTTGAGCTCCATGTCGCCAACCAGCACACGATCGTTGCTGGGCTGGATACGCAAGAACAGGAGCAGCTTTGCGCGCTGTTGGAAAAACTGCTGGCGTCGCAGCGCGGCTGACTTGTGTCGAATATCGCCGCACTCACGCCCCCTGTGGTTACAGCCCTGCCCTGCTTCCGACTACCCCGCCATGGAGGTACACTCAGGGCCGGTGCGCACCACCTCGACCAGGGGCCACATTATGATGTTCTAAGGAGCGGGATTTCATGGCGGCATTGGATGATGTGTTTCATGGTCTTCACCAGAACGGCTTGCTGACCCTGGCCAACGTGGCTGACGCGGGCGGCGCGCGTCTCGTCGAGCGCCTGGGCAGCAAGGCCGTCGCCACCAGCAGCGCGGCGATGGCCTGGTCCCACGGCTATCAGGATGGCAATCAGCTGCCGCTGGCGTTGTTGCGGTCCACCATCGGCTCCATGACGCGGGTGCTTGGCGTCCCCCTGACGGTGGATATCGAAGGGGGTTATTCGGAGGACCCTCAGCAGGTCGCGCAAGTGATCGACGCTGTCATCACCGAGGGCGCGGTCGGCATCAATATCGAAGACGGCGCGGGCTCTCCCGAGCTGCTCATGCGCAAGCTCGACGCCGCCAGGAACGTTGCCAGTCGGCACGGGGTCAAGCTGTTCGTCAACGTGCGCTGCGACGTCTACCTGAAAAACCTGGTGCCTGCCGAGCAACGCCTGGAAGAACTCCTCAAGCGCGCCGCGCTGTATACCAATGCCGGCGCAGACGGATTGTTCGCCGCTGGCGTGGTCGAGGCTGGTGAAATCGCCACGCTGTGCCGAACATCGCGTTTGCCAGTCAACCTGCTCTGGCGCGAAGGCCTGGCTGCGCCGGGCGAGCTGCAACGCCTCGGTGTCAGGCGCCTGAGTGCCGGCTCGAGCATCGCCGAGTTCTTGTACGGCGCCATGGCTGGCTTGGCCCGCAGCTTCCTGGAGCGTGGGCAACTCGACAGCCATGCCTTGAAGGCCCACACCTATGGCGAGTTGAACTCATTGATGGCTGCCACGCCCCGCTGCCCATGACCGCGCAGCGCT
Source organism: Pseudomonas sp. FG47 (assembly GCF_057809115.1). Taxonomy (NCBI): domain Bacteria; kingdom Pseudomonadati; phylum Pseudomonadota; class Gammaproteobacteria; order Pseudomonadales; family Pseudomonadaceae; genus Pseudomonas; species Pseudomonas sp. FG47. The sequence goes on from NZ_JBMDJI010000003.1 coordinate 165,060, forward strand.
GGCCGAAACAAGTTCGAACATCCGCCTCAGACGTCAACGGCCACTCGCCGCATGACTGATGAAGCCTGTTGCGGCTGGCGTAGCGGTGTAGCAAGACTGACCCTGACCGCCCCAGGCGCCTCTTGGAGCTATAACCCATGCAGTTCATGAAATACCACGCGGCCGGCAACGACTATCTGGTCTACCACGACCACACACCGTTCGCCTGTTCGGCCCAGGCAATCTCGCTGATCTGCGACCGACACAAAGGGCTGGGCAGCGACGGCATCCTGGTGCCGCTAATCGCGGCCGACGCGCCGCTCGCGGTGCGCATCTTCAATATCGATGGCTCCGAGGCAGAGAAGAGTGGCAACGGCCTGCGTATTCTCTGTCGCTATCTTTGGGATCAGGGCATCGTGACGCACGCGCCGTTCGAGCTGACAACCCAAGGCGGGCGGGTTCATTGCCAGGTACTCGACAACGGTCGGCGCATTTCCATCGCCATGGGCATGGCGAGCTTCCCCGAGATCGAAAGACACGCCGTGGACCTCGATGGCATGCAACTGCACCTGCACCCAGTGTCGATGGGCAACCCCCACTGCGTGGTGTTCGTCGATCAGCCCACCGAGGCACTCGCCCGCAGGCTCGGGCCGATCATCGAACATTTATCGCGGTTCCCGAACAGGACCAATGTTCAATTCGTGAGCGTCATCGACCGCGCAAACCTGAGGGTGCAGATCTGGGAGCGAGGCGTTGGCTACACGCTGTCTTCGGGTACCAGCAGTTGTGCCGCCGCGGCAGTTTCGCGCCGGCTTGGGTTCGTTGACCGGCAGATAACCGTGCACATGCCGGGTGGTCAAATCGCTATCGAGCTTGATGACCACTACAACGTCCTTATGCAGGGACCGGTGTGCAAGATAGGTCAATATTGCTTGGATCAAGAATGCCTGACGCAGGTCTCTTGAGCCTTCCCCACAGACGGAACAGGTGCTGCTTCCCAAGCGTGGTTTACTCTCCATACCGCCCTGGTGGCTTGATCAGGGCAGCATAGGCTCGAGCGGACCGCAACGAGCACCGCTTCAAGTCAGCATGCGGTGCCAGGCCAAAGTGGCCAGCGCAATACCGCAGACCCAGAGCGCAACCATAGCCCAAGACTGGACCTCCCTCTTCAGCTCTTTCCTTCGCATAATCTCTCCCTTGCCGGCATATCGCCGGGTGCATCACGATCTTGTTGTGACCCAACGCTATAAAGCGGGGTTCATTCTTCTTGTGCCTCAGTTGCCCTACTCGGCCAAGCGGTCGTAGGACGCCTCGCATGCCAGGCCGGCTTCGTCGCGCAGCCGCTGGCCAGCAGCATCAGCCCCAGCAGCATCGTTATCGGCAAACGCCTGCTGTTCATTAACGTGCGCCCTCACCTCTTCATGTGCCGCGGCGCGACGTTGTTCTTCTGCTCGAGCGCTGCTGTCGATACTCGCCCGGGTCAACCGTCCAGAGGCTGGCCAGGCTAGGACCAAGACGATCAAGGTTACCGCCAACGACGGCGTCGATGACGTATTGCTTGAGGCGCTTCGACTCTTCGTTCATCTGTGTGCTCCAGAAACAAAAAAGCCCCGGCAAATGCCGAGGCGATGGATTAACTAGAGACTTATGTCTACTGTGGGGCCTCTATCGAAGCCCTTACACGCACTCTCAGATCAAACCAAGACATCCCACGTCAGCGCAACCGCTGCGCCTGGAACACTTGCGGCGAGCCACAGCCCCTGACCTGCGGGAAGAAACAATGGGTAAGGAAGAGCAAGCTCCGAGCCAGTGCCGACAGCCGAACTCGCATTTGCTGAGAAAATGATTGGCTTGGATTGGTCGGCAATGCTCGAAGGAGCAGAAGTACCAGTGAACACTCCCACCCCGCCGTTGGACGTACTGATGAGGCAAGTGCTAACAATCACACCGGAGGTATTTGCCGCAGGAGCTACAACCTGAACCACATTGCTACCTGGGTTTACTGTCAGGTAATTCTTGCCAACTTTTACTGCGTTCATACTAACCACCTATTGAGTCGAATGTTGTATCGCGGAGAATTCCGCTTTCATGTCGCTCACAGGCGATGGCTCGAAGCTCAGGGCTTTCGTTCAGTCCTATAGATCAGTGCCACGAGTGTGCATGTGCCGCTATTGGACCTAGGAGTGAAATTACTATGGCAGCATAGCACTGTATATGCAACCAGTTGACTGCGAGTTTTTTCGATCCTGAATGGTGAATACGCAGCCAAGAAAGACCTTGGCGCTGATGTCGCGGTGCAGCCAGGGCCATGGCGATCACGGCAAATCCGATCCAGCCTAGAGCGGTAACGCCTTCTGACGAATTGATGTTCGGGTGTTCGCCATCAGAGGATTTGAGTGGGATGTCATGCACGACGGCTACGCCTGCCTTGGTGTCCGCGTAGATCACGCCAGTGGTGATGACTCCGCTGATGATCCCGTCTCGCCCCTTACCGCTCAGTACGTACCAGGTCGCCCAGATGACGATCATCCCGGACGATACGGCGTTGATTGCACGGTGAAGGGCTGCGATGAGAGAGTCGCCAAAGGTACCCAGAAGAAAGCCGACACCAGCAACACTCCCAACTCGGAGCAATCGGTGAGGCGGAGCCACAATGAAAGATCCCGCCACTAGGCGGGATCAGAAGGAAGCATTAGGCCAGTAAATCCCAAGTCAGTGCGATTGCACCATTCGGTGTAGACGAGTATGCCCACAATGCTTGTCCCGCGGGAATGCGGATCGGGTACGGCATAACAATCTCCGAGTCGCTACCAGCGATGGTGGAACCATTGCCGGAGAAGATGATTGCCGAGTTGGAAATGGTTGAACCGGTCGGGCCAACATACAAATCAACGGTACCTGTCGAGGTCTTGATCAGGCCGGTCTGGATGATCAGACCACCAGTGTTTTGTGCCGCGGAAACGATCTCCAGAACCCCTTTAGGAAAAGCGGTAATGAAGTGTTTACCCATAGTTACTGTGTTCATTTTTTCACCTTTGAATTGAATGATTGATCGCGGGAAATTCCGCATTCATGTCGCTCAAAGGCGATGGCTCGAAGCTCAGGGCTTTCGTTCGGTCCTATTGATCAGCACCACCAGTGTGCATGTGCTGCATTTGGACCCGGGAGTGAAATCACTATGGCAGCATATTACTGTATATGCAACCAGTGCCCTGCGAGTTTTTCGATCCTGAATGATGAATAGCAGCCAAGAAAGACCTTGGCGCTGATGTCGCGATGCAGGGCGTAGCTTGCCAGGGCCATGATGAATGCCAGGAGGCTCCATGCGCTTTCCTGCAGGCAACAAAAAGCCCGACGCTGTGGTCGGGCTCTGGGATCCGTCGGCTACGTGCTTACGTGTTCCCTCCGTCGAAGGGGAGCGAATACGTGAAACAGACGTCGGACCTGCACAAGCAATGGGTGCCGGTGCTGAATGAGCTGGGTATCAGGAGGAGGCCCCCATACAACTGTCGTCACACCTATGCGACAATATGCTTAATGTCTGGCCTCAACCCCGCATTTATCGCCCAACAGCTGGGTCACAGCGTGCAAATGCTGCTGTCGACGTATGCGCGTTGGCTCAACTCAAGCTCCGACTGGAGCGAGCTGGAAAAGCTCAAGATTGGTATCAAATCGGTATCAGCCGAGAATCCAGCCGCGTAAGTTACTGATAGGTAAGCGCTTTGATCTCCACCGCCAATATCACCATGCAGTTCGGCTCCAAGCCGCTGTTCGAAAACGTCTCGGTCAAATTCAACAACGGCAACCGCTACGGCCTGATCGGCGCCAACGGTTGCGGCAAGTCGACCTTCATGAAGATCCTCGGCGGCGACCTCGAGCCGTCCGGCGGCCAGGTGATGCTCGAGCCGAACACCCGCCTGGGCAAGCTGCGCCAGGACCAGTTCGCCTACGAGGACTTCACCGTGATCGACACGGTGATCATGGGCCACGAACAGCTGTACAAGGTCAAGGCCGAGCGCGACCGCATCTACTCGCTGGCGGAGATGACCGAGGAAGACGGCATGGCCGTCGCCGAGCTGGAAACCGAGTTTGCCGAAATGGACGGCTACACCGCCGACTCCCGCGCCGGCGAGCTGCTGCTGGGCCTGGGTATCCCTCTGGAGCAGCACTTCGGCCCGATGAGCGAGGTCGCGCCCGGCTGGAAACTGCGTGTACTGCTGGCCCAGGCGCTGTTCTCGGACCCGGACGTGCTGCTGCTGGACGAACCGACCAACCACCTGGACATCAACACCATTCGCTGGCTGGAAACGATTCTCACGGCGCGCAACAGCACCATGATCATCATTTCCCACGACCGCCACTTCCTCAACAGCGTCTGCACCCACATGGCCGACCTGGACTACGGCGAGCTGCGCCTGTTCCCGGGCAACTACGACGAATACATGACAGCTGCTACCCAGTCGCGCGAGCAGTTGCTGTCGGACAACGCCAAGAAGAAGGCACAGATCGCCGAGCTGCAGACCTTCGTCAGCCGCTTCTCGGCCAACGCCTCGAAGGCCAAGCAGGCCACATCGCGCGCCAAGCAGATCGACAAGATCCAGCTGGCCGAGGTCAAGCCTTCGAGCCGCGTCAGCCCGTTCATCCGCTTCGAACAAACGAAGAAACTGCATCGCCAGGCAGTGATCGTCGAGAAAATGGCCAAGGCCTTCGATGACAAGGTGCTGTTCAAGGACTTCAGCTTCACCATCGAGGCCGGCGAGCGCGTGGCGATCATCGGCCCCAACGGTATCGGCAAGACCACCCTGCTGCGTACCCTGGTCGGCGAAATGCAGCCTGACGCGGGCGCGGTGAAGTGGACCGACAGCGCTGAGGTGGGCTACTACGCCCAGGACCACGCCCACGACTTCGAAGACGACATGACCCTGTTCGACTGGATGGGCCAGTGGACCAGCGGCGAGCAGGTGATCCGCGGCACCCTGGGGCGCATGCTGTTCTCCAACGACGAGATCCTCAAGTCGGTGAAGGTGATTTCCGGTGGTGAACAAGGCCGCATGCTGTTCGGCAAGCTGATCCTGCAAAAGCCCAACGTACTGGTGATGGACGAACCGACCAACCACCTGGACATGGAATCGATCGAGGCGCTGAACCTGGCGCTGGAAAACTACCCGGGCACCCTGCTGTTCGTCAGCCACGACCGTGAGTTCGTGTCGTCGCTGGCCACCCGCATCATCGAGCTGAGCGCCGATGGCGTGGTGGACTTCAGCGGTACCTACGACGACTACCTGCGCAGCCAGGGCGTGGTGGTCTGATCGACGGGTAACGATAGCCAGCGCTATTGACCGCCTGACTCAATCGCGGGGCAAGCCCGCTCCCACAAGGTCTGTATAGCCTTTGTGGGAGCGGGCTTGCCCCGCGATGGTTTAGTTAGCCTGCTTTCTTTTCCGTCGCGCAGCGGCCATGATGGGCACAGCCCACCGCCCGCCCGCGAACGAGCCCATGACCACGCCCCACAGCACCCTCGGCATCACCCGGCAAATCCTCGCGATCGTCTTCTACACCTTCATCGCCTTCCTCTGCATCGGCCTGCCAATCGCGGTATTGCCCAGCCACGTGCATGATCAACTAGGCTTCGGCGCGGTCATTGCCGGCCTGACCATCGGCCTGCAGTACCTGGCCACTCTGCTCAGCCGGCCCTTTGCCGGGCGCGTGGCCGACACCCTGGGCGGCAAGCGCGCCATTCGCTACGGCTTGTACGGTATCGCCGGCTGCGGCCTGCTCACGCTGTTCTCGGCCTGGAGCCAGGCCCTGCCCTGGCTGAGCCTGGCGCTGCTGTTGGGCGGGCGCCTGCTGCTGGGTATCGCCCAGGGGTTGATCGGGGTGGCGACGCTGAGCTGGGGCATCGGCCAGGTAGGCGCGCCACACACGGCGCGGGTCATCTCATGGAACGGTATCGCCTCCTACGGCGCCATCGCCATTGGCGCGCCGGCGGGGGTGTTGCTGGTGGATGCGCTGCACTTCGTGGTGTTAGGCCCTGCCTTGCTGGTGCTGGCATTGCTGGCCCTGGCGGTGTTGCGCAGGCGCCCGGATGTCGTGGTGGTGCGCGGTGAGCGGCTGCCATTCTGGTCGGCCTTCGCCCGAGTCGCACCCTGCGGCCTGGGGCTGACCCTGGCGTCGATCGGCTATGGCACCCTGACCACCTTCGTTACCCTCTATTACCTGGAGCGCGGCTGGGTTGGCGCGGCCTGGTGCCTGAGCGCCTTCGGCTTGTGCTTCATCGTTTCGCGGCTGCTGTTCGTCAACGCGGTCAACCGCTTTGGCGGCTACAACGTCGCCATCGCCTGCATGGGCACCGAGGTCCTGGGCCTGGCGCTGCTGTGGCTGGCGCCAACGCCGCTGTGGGCGCTGCTCGGTGCCGGGCTGACCGGGTTCGGCCTGTCGCTGGTATACCCGGCCCTGGGCGTCGAGGCAATTCGCCAGGTGCCGAGCAGCAGCCGCGGTGCCGGCCTGGGCGCCTATGCGGTGTTCTTCGACCTGGCCTTGGCCATTGCTGGCCCGGTGATGGGGGCGGTGGCGGTACGCCTGGGCTATGCCTCGATCTTCTGCGTCGCCGCCCTGCTCGCGCTGTCAGGGGTTGCGCTGAGCTTGTGGCTGGCCCGGCGCAGCCAGCGCGGCTGAACGCTCGGCAGGCGCCGGCGCGCCCAGGGCCTGGCCGAAGAACGCCGAGGTTGCGCTGCGCAACGAGCGGTGGATATACCGGCGGTCGACCCCCTCGGGGTCTTTGCACAGCACGGGCATGCGCTGGTGCTGCTCGGCATCGCAGGGCGCCATGAACACGAAGTGCCCGGCTCCCGACAGCAGCCGGTAATCGGGGCTGACCGGCAGCTTGCGGGCCAGGGCGTCGGCGTTGTGCTCCAAGGCCAGCAACTGGTCGCGATCACCGCTGTAGATCAACGCCGGCACCTGCACGCCAGCCAGGGCGTGACGCCCGAACATCAAGCCCAGCGGCGCCATCAGCATCACCGCCCCGACCCGAGGGTCAGCCCGTGGCGCCAATTCGCTGTGGTCGGCAATTAGCACGCCATGGGTCTTGCAGGCATCGGCATCGCCCGGGCGGGCCTCACAGTAGCGGCGCAGCCGTTCGAGGTCAGGCCTGGCGCCAGACAGGATCAACGCGGTTTCGCCCCCGGCCGAATAACCGATCACCCCGACCTTGCCATCGTTCAGGTAAGGCGCGAGCAAGGCATCGGCACGCGCCGCCGTGATCGCGGCGCTTATCTGCAAAGGGCGGCCATAGAGGTTGCTGAGGGTGCCCAGGCGGCTGTGGTCGCGGTTGTTGTCGCCGGGATGGATCACCGCCACCACCACGAACCCCAGGCGTGCCAAGCCATTGGCCAAATCGTGCAGGGCCATCGGGCTGCCGGTGTTGCCGTGGGAGATCAGCAGCAGCGGGAACCGCCCCATGGCCACCGGTGCTTCTTCGGCGACCCGGGTCTGGTAGCCCTCGATCCGCAGGTTGCGCACCTGGCCATTGGCCGGATAGAACACCAGCGCCTGCATGGGCCGCGCATCGACCGGGTCGGCCAGGGTCAGATGGTGCAAACCGGCAACCCATGGCGCCGCGTCGGCGCGAGCCAACAGGCCGGCGAGCAGCAACAGGGCCATCAGGGTGCGGGTTCGGTTCATCGCGGTGCGTCAAGCGGGCAGCGGTATGGATCAGCATAGAACCCGCTTCGCCGTGGCCACATGAAAACTGGATGAAAAAAACCGACTGGCGCGCGAGGCGCCAGTCGGCTTGCTTGCCGCAGTGCGGGATCAGGCAGCGGCGAACAGTTCACCGGCAATCTGCGCCTGGGCGGCGTCGATGGCCTTGGCGCGGTGCTCGGGGCCATAGGCCAGGCCGTGGGCACGGACGATTTCCAGGTCGGTGATACCGATGAAGCCGAGGAACACCTTGAGGAAGTCCTCATGGCCAACACCGGTCGGCTGGCCCTGGTGCAGACCACCGGCGGTGGACACCAGTATCACCTTCTTGTCGCCGCACAGACCTTCAGGGCCGGCTTCGCTATAACGGAAGGTCTTGCCGGCGACGGCCACGCGGTCGATCCAGGCCTTGAGTTGGGTCGGCACGGTGAAGTTGTACATCGGCGCGCCAATCACCACCGCGTCGGCGGCCAGGAACTCTTCCAGGGTTTCGGCGCTGAGCCTGGCTTCGTGGGCCTGGGCGGCGTCGCGCATTTCCTCGGGGGTGCCAGCGGCGACCAAGGTGGCGGCGGAGAAATGGCTGATGGCGTCACCGGCCAGGTCACGGTAGACCACCTCGATGCTCGGATCTGCGGCTTTCCAGGCGTCGACCACTTCGCGGCTCAGTTGGCGGGAGGCGGAATTGTCGCCCAGGATGCTCGAATCGATATGCAACAGTTTCATGGGACTCTCCTGTGAATGAAGACCGCGGCGGTGGGCGATCACGTTGGAGAGAATCCTACCTATACAGCGAATGGCTGATAAGTCGGCAAAAATGCGTTAGTTTGTTCTACTGATGGAACAATGAGACTGTCACATGCAAGACCTCAACGACCTGTTCTACTTCGCCCGGGTGGTCGAAGCTGGCGGTTTCGCCGCTGCCGGGCGCCAGCTGGGGATTCCCAAGTCGCGGCTGTCGCGGCGCATCGCCGAGCTCGAAGAGCGCCTGGGCACCCGCCTGCTGCAACGCACCACCCGCCAGCTCAAGCTCACCGCGGTGGGCGAACGCTACCTGAGCCACTGCCAGGCCATGCTGCTGGAGGCAGAAATGGCCGACGAAGTGGTGGCCAGCATGTCCAGCGAGCCCCGCGGCCGCCTGCGGGTGTCCTGTCCGGTGGCCCTGGCCCATGCCTTTCTGCCGGATGTCATCAGCCGCTTCTTGGCCCAGTACCCTCAGGTGCAACTGGACATGGTACTGCTCAACCGTCGCGTCGACCTGATCTCCGAGGGTATCGACGTGGCCCTGCGCGTACGCGACCTGGGCGATGAAGACCCGGCGCTGGTCACCCGCCGCCTGCGTCAGGCGCAGATGCAACTGGTGGCGGCGCCGGGCTTTGCCGAGCATGTCCACGAGCCGGCGCAACTGGCGACATTGCCGGTGCTGGGCGCCACCGAGGCCGACCGCCTGGTGCATTTTCGCCTGTTCGGCCCCGGCGGTCGTGAGGAGGAAGTGGCGCTGGAACCACGCCTGGCCATCGACGACTTCGTCGTGCGCAATGCCGCGGTCCGCGCGGGCCTGGGCTTTACCGCCCTGCCCAGCATGTTCTGCGAGGAGGAACTGGCGCGTGGCGAGTTGGTGCGCCTGCTGCCAGACTGGTCGCTGCCGGGCGGCTACCTGCAGGCGGTATATCCGCACCGGCGAGGGTTGCTGCCGGCGGTCAGGGTATGGATAGACCACCTCGCGGCTTCGTTCGAGGCATGTGGAGAGCGTTATGTCTGAGCACAGGATGACGGCAGAACAGGTCGCGGCCTTCTGCCTGGCCCTGCCCGGGGCGCAAGAGGACTATAAATGGGGCGGCATACGGGTGTTCTCGGTGGCCGGCAACAAGATGTTCGCGATCCAGGGCCTGAGCGGCGACGGGCTGGCGTTCAAGGTGGCCGATGAGCTGTTCCTGGGCTACTGCGACCGCCCGGGGATACGCCCGGCGCCCTACCTGGCGCGGGCCAAGTGGGTCAGCCTGGAACAGCCCTATCCCATGGCCCGGGAAGAAATGAGCGACTTGCTGCGCCGCTCGCACCAGTTGGTGGTACGGCGCTTGCCCAAGCGGCTGCAGCTGGGGTTGCTGCTGGACTGATGTGCTGTGCATGCGCCGCGTTGCCTGGTTCGCCAGCAAGGCTGGCGCCTACAGGTGGCAAAGCGCATGTGGATCAAAACCATTGGCCGAACCAACGGCCACCCAGCAGCAGGTGATCGATCCAGAACAGCTGATGCACCGCGACAATGGCCCAGAACACCAGCTGATACGACAGCTTGCGAGTCTTGTGGCGCAACAGCTGCTGGGCCAGCAATGCCCCCGGCCAGCCCCCCAGCAGCTCGCTGGCATGCAACACCTTTTCCGGCGTACGCCAGGCCTGGGCACGTGCCTGCTGCTTGTCCTGCCAGTACAACAGCAAACTGATCAAGCTCACCGCCGGATATAACGCCAATGGCAACCACGACTGGCCGCTGAGGCCCATCTGCAGCCCCCCCAGCAACGGCAGCAGGCACAGCCCCGCCAGCACCAGCAACTTCAGGCGCGCATGGCGCACGCCCTGGGCCTCTCCCCGGCCCGCTGTCTGTGCCCGCGCCATCAGCCGTGCGCCGTCGCCCAGTCGACCCAGCCAAACTCCCAGGTAGCCAGGATCAGCAAGCCAAAGGCAATGCGGTACCAGGCAAATACCGCGTAGCTATGGTTGGCAATGAACTTGAGCAAGCCGCGCACGGCAATCATGGCGAAGATGAACGACACCACGAAGCCCAGGGCGAACACCGGCAAGTCGCCGGGCTGGAACAGCTCGCGGTACTTGTACCCCGAGTACACCGCCGCGCCGACCATGGTCGGCATGGCCAGGAAGAACGAGAACTCGGTGGCGGCCTTGCGCGACAGGCCGAACAACAAGCCGCCGATGATGGTCGAGCCGGACCGCGAGGTGCCCGGGATCATTGCCAGGCATTGGATGAAACCGATCTTCAAGGCATGGCTCCAGCGCATCTCGTCGACATGGTCGACGTCCACCCGGTGCTCGCGCCGCTCGGCCCACAGCATGATCAGGCCGCCCACCACCAGCGCGGCCGCCACCGTCACCGGGTTGAACAGGTACTCATGAATCAGGTCGGCGAACAGCACGCCCAACACCACCGCCGGTAGGAAGGCGATCAGCAGGTTGGCGGTGAAACGCCGCGCGGGTGCCTGCGTCGGCAAGCCGACCACGACATCGAGGATCTTGCGTCGAAACTCCCACACCACCGCCAGGATGGCGCCCAGCTGGATGATGATGTTGAACGCCATGGCGCGTTCACCGCCAAAGCCAATCAGGTCGGCAACGATGATCTGGTGCCCGGTACTGGAAATCGGCAAAAATTCCGTCAGGCCTTCAACCACGCCCAAGATGATTGCCTGCAAGGCACTCCAAAAATCCATCAATCCCCCAAGTGCGACGCTGCGCGTGGCAGGCCGCTTATTTTGATTTATCTACAGGTGCCACACGCGGCGACGCTGTTTTACAGCGACAGTTGGTCCCGCAGCCAGCGGAAAAGTTCAGCGGCCTAAAGGTTTCATCTGGCGCGGCCGAAATCTTATCAAAGCAAGTGTTGCAGCTTCTGTATTACCTGCAACAAGGCTTGTCTGGTTTTACCCATTAGCCGTTGGTCGTGTGGGGGCCGATGGCAAAGCATGCTTGGATGCAGACAAAAAAGAACAAGACTGGAGTAACGCATCATGAAGACCCTGAGGTCGATGTCGATCAGCCGCCGCCTGTGGCTGATCCTGCTGGTGGCGGTGGCCATGCTGGTGGTACTGGGCCTGCTGCTGTTGCGCCAGTTGCATGGCGACCTGTACCAGGCCAAGGCCGAGAAGACCCGCCACGTGGTGCAAACCGCCGCCGGCGTGCTGGCCTACTATCAAGGCCTGGAAGCCGCTGGCAGCCTGACGCGTGAGGCCGCGCAGCAGCAGGCCCTGCAGGTGGTGCGCGGGCTGCGCTACGACCAGAACGACTATTTCTGGATCAACGACCTGCAGCCGAAGATGATCATGCACCCGGCCAATCCCAAGCTCGATGGCCAGGACCTGTCTGCGATCCGCGACCCTGACGGTTTCGCCGTGTTCAATGAAATGGTCACCCTGGCCCGCAGCCAGGGCGCAGGCCCGGTCGACTATCGCTGGCCCAAGCCCGGCGCCAGCGAGCCGGTGGCCAAGACCTCCTACATCCAGCTGTTCAAGCCCTGGGGCTGGATCATCGGCTCAGGCGTGTACATCGACGATGTGCAGGCCGAGTTCGCCCGCCAGTTGCGCGATGCCTCGTTGGTCGGCCTCGCCATTGCCCTGGCAATGGCCCTGCTGGTAATGCTGATCGCCCGCAGCATCGCCCGCCCGCTGCAAGAGGCGGTACACGCCATGGGCACCATCGCCAGCGGCGAAAGCGACCTGACCCGGCGTCTGGATACCCACGGCCGTGACGAGATCACCCACCTGGGCGAGCACTTCAACCGTTTCAACGGCAAATTGCAGGGAGTGATCGGCCAGTTGCAAGGCGCCGCCCACGCCCTGGCCGAGTCTGCCGGGCATGTCGGCGACAACGCCGGCGCAGCCCAGGCCCGCAGCGCCCAGCAGTCGCTGCAGATGGACCAGGTGGCCACCGCGGTCAACGAAGTCACCTACGCCGTGCACGACGTGGCCAAGCACGCCGAGCAGGCCGCCAGCGAGATGCGCAACGCCCAGGCCCAGGTCGGCCATGGCCAGCAGGCGATCCATGGCAGCCTGCAACAGATCGACCGGCTCTCGGCGACCATCGACCAGGCCGTGCAGGTGATCCGCGAACTGGCCAGCCACAGCACCAAGATTGGCGGTGTGCTCGAGGTAATCCGCTCGATCGCCGAACAGACCAACCTGCTGGCCCTCAACGCCGCCATCGAGGCGGCCCGTGCCGGTGAACAGGGCCGTGGCTTCGCCGTGGTCGCCGACGAAGTGCGCCTGCTGGCCCAGCGTACCGCCCAATCGACCGCCGAGATCCAGACCATGATCGAGCACTTGCAAGGGCAATCGGAGGCGGCAGTGCGCGCCATCGACACCAGCAGCGAGGCCTCGCGCCAGACCGTCGAGCAGGCCCGTGAGGCCGGCAGCAGCCTGGATGCCATCAGCCAGGCCCTGGGCAACCTCGGCGCGCTCAACGCCTCGATCGCCAGCGCCACCTTGCAGCAGTCCCATGTGGTCGAGGAGATCAACCGCAACGTCACCGAAACCGCCGACCTGTCGCAGCAGACCGCCGAGGCGGCGCGCCAGTCCAGTGATGCGGGCAGTGCCCTGGCACGGTTGAGCGAGGAGCTGGAGCAGTTGCTCAAGCAGTTCAAGGTCTGAGGCCTTTGGCAACCTGGTATTTTTTCCAGTAGACGCCTCTACCTGCGTAACAGAACCTTGACCTCCCAGCCAAGACAGGAGGTCTCATGTACCAGCACACATTGGTGATTGCGTTGCTTCTCGGGACGTCGGCCGCCCAAGCTGCCACGGTTGTGGCCGTCGACACCCCGCAGAACACCGTCAAGCGCATCAACGCGAACTACAACAGCCTTCGCAGCGACTGCAAGGAGCCCGCTGGCGCGCCGCGCGGTTATTACTATTGCAGCGGGGTCAGCGTGCGGATGGTCGACGACGGCCCCTTCAACCCATGGGACTACAGCCCTTATGCGCTGAAAACAGGCGCCACCTCCTTCAGCTGGATTCGCGCGGACCTGAGCACCAATCGCCTGATCCGCCCTGCCGGTTTCATCCTGCGCACGCCGGAGGATGCCCGGCAACTCAAGGCGCCGGTCATGGAGACCGGCTTCATGTGCATCTACAGCTTCGATGGTTTCACCGGGCCGGAGCGTCTAGCCCATGGCTGCGGCGCCTACAATGCCGCGCTTCCCGCCAACCATCAGGCTCGTTCGGCGACCAGCCCGCAAAACCTCAACAACACCCTGGCCTATGGCAGTTGCGACAGTGCCGGCATCGATACCGCGGACCAGTGGCGCAAAAACTATCGCTATGTGCGCAACGACCTGAACCGCATCCAGGTCACCCAGTGCTCCTGGAACGTCGAGCAGCCCAGCGACTGGGCGGCGATGATCGATGTGCACCAGAACCCGCGAACAGTCACGCGCTACCCGCTGGGCAGGGAGGAGCCGGCAGCCGACAGTTTTGCCCGCAAAGAGCTGACCAATGAAATGCTGCTGCGCAACGCAGGCCAAACCAGTGATGGCAGCGCGCGCCTGCCGTTTATCGACGCCTTCGTCTGGGATCCCAACAGCACCTATGTTGCCAATACCCGTGGCGATACCAGCAAGGCCAAGCCCACCGTCGGGCTCAAACCGGCACAGGCGTTCCAGCGTAAGCTCTATGCGCAAGGCTACGCGGTACCGGTGCTGCGCATCGACTTCAGCAAGCCGGCCAGCGAGCGCTTCAGCTATGTAGCCGCCGATCAGGTCGTGCCGCTGGGTGATCAACCCTTACCCAGCGACGGCGACGCTCAAGACCAGGACTACATCGACTCCGCCACCTGGGTGAAGCGCCACGACCCTGGCATGGGCCGCGAGGAGTGGACACTCAATGTCGTGCTCAAGCAAGGAGTCAAGGTGAGCGCGGGCAACCTCCAGGCCATCTACCAGGCGCTGGAAAATCGCTATGGCGACGGACAGCACTGGCGTGAAAACGAGATCTATCCAGGCAGCATGCGCGCCCAGGTCGAATGCCTGGCCAGCCACTATCCGAACAAGACGCAATGGAACCTTGAGCCCTTCCGCCCGACCGTCTCTGCCAATGACATGCGAAAGAGCGGCTGCAACCCGGTGCGCAAGTAGATCGAGGCGGCTGCCTGGTCCGAACAGACCGATAACAAGACCGGGGCGAAATTCTTCGGACTGCAGGTCGTGCCGACCCTGAGCGGGCGGCAGGCTTCAAAAGACTGGAACCTCGAACCCTACCGCCAGGCCACCTCGTCGGGCCAGACCGAAGCGGCCCAGTGCAACCCTTGACGGCCCATTGAACCACTGCCATGAAAACGGCCCGCAGAGAATCGCGGGCCGATTTCATGGGTCACCCCATACCACTGGGCGCAACAGCGCCCGTCAATAGGGATTGCACTTCATCTTCAACGCCGTTTCATGGTCGACATAGGGGCGCGCAGGCTCCAAATTCCACTCAGGTTTGTTGCGCACTGGCCGATCATCATCCACCAAGGTCAGGTGACAAACCATTTGCCGGCGCATGGAGCCACCATTCTGGCTGTATTGGCGCCACTCTTGGTCATCCTTATGCTTGTTGTACAGCTCGGCCCACATCCGATCAGTCTGCTCGTCGGAGATCTTGCGCCCGCAATCGGTAGGCACGACCTCCAGCGTCCAGGTGTCTTTTCCCAGTTTGGGGTCGTCACGCTGGATCCAGTTGCTGGAGGCGATGTACTTGTCACAATACGGGTTGGCAGGCGGTGTCGGCGCCGTGCTCACGCAGGAGAACCTGGCCTTGCCGTTCGGTGTCTTGGGGAAATCGATCTTGACGATATTGCGCTCCTTGCCCGTCTTCGCCTTGTAGTCCGCCGCGTTTTTCTTCGCGTCCTCCAGGCCTCGGGGTTCACTGTAGAAGAAGGCCAGAATCGGCAACTCATCGGTTTTCGGATTGCCCAGGCGCAGCTCGGTCTGCGTCTGGAACTCGCGGCTATTGATAACCTGCCGCGCCTTGATGAATTGCTCAAACGCAACAGTGCGGTTGTCATTGTCCTTGGCGCTGCGCCCCCTCATGTCGAAGCCACATTGCCGCAAGTTCTGCTGTTTATCGCTCTGGTACTTTTTGAACAACGCCACCCAGGCTTTGGCGTCATTGATCGGTGGCTGCATGGCCTGGCAGACCGGCTCTTGGGTCGAGGAGGTTCTTTCGTTGTCACCGCAGCCCTGATCGTCGCGAAAATCGGTCCAGGCATCGTTGGGAAAGGCGCAATACACGTGTACGGGTGTCTCTGGCTTATCGACCCTGTCGAACGGTGTAATCAGATAACCATTGTTGGTTCGCAGCCCCGGGTCTTCATAGCTGATCCCATCGGCGCGCATCCACGAGGCAGCGAAGGTGCCTTTTTGCACCGCCGTCGGACTGGGGTTCCAAACGTCGTACTTGCCGTCTGGCGAACGATGGGTGCCTCTGATCAGCAGCCCTGAACAGTTCGACGCCGGCCCCGAGCGGCACCTGTCAACGGTGTTGTTGTACAGCGACTCGACGGTTTTCAAGGTTTCAGCGCACGACTCGGCACTGGCGGCCAAAGGTTGCAACAGTACTGGGAACACCAGGCACGGCAGCAGTTTTACGAATGTTGTTTTCATCACCCCTCCATCGAATCCATGATTGAGCGTGCGGCGCCCAGGCGCCGCAGTGTGGTTTTCCCACACCCGCCGGGTTAGCCTGCCAACTCCCATAGCCAGGCGAAACTGACAAAACTGCCAGGTGCAGGGTCGGCACAAGGTGGGTGGCACACCACGTGCCAACGGGTACAATCCCCTCCCTTCACTAAACCAGCCCAAGGATCGCCGATGTCCGGCCTCGAACTCTTCGCCGCCGCGCTCGGCGTCATCGCCGTCTGGCTCACCGTCAAGCAGAACCCCTGGTGCTGGCCCATCGGCCTGGTGATGGTGGTGCTGTATAGCTGGATCTTCTACGAAGTGAAGCTGTACTCGGACATGCTCCTGCAACTGGTCTACGCCGTGCTGCAGCTGTACGGCTGGTGGCAATGGACCCGCCCGGAGCGGGTCGAGGACGCCCGCCAGGTCAGCCGCCTGGCCGTCGCGCCGCTGCTCAAGGGCCTGGCGGCGGGCCTGCTGGCCAGCCTGCTGCTGGGCGCCGGCATGGCCCACTGGACCGATGCCGCGCAGCCCTGGCTGGATGCCGCCCTCACCGGCTTCAGCCTGGTGGCGCAGCTGTGGATGGCGCAGAAACGCCTGCAATGCTGGGCCCTGTGGGTAGTGCTGGACGTGACATTCGTCGGCCTGTTCCTGTACAAGGGGCTGTACCTGACCGCCGCCCTGTATGCCTTGTTCACCCTGATCGCGGTGCGCGGCTGGCTGGAGTGGCGCCGCGACCCGGCGCTGGTCGCGGCATGAAGGTCCTGGTGCTGTGTGGCCCGGAATCCAGCGGCAAGAGCTGGTTGGCCGGCGAAATCCAGGCCCACTTCGGTGGCGTGCTGGTGGGCGAGTACGTGCGCCACTTCATGGAACGCGAGCAGCGCGACACCTGCTACGCCGACATCCCCACCATCGCCCGTGGCCAGCTCGCCTGGGAAGACCTGGGCCGCGCCCAGGCGCCGGGCCTGCTGATCCTCGACACGCACCTGCTGAGCAATATCCTCTGGAGCCGCGCGCTGTTCCATGACTGCCCCGCCTGGCTTGAGCAAGCCCTCGCCGCCCGGCATTACGACCTGCACTTGCTGCTGCGCCCCGAGGGCGTCGAGTGGATCGGCGACGGGCTACGCTGCCAGCCGCAGCTGGAGGAACGCCAGGCGTTCTTCGAAGACAGCCTGGCCTGGTTGCAACGCCATCGACAGACCGTCCAGATCATCGACGGCGACTGGGCGCGGCGCAGCGCCGTGGTGCTGCAGGCGGTGCAACGGCTACTAGACGGCAAACTGCCATGCTGCCCCGCCGAGTGTTAGCCTGCCGTTACACGCCACCGCGCCCCACCCCCCGTGTTTGCGAGCCCAGCGCAAAATCTGGGGGGAGTGTCTCAGGCGTGCAACAGTTTTGTGAAAACCTCGTGGATTCCCCGCCACTGCCGGGTTTGCCGACGGTTTGCCCGTGAGTTTGTCTCAACACTGATACAACAAAAAGCCGGCGCGGCCCATCACACCGCGCAACCCTTTGATTCAACAGCACTAACAAAAAGCGGCACACCTTCTGCTCTGCCCTTGGCAACGCGCGGCGCCAGGCCGACACGCCAAAGAAGGAATTGCCATCGTGGGGAAACCAGACAAAGGCATGTATCGCCTCCTGCTGCTCGGCTGCGCACTGGGGTCGAGCTTCAGCCTGCCAGTGCAGGCCGACAACGGTATCGTCGTCATCACCCGTGAAGTCCAGGTACGCAATGCCATCCGCCCGCCAGTGATCCCCGACCCCAACCCGGTCACCGTCAACACCAATCCCTCGGCGCAAATCCTGCGCCAGACCAACGAGCTGAGCGACGGCGACTTCGCCGGCATCAGCAGCGGCGCGGGCATCAATTCGCTGATCACCCAGCAGACCAGCACCCTCGGCACCAGCATCAACACCCAGACACAACTGCCGAACATCGCCGGTGGCCGTGGCTCGGGTTCCGGCGGCAACGGCATCGCCAACATGGTCAATTCCAACGTCCAGCAAGGCCTGGGCGCGCTGAAGATCCTCAACGGAGGCCAGTGACATGAGGCGCTCGCTGCTGATGCTCGTCACCCTGTGCAGTGCTTCGGTCCTCGCCCAACCGCCGGTGGTCAACAACGCCACCATCGACAGCTCCGGCGCCCGCTACCAGGGCAACCTGGGGGTCAACCAGGCGGCCGGCGACCAACAGCAGCAGGTCAACGCGCGGGCCATCGCCATCGGCCATGACGCCAACGCCAGCACCCAGATCCGCCAGCGCTCGCGCAGCCTGGTCGACCCGGCGCTCGACGCCCAGGCGAGCATCCAGGGCAACGCCTTCAGCCAGGGCAGCGGCATCCTCGGGGTCAACCAGAGCGCCGGCGCCAGCAACCAGCAAGCCAACGCACTGCGCATCAGCGTCAGTGCCCAGCCACAAAGCATCGACGACAGCGTCCTTCTGCAACAGAACGTGGCGCTGCTCAACAGCTCGGATTCAACCGCAGCAACACCCGGCCATCGCCAGGTCAGCACCAGCGACCAGGCATTCACCGGTAGCCGTGGCGTGGTGCAGTTGAATCAGAGTGCCGGGGTGGGCAACCGAACGGCCAACACCCTGAGCATCCGGGTCGCTGACTGACCCAAAACCTGCAAGACAACACTTAACCTAAGAAAAGTACGGAGAATCACCATGAAACCCTCGATGGCACTCAAGCCTCTGGTTTTCGCAATTGCTGCGATCATGGCTGTAGCTGTACAAGCTGGGCAGAACGACCGGCGTGGCAATGACCACCATAATGGCCACCATAACAACGGTCACCACACCCCTCCTCCGACCAAGATCCCTGTGTATGCCACCGCCAATGCCTGGGACAAGCAAAGCAGCACTGGCAACCGCATCCGCAACGAAGGGACTGTCAACGAAGCTGAAATGAGCAACTCGGCCTCCGGCACCAGCGGCAACGTGGGTGTCAACGTGGCGGCCGGTGCTGGCAACCAGCAGGATAACGCCGCCGCCATCGCCAACGCCGGCGCCGACTCCAGCCTGGACAACAGCTTCGTGTTCGGCTCCGCCTCGGCCACGGCCGATGTGCGCCAATACAGCAACAACAACCGCGTCGACAACTACGGCACCACCAACTCCGGCATCATGAGCGGCTCGGGCAACAACGGCAGCGGCAACATGGGCATCAACGTGGCCGGTGGCGATCTGAACCAACAGAAAAACACCATGGCCATTGCCAACTCCAATGCGCCACTGGGCAACGCCACCGCTACCGCCTCCGCCGACCAGAACGGCCCAGGCCTGACCGTGAACAACAACGCCGACCGCACCTACCGGGTCGACACCCTGTCGTTCACCACCACCAAGTCCGGCAGCGCCTCGTACAACAAGGACTCGAACTACAGCAAGGACAGCAGCGCCTCGTCGAGCTGGGAAGCGGCCGGTGCCAACAGCTGGAGCGCCAATGGCTCCAACAGCTCCAACGCCAGCGGCTCGCATAGCCGTGACTCGAGCTCGTCGGCCAGTGGTTCGTTCAACGCCTCGCTGGAAGCTTCGGCAGACGGCAGCGTGACCCGCACCCAGGACTTCGGCCGCCACGAGCGCAGCCGCACCGACTCGTTCGATGCCTCGCTCAACGCCTCGATCGACGCCTCGTACGAGAAGTCGCACGAGAAGTCCTCCAGCTCCTCGTTCGAGAAGGCCTACGACTCTTCGTTCGAGAAAGCCTACGACTCCTCGTACGAGAAGTCGGGCAGCGCGGCCAACGAGTCGTCCAAGTCGGGTTCGAAGAGCTTCAGCGAATCCAGCTCGTATGATCTGAGCAACACTGTGTCGTTCCAGGTCCTGACCCCGACCGGCTGGGCCAACCCTGTGACCAACACCGCCACCCTGAGCGGCTCGGTCAACGGTGGCAGCGGCAACCTCGGTGTCAACGTGGCTGCCGGTGTGGGCAACCAGCAAAGCAACTCGCTGGCCATCTCCAACACTTCGTTCTGAGTGCAATGCCCATGAGGCCCCCTTCGGGGGGCCTTTCTTCGAACAGGACCAGGAGGCACCGACCATGCGTATGATCGCCCTGGCGTTTGTGCTGTGCATGGCCAGTTACAGCGAGGCGGCGCAAATGCCGCTTTCGGTGTTGCCGGGGGGCGCGGTGATCTACAAGCCCATCCAGAGCATCCGCGAGCGCAAGTTCGCCGACCTGGTGCAACAGAAAACCGACTTCAGTTGCGGCGCCGCGTCGCTGGCAACCATCCTGCGCCAGGCCTACTGGCTGGATGTGAACGAGGAGCAGGTGATCGAAGGCATGCTGGCCCACGCCGACCAGGACCTGGTCCGCGTCCAGGGTTTCTCCATGCTCGACATGAAGCGCTACGTCGAAAGCCTGGGCATGCGCGCCCGCGGCTACCGAGTGGCCGCCGACACCCTGACCAGCGTGCGCATCCCGGTGGTGGTGCTGATGGATATCCGCGGCTACAAGCATTTCGTGGTCCTGCAGCGCGTCGACAAAGGCTGGGTATACATCGGCGACCCGGTGCTCGGCCACAAGCGCTACAAGGTCGAGGACTTCCTCAAGGGCTGGAACGGCATCATCTTTGCCGTGATCGGCCAGGGCTACGACAAGGCCAACGCCTTGCTCGACCCGCCGTTGCCCTTGAGCGCCAGGGATCGGATCAACCGTTTCACCCCGGTCAAAGATGCCGAACTTCTGGACTTCGGCTTCATCCGCAGCGATTTCTTCTAATGACAATCGAGCACGACGCTCCGGGAGCATCCGATGAAGACCCCAGCCTGGCTCACCCTGATCTGCCTGGCCGCCGCCCTGCCGGCCCAGGCAGAGACGTTCAAGCCCATTGAGCTCAAAGACCAGGAGCTGGCGAACCTGCGCGGGCGCTATGTGATGCCCGGGCGCATCGTCAGCTTCGGCATCGTCATGTCCACCACCTGGCAGAACGCCAATGGCGATGTCATCGGCGCGACGTCCTCCATGCAGGTCCAGCAGACCACCATCAAGCCGCAGTTCTACGTGTCGATGATCGACAAGAAGGGCTCCGGCCTGGGCAACGCCGAAGGCCGCGGCAGCGTCACCGGTGGCAGCGGCCTGAACACCAGCGAAGGCGTCACCCAGGTGGTCAGGGCGGCCGGCGACAACAACACCGCCTACAACAACGTCGATATCAACGTGAGCAAGGCCAGCCAGGCGCCGGACACGCCGCAGCAAGGCCAGGTGCTGGCCGCCGGCACCACGCTGGTGGGTGCCAATGGCGCCGGCTCGCTGAGCGTCTCCGCCAGCGGCGGCGGCGTGCAGCTCAATGTGGTGGCCAACAACAACCAGGGCAGCAGCCTGCAACGCATCGCCCAGGGCGGGTTGCTGCAGAACGCGACGCTGCTTGGCGATGGCAACCGGGTCAGCAACCTCACCTCGCTCAACGTGGTGCTGCGCGACAATATGGCCGCCACTTCGCTGAACGGCAATCTTGACCAGCTCAAAGGGCTTCGCGGCTTCGGATACTGATCTACGCTGACGTTCATCGTATGTTGTCTGAAGGGACGGCTAACCCATGCACCGATCGTTGACGTTCAGAGCTGTAGTCTGTTTGAGTACGCTGGCCCCCGCCACCGCGCTGTATGCAGCCGCGGACCCTACGGTCGAGGCGCTCAAGCAGGAGCTTCGCGAGCTGAAACAGCGCTACGAAGCCCAGCAAAATGCCCTGATGGTGCTCGAGCAACGCGTTCGCCAGGTCGAGGAGGCCCCCGCGCTGGCCCCGCCCAAGCGCCTGGTGCGCTCCCCCTCGACGCCGGCCAAGGGCGCCGAAACCGTGGCCACGGCCAATGGCGGCAGCTCCTACGGCCAGTCGCTCAAGGAAGACTCGGAACCCGCGCAAAGCGTTTCCAACCTGTACGACGAGGCCAGTGGATTCTTCGGTGGCGGCAAGTTCAGCGTCGAGACCGGCCTGACCTACACCCACTACGACACCCGGGCGCTGACCCTCAATGGCTTCCTGGCGCTGGATTCGATTTTCCTCGGCAACATCAACATCGACCGCATCAAGGCCGATAACTGGACACTGGACCTGACCGCTCGTTACAACATGGACCAACGCTGGCAGTTCGACATAAACGTACCGATTGTCTATCGCGAAACAACCTATTCCTCAGGTGGCGTCAGTGGTTCCGGCACCAACGCCTCGGATGCCTCGGTCACCCGCGATCCCGCCATCGGCGATGTCAACGTGGGGGTCGCCTACAAGTTTCTCGATGAGTCGGAGAACTGGCCGGACGCGGTGGTCACGCTACGGGTCAAGGCCCCCACGGGCAAGGATCCTTATGGCATCAAGCTGATCCAGGACCCAACCAACGACAACCTCGCGGTTCCAGAAAGCCTGCCAACCGGCAACGGTGTCTGGGCGATCACACCGGGGATCTCGCTGGTCAAGACCTTCGACCCCGCCGTGCTATTCGCCAGCCTGTCCTATACCTACAACGTGCAGGACTCGTTCAGCGATGTCAGTCCTCAGGTGAACAGCAAGGTGAAGGGCGATGTCAAGCTGGGGGACTCCTGGCAAATCGGCGGCGGTATCGCCTTCGCCTTGAACGAACGGATGAGCATGTCGTTCTCCGTCACCGACCAGTTCGCCAGCAAGAGCAAGATCAGACCCGACGGCCAGGACTGGCAGTCGATCACCAACAGCGACTACAACGCCGCGAACTTCAACGTCGGCCTGACCTTCGCCGCCACCGACAACCTGACCATCGTGCCCAACCTGTCCATTGGCCTGACCGAGGATGCCCCCGACTTCTCGTTCAGCCTGAAATTCCCCTACTACTTCTGAGCCTGCCCATGCCGGCCCCGCTTTACCGGGCCGGCGTTTCGTAACCAGCCTTGTCCTACAGCACCTTCGTATGCCCAGCCTGATATCATCCAGCAGATTTGTGTGACGGTTTGATGGCAAGAAGGAATGCTGCAGTGAGAAATTTGCTTGACCACCCTCGGGCCCGGCTGATCGCCCTGGCCAGCCTGGTGCTGGTCTTCCCCCTGTGCGCACGTGCGCTGCTGGGCTGGTCGGACCCGCTCGGTTACCTTTCTGACCTGGCCATCGGCGCCCTGCTGCTGCTCCTGTTGCAGCGCTGCCCGCTGTGGCTGGCGCTGCCGCTGCTGCTGGCCTGGGGCGGGCTGATGATCGCTTCGGCCGAACTGGTCAGCGCCGTGGGTCGTCTGCCCAACCAGACCGACCTCGGCTACCTGTTCGACCCGCAGTTCATGGAAAACTCCACCGGTGGCGGCCTGGCGCAGCCCTGGCTGCCGTGGTTGCTGGGTGGCGCGCTGCTGGCCTGGCTGGCCAGCGCCTGGTTCGCGCGCCAGCAACGCCCCGCCACCTTGCCGCGCAAGGCCTGGGCCGTGCCAGCGGTGTTGCTGGCCGCCCACTGGGGCAGCCAGCAACTCGCGCCATCGGACGCCGACCAGTGGCGCCAGTACAACCTGCCTCACCAACTGCTGGCCGCCGCCACCGGCGCGCTGCAACACCGCGCCCAGGTGCTGGTGGCCGGCGAAACGCCGGTGACGCCGCTGCCAATCAACGGCCTGACCCAGGCCGACCTCGATGGCCGCCGCCTGCTCGACGGCCCCGGCGCGGCGCGCAACCTGCTGGTGATCACCGTCGAGGGCATCCCCGGCGCCTATATCCGCAGCAACCGCCAGGCCATCGGCAGCCGCTTCGACGACGAGCTGATGCCCAACCTCAGCCGCTGGGCCGAGCGCGGCATGAACACCCCCGACTACGTGCTGCATACCCACCAGACCATCCGCGGCCTGTACGCGATGCTCTGCGGTGACTACGACAAGCTGGCCAACGGCACGCCCAAGGGCGTCGAGCTGCTGACCCAGGACCTGCGCAACCAGTCCTGCCTGCCAGCGCAACTGCGCCAGGCCGGGTTCACCACCCACTACCTGCAAGGCGCCGGCCTGCGCTTCATGGCCAAGGACCGGATCATGCCGCACATCGGCTTCGATGCGGTGCACGGCCTGGAATGGTTCACCAACGACAACTACCTGGAGTTCCCCTGGGGCAAGGACGACCGGGCCTTCTTCGAAGGCGCGCTGGATTATGTCGGCGAGCTGCGCAAGCAACCGCAACCCTGGATGTTGACCCTGCTCACGGTCGGTACCCATCAGCCCTACTCAGCGCCGGAGGCGTACCTGCAACGCCATGCCACCGCCAAGCAGGCCGCCGTGGCCTATCTGGACGACGCCCTGGGCGACTTCCTCGACAGCCTCGAACACCAGGGTGTGCTCAAGGACACCCTGGTGGTGGTCACTTCGGATGAATCCCACGGTATCGATGGCGTGCGCCTGGCCTCGGCCTGGGGCTTCAACCTGACCCTGGCTCCTGAACAGGCACAGTTGCCGCACCTCAAGCGCGGCACCTATGGCCATGTCGACCTGAGCACCTCGCTGCTGGACTACTTCGCCCTGCCGATCCCGGCGGCGCTGAGTGGTCGCTCGTTGTACCGCGACTACGAGACCGGTCGCGAGATGATTTCCTACACCAACGGTGTGCTGCGCTACCACGATGGCCAGGGCACGTTCAGCGAGTGCGACTTCCAGCAACGCTGCCGACGCTACGCCAGCGAGGGCTTCATTGCCGCGCAGGCCAAGTACCTGGGGCGCGGCGCCGACAGCTTGGGTCCGCAGATGAACCTGCTAGCGGCGACCCTGGACCAGTCCTTGCTGCAAACGCCGCTCAACCTGCGTTACCAGTTCGGCGGCCCGTCGCCCATTGCCCTGCAGGCCCGCATCCGCGACGACTGGGCCGACAACCTGATCGGCGCGCAGTATCTGGAAATGCCGCAGGGCACCCGCACCAAGGTGCGCTTGAAAGTCCGCGCCCTTGACCCCCGGCATGACGCCTACATTCAGCTAAAGGCCAAGGAGCTGGAGCAGGATGTCCAGCTGGGCCTGCCCGAGGAGATGCGGGTTAGCGCCGACCAGCCGTTGGAAATGGAGTTCGACTTCGACAACCCGACCGTGCGCAAGGCGTTTTCCTTCCACTTGCTGGGTTACGGCGGCGGTGAGGTCGAGGTGAGTGATTTCAGCGTGATCACCGCCGTGCCAGGTGAAGAGGAACTACCCGAGGAACTGCTCGACACCCCTATCGCCCATTCGAGCTGAGTGGCCGTTATCCACGGGCTGGCACCGGCGACGCCGGTGTTCGCCGGCAAGCCGGCTCCTACACTGACTGCGATCTGCCTGGCCCGCAGGAGCCAGCTTGCTGGCGAACCAGGCGACGCGCTGGCTGGCACCGGCCGTGCCGGTGTTCGCCGGCAAGCCGGCTCCTACACTGATTGCGACCTGCCTGGCCCGTAGGAGCCAGCTTGCTGGCGAACCAGGCGACGCGCTGGCTGGCACCGGCCGTGCCGGTGTTCGCCGGCAAGCCGGCTCCTACACTGATTGCGACCTGCCTGGCCCGTAGGAGCCAGCTTGCTGGCGAACCAGGCGACGCGCTGGCTGGCACCGGCCGTGCCGGTGTTCGCCGGCAAGCCGGCTCCTACACTGATTGCGACCTGCCTGGCCCGTAGGAGCCAGCTTGCTGGCGAACCAGGCGACGCGGTGCTTGGCAGTGTTCGCCGGCAACAGTGTCACCCAGCCCGCCGCCAACCAGTCCTCAGCAGCCCTCGGCGGCCTCCTGCGCCGACACCGGCACGTCGAAGACCTTGTCGAAGCCCCACTGGAAGACAAAGGCATAGGCGAAGAAGAACACGAACAACGCCAGGTTGGTCACCAATGCCGCCCACAGGCTGATGTCCAACCAGTACGCCACCAGCGGCAGCAGGAGCAGCACCAGCCCACCCTCGAAGCCCAACGCATGCAGCAAGCGGCGCATGAAGGTGCGACTGCGCTTTTGCTGGCGCGCCTCCCAGCGCTCGAACGCCCAGTTGTAGGCCATGTTCCAACTCATGGCGATGCCCGACATCAGGATCGACAGCACCGTCGATTGCGCCATGCCCGCGCTGAACGCCAGTTCCAGCGCCGGCGCCACGCAAGCCACGGCAATGGCCTCGTAGAGGATGGCCTGAACGACCTTGCGCGCCTTGCCTTGCATGTGCAGCCCCCTCAGAAAAGACCCATCACGTTACTAAAACTGTCCTACAAGTAAAAGTCAGAAATACTTTATTGACTGACCGTTCAATCAAGAAAAACTAGCATAAACGTTTCCGCAAGCTGTATCTCCCTGGTGTCCGGCCCCCTTCCCGCGCCGACACGACCCCGCTTGCATGACGCCTCGCCAGGGTTTGCCCTGCTGCTTTGAGGGTCATCGGGCGCATTGGACAACCCCGCATTCGGCTGCTTGTATCTATCACGTGCAAGCGGCGACACGTCGTACAACTTCGTCCAGGGAATCGAACGAGGAACTCCACGATGGCCTACACCGTGATGATGGTATTCGGTACCCGCCCAGAAGCGATCAAGATGGCCCCACTGGCCCGGGTGCTGCGCAACTGGCCCGGGGTCGACCTGCGCATCTGCTCCACCGGCCAGCACCGCGAAATGCTCGAACAGGTGCTCACCGCCTTCGGCCTGGCGGTCGACCAGGACCTCCAGGTGATGACCCAGAACCAGACCCTCAACGGCCTGTCCCGCGACCTGCTGGACAAGCTCGACCAGACCTACGAACAGGCCAAGCCGGACATCGTCCTGGTCCACGGCGACACCACCACCAGCTTCATCGCCTCGTTGGCGGCATTCCATCGGCATATTCCCATCGGCCATGTGGAAGCCGGGCTACGCACCGGCAACCTGCAGCAGCCGTGGCCCGAGGAGGCCAACCGGCGCCTGACCGGGGTGCTCGCCGACCTGCACTTCACCCCCACCCGCGACTCGGACGCCAACCTGATCCGCGAGGGGGTATCACCCGAGCACATCGAGGTCACCGGCAATACGGTCATCGACGCCCTGCTGTGGATGCGCGACAAACTTCAGCAGGACAACTGGCGCCCCGCGCCCGAATCTCCGCTCAACGTGCTGCGCGACGACCAGCGCATGGTGCTGATCACCGGCCACCGCCGCGAGAACTTCGGCAGCGGCTTCGAACGCATCTGCCTGGCCCTGGCCGAACTCGCCTTGCGCTACCCGGATGTGCAGTTCGTCTATCCCGTGCATCTCAACCCGCAGGTACAGCACGCGGTGTACAGCGTGCTGTCCGGCCGTGACAACATCCACCTGGTCGCGCCCCAGGACTACCCGCACTTCGTCTGGCTGATGAACCGTGCCCATATCATCCTCACCGACTCTGGCGGCGTGCAGGAAGAGGCCCCGGCGCTGGGCAAGCCGGTGCTGGTGCTACGCAAGGTCACCGAACGCCCCGCAGTGCTCAAGGGTGGCACGGTCAAGCTGGTTGGCACGCTCACCGAACGCATCGTCCACGAGACCAGCCAGTTGCTTGACGACCCACAAGCCTACGAGCGCATGGCTCAGGTCTACACGCCCTTCGGCGACGGCCACGCCAGCGAACGCATCGCCGAGCGCCTGAGCCAGTGGTTCGCCGAGCAATCTGCCGCACGGGACGACGCATGAGCCTGGCCTTCATCGATTTCCTCACCTATGTGCTGTTTGGCCTGAAGATCCTGGCCATCGTCCTGGCCGCCTTGATGTTCGTGCTCGGCCTGGACGATCTGTTCATCGACCTGTGCTACTGGGGCCGCAAGCTGATCCGCCGCTTTCGCATCTACGACAAGTACGAGAAAGCCGACGAGAAGCGTCTGTTCGAGGTAGCGGAGAAGCCCTTGGCGATCATGGTGCCAGCCTGGAACGAAGTCGGCGTGGTCGGCGAAATGGCGCGCCTGGCGGCCTCGACCCTCGACTACGAGAACTACCAGATATTCGTCGGCACCTACCCCAACGACCCACAGACCCAGGCCGACGTCGATGCCGTGTGCCTGCACTACCCCAACGTGCACAAGGTGGTCTGCGCCCGCCCGGGCCCTACTAGCAAGGCCGACTGCCTGAACAACATCATCGACGCCATCCTGCGCTTCCAGCAGGACGCGCGCATCGAGTTCGCCGGTTTCATCCTGCATGACGCCGAGGACGTGATCTCGCCCATGGAACTGCGGCTGTACAACTACCTGCTGCCGAACAAGGACATGATCCAGATCCCGGTGTACCCCTATGCCCCAGAATGGAAAGGCTTCACTGCTGGCCACTACGTCGACGAGTTCGCCGAGAACCACGGCAAGGACGTGATCGTGCGCGAGGCCCTCACCGGCCAGGTGCCCAGCGCCGGCGTCGGCACCTGCTTCAGCCGCCGGGCGATCAGTGCCCTGCTCGAGGACGGCGACGGCATCGCCTTCGATGTGCAGTCGCTGACCGAGGACTACGACATCGGCTTTCGTCTCAAGCAAAAGGGCATGAAGTGCATCTTCGCCCGCTACTCGATCACCGACCCCAGCCTGGCCCTGAAGCAGGAATGGCGCTTGGGCATGAGCCGTGAGTTCGCCCAGGTGATCTGCGTGCGCGAGCACTTCCCGCGGGACTGGCAACACGCCATCCGGCAAAAATCACGGTGGATCGTCGGCATCGTATTCCAAGGCACCAGCAACCTGGGCTGGAGTCGCAAGGGCGCGCTCAACTATTTCCTCTGGCGCGACCGTCGCGGGTTGTTCGCCTACCTGCTGAGCTTCCTGGTCAACCTGTTGTTGCTGGTGCTGCTGGCCATGTGGCTGGTCACCGTCATTGCCCCTGAGTCGTGGCGCTTCATGTCGATCCTCAGCGACAGCCACCTGCTCACCACGCTGCTGTGGCTCAACGGCCTGCTGCTGTTCAACCGCCTGTTCCAGCGCTTCTGGTTCGTCACTCGCTACTACGGCATCTTCGAGGGCCTGCTGTCGGCACCGCGGATGATGTGGAGCAACTTCGTCAACTTTTTCGCCAACCTGCGCGCCCTGCGCCAGGTGATGGAGATGGGCGATTCGCGGCGCGTGGCCTGGGACAAGACCACCCACGAGTTCCCCGCCCTCGCCTCGCCGGCGCGCACGCCGCTGGGCCATCGCCTGGTAGATAAAGGCCTGATCAACGAAGAACAGCTGCAGCAGGCGATCACCAGCCCGGTACGCCGGCGCCTGGGCCGCGAACTGCTGCTGCGCGGCTGGATCAGCAGCGAGCAGTTGGTCGAGGCCCTGGCCGAACAGCTGGACCTGCCCTGGGCGCCGCTCAACCCGTTCAAGATTGCCCCAGCGCTGATCGCCAAGCTGCCGCGCAAGCTGGCCACCCACTACGGCGTGCTGCCGGTGGAAGAAGATGGCGAAACCTTGGTGCTGGCCAGCGAAAGCCCGGTCAGCCAGGTGTCCCTGGGCGTCATCAGCCGCCAGCTCAAGCGCCCGGTGCGCGCCCGCCTGGCCCCCCAGGGCCGGGTGACCCTGGGCCTGCGCCATCACTACCCCAGCCCCTGGCAGAAACCGGAAACCCGCGAGATGCTCGCGGTGCTGGAGCGTCACCAGGACGACGCCGAGCTGCTGGAAAAGGTCAGCAGCCACCAGGTGATGCTCGGTGCCCTGCTGCAAGTGCGCGGCATGGTGCCGGTCACCCTGTTCAACCAGGCGCTGATCGACTTCAACCCCGAGCAGCAGAGCCTGGGCGAGCACCTGATCGCCCGCGGCATCATTACCGAAGCCGTGCTGCAACAGGCCCTTGCCGAACAGGCCAGCGAACAACAGGCGGCCTATGAACTGACCCGGGAGGTGGCATGAAGCCCGGTATTTCCCTGGCGCTCGCCAGCCTGTTGCTGTGTTCTTCGACCCTGGCCGCGCCAACCGCGCCGATGACCGACTTCCAGCGTTTCACCAGCTATCCGTTCATGGAGCGCGGCTACCGTGAAGCGCAGAAGGACAACTGGGCGGAGGTCGAGCGCCTGACCCGCCACCTGCTCAAACGCGTGCCGAATAACAACGAGGCCCGTGCCCTGCTGGCAGCATCCCTGGCGCACCAGCGGCGTTATCAGGAGGCCGAGGCCATCGCCGAGGACCTCGACGACAACCCCGAGCACGCCGACGCCCTGCTGGAACTGCGCCTGACCTGGATCGAACAGGACCCACCGCCCGCCGGCCAGGTGGAGGCCTGGCTCGCCAACAGCCAGGGCCAGCAGCGCGTGCGCCTGTGGCAAGCCTATAGTGTCAGCCTGGCCAAGTTCGGTGGCGCGGCCAAGGCACTGGAATGGCTCAACCACCTGCCGGTGCGCGACGACGGCCTGGTGCTGCGCAGCACCCGGGCCAACTTCGCCGAGCAGTTGCGCAACTGGGGCGAGACCATCGACCAGTTGCAACCGCTGGCCGACAAGGGCGAGCTACCTGCCGAAGACTGGCAACGCTTGGCCAATGCCTATGTGCAGCAGGTCGACGAAAAAGGCCTGAACAAGCTGCTGGCCAGCGCACCGTCCCAGGAGGCGGCAACCCGAACACGCCTGGCCATGGCCAACCGCGCCATTGCCATGGGCCACAACCAGCAGGCCGAGCGCTGGTTGCAAAGCCTGCCTGAGGAACAGTTGCAACACCCCGAACAGCGCCAGCAACTGTGGGAACTGGCACGCGAAGGCGACGACGCGCCGCTGGTGCGGCGCCTGAGCAATGAATTGCAGCGCCCGTGCCTGGAGACCGTCGACTGGCTGTCGCACAAGGACCTGGCCCTGGCCCGCGAGCAACTGGGCCAATGCCAGGCCGGCGACAACCAACGGAGCTACGCGGTCCTCAAGCAGCGCCTCTACGGTGATCCGCCCCAGCCCCCACAGCCACGTACCGTGGCGCAATGGGAGCAGCGCTACCGCCAGGGCGGCGACCTCGCAGCGTTGGAGCAAGCCACCTTCATGCTGCTCGAGCAAGGCCAGGCCGACCGTGCCCGGCAGTTGCTCGAACGCGCCTACGACCAGCGCCAGGGGCGCCTGACGCCCTCGTTATTGCAGCGCCTGGGCAACCTCTATGCGCACAACGATGACCCGCTGAACCGCCAGCGCATGCTGCTCCTGATCCCACGGGTCGATGCCGCCACCCGTGCCCAGTTGCTCGGCCGCCTGGCCGAGGCCGGACAGTGCGACGCTGTGCGCCAGGCGGTACCGGCCACGCCCACCGAGCCCGGCCAGTACCGCGCGCTTGGCCGTTGCGCCATGCCCGCCCAGCCCGGCGAGGCAGTAGTCTACTACCAGGCCGCCGAGCGCCTGGGCGACCCTGCCAGCCGCCTGCCCCTGGCCTATGCCCTGGAGGCCTCGGGTGATCCTGTCGCGGCCCTGCCGATCTGGAACAGCCTGCCGGCCAGCGCCTGGAACGACAACGCCCGGCTGACCGCCGCCCGTGGCGCGCTGAATGCCGGTGACGCCAGCACCGCCCGCCGGCACTGGGACGCGGCGGCGCACCGCAGTGCCGATGACTGGGCACTGGGCGCCGCCATCGCCCAGCGCCAGGGCGACGCTCAGCAAGCCCTGGCCTTCCAACGTGAAGCGCTGCGCCACGGCCCACGCGCCGATCACTACTATGCCGCCGCCGGCACCGCCCAACAGGCTGGCGACACGGCCCAGAGCACCGCCTGGCTGGCCGAAGCCGTGCGCCTGGCGCCGGAGCAGCCACGCTATCGCGCCGACTATGGCATGCGCCTGGCCGGCGCCGAGGACAAGGCCCTGCGCCGCCAGTCGATTCCCTATCTGCAACGCGCTACCCGCGACTTCCCCGAGGACTACCGCCTCGGCGAAACCCTGGCCCTGCGCTACGACGAAGCCGAGGACAGCGCCGCCGCTCGCGCAGAACTGCGCCGGGTGCTGGACGTCGAGCACAACCTGGTCGACGGCGACGACGAGTACGGCAGCCTGGAGGCCCGCAAGTACCGCCAGCGCCGCGCCCATGAAACCCTGTCGCGGCGCGATACCATCACCCTGGCCAGCACCTGGTCGCCGGCCGGCACCTCGACCAACGACAAGTTCCTCGACACCGGTGAGCGCAGCGGCACCTCGCGCAAGGCGCGCTCGCAGAATGTCCAGCTGGCCATGTGGGACCATGCCCTGGGCGAGGAACCCAGCCGCAACGGCAGTACCCTGTCGGTCTACGGCCGGGTGTTGTTCGGCGGCCAGAGCCGCACCGACTACGCCCAGAGCATGGGCACCGGCGTGGGCCTGCGCTACAAGCCGCTGGGCCAGGCCAACCTCAACCTGTACGCCGAGCTGTACCACCAGCGCCAGATCGACAGCGAGCACTACAACGGCCTGAGCCTGGGCGAGCTGCTCAGCCCGGCCAAGGTCGGCGGCAACTGGGGTGACCTGCGCCACCACGCCGAGTCGAGCAATGACCTGCTGCTGCGTGCCACCGCCTCGTTCCTCGACCAGGGCAAGTACCGCAACGACTGGCGTGTCGACGAGGATGACTGGGACGAGCGTTTCCTCTACCTCGACGCCGCCTGGTGGACCCGCGCCGGCGACCATGCCTGGCTGTCGCGTTTCCAGCAGGGCCATGCCTGGAAGCTGCCCGGTAACTCGCCGCAAAGCATCATGCCCTACGGTTTCATCGAATTCGCCAGCCAGGACCCGAGCAACGACTGGCGCCAGGATGCCCGCGCCGGGGTGGGGGTGCGCTGGCAATGGTGGTTCGACGACGACCGCTACAACGCCTATCGCGGATCGCTGAAAGTACGCGCCGAGTACCAGCAGGCACTGGGCGGCAACCTCTACGTGCGCGCCAATGGCGTGCTGGTGGGTGTGGAGATGAACTTCTGATGCGCACCTTACTGGCTATCTGCCTGTTGGCCCTGTGCCTGCCTGTCCAGGCTGACCAGCGCCTGTTCTACCAGCCGCTCAACCGCGATGCTGACGTGACTTCCACCCAATGGCAGCAGCTGTGGCGCGCAACCGTGGCCCAAGGCGGCAAGACCCTGATCGTGCAATGGAGCGCCTACGGCGACAGCGATTTCGGCGGTGCCCAGGGCTGGCTCGCCAACAGCCTGCGCGAAGCCCAGGCCCAGGGCCTGGATCTGGTGCTGGGCCTGTACATGGACCCGGCCTACTACCAGCGCCTGGAACAACTCGATGGCGAAGGTCTGAACAGCTACTTCAAGGCGCAACTGGGCCGCTCCCTGAGCCAATACCAACAGCTCAAGGCCAGCTGGGCGCTGTCGGTCTCGGGCTGGTACCTGCCCATGGAACTGGACGACTTGCACTTTCGCGACCCGGCCAGGCGCGATGCGCTGCACACGCAGTTGCAGGCTTTCAACCGGCAGCTGGACAAGCCCCTGCATATCAGCGCGTTCAGCGCCGGCCAGCTGTCGCCGCGGGTCACTGGCGCGTGGCTGGAGCAGTTGGCCAGCCTTGGCCTGAACGTCTGGTGGCAGGACGGCGCCGGCACAGGCCGCCTGGCGCCGCTGGTACGCCAAGGCTACGAACAGGCCCTGCCCTGCCGGGTGGGCATCGTGCGCGAGGCGTTTCGCCAGGTCAGCAAGCCTGGCCAGTCGTTCCGCGCGGAACCTGCGCAACCGGCGCTGAGCAGAGGTTGCCATGCCGAAGCCGTGTTCGCCCTGCGCTATCGGCCCTGGGCCAAGAATGTGCTAAAACTGGACGCGCTGTAGGAGCGGCCTTGTGTCGCGATTGGGTCGCGCAGCGGCCCCAGAATTTCACCATTCATGCAAGATCGCCGGGGCCGCCCTGCGGCCCTATCGCGACACAAGGCCGCTCCTACAGAGGCCTGACAGCCCTGAAGACACGCAGACAACAACCTCCATGTACAAGACCCTCGAAGCCCATATCCGCAAGCAGGTCGCCCCCGCCGCCCTGCGCGCCGAGTTTCGCCAGCACGAATTCGAGGCCATGCGCCGCTTCTGCCTGCTGATCTTCTGTATCGGTATCGCCATCTGGCTGGTCTTCGACCTGATTGTCAGCTACCTGGGCAGGCAGGACTTCACCTGGCGTTCGGGCCTGTTCATCGCCCTGCTCTGCTGTCTCACCGTGGTCTTGGGGTTCACCCGCAAGAGCCATCACTTCGACGTGCTCAACCTATTGTTCGTGACCGTCATCACCCTGGCCATGCGCCTGGTGATCGAGGGCGTGCCGATCACCCTGCGGCCGCTGTGGCTGATGCTCGGTGTCTCCACCGTGCTGTACACGGTGTCGGTGCTGCCAGTACGGCGCTGGTCGTTCTTCTGCACCATGGCCATTACCTGGGCACTGCTCACGCCGTTCTACCATACCGGCCTGCAAGTGCTGGAGCTCGAAGGCGCCATGCTGCTCAGCTACGCGCTATGCCTGAGCGGCCTGGTCAGCTACAGCTACCTGCGCATCCGCCAGGCCAAGCTGCACAACTTCTACCTGACCAAGGTGCTGCTGGAACAAGCCTATATCGATACCCTCACCGAGATCCCCAACCGCCGCTCGTTCATGGCCAAGGCCGAGCACCAACTGCAACTGGGCGGGCCCAGGCAATACCTGGCGATGATCGACATCGACAATTTCAAGCAGGTCAACGACCGCTTCGGGCATGACGTCGGCGATGAAGTGCTCAAGCGCGTGGCGGGGCATATCAAGGGGGCAGCAAGCGGGCATGAGTTCGCCCGCTTGGGCGGCGAGGAGTTCGCGGTGTTCTTCCAGGGGCTGGATGAGCCTGCGGCCCAGCAGCAGGCCGCGGCGTTGTGCCAGCGCGTGCGCGAGGACGACAGCGCGCACCCGGTGACGATCAGCATCGGCCTGGCCCGGGTCGACCGTGGCGATACCCTGAGCGTGGCGCTGGTGCGGGCCGACCAGGCGTTGTACGAAGCCAAGCGCGCTGGCAAGGACCGCTGCGCGACCTGGTCGGCAAGCCAGCCGCGATGATGCCGCTTCAGCCGCGGCATCAACCAGCGGGTAAGCGAATCCTGAACTGCGCCCCGCCCAGCGCCGACTGCGCCACCGTCAGCGTGCCGCCCTGCCCCTCGATGGCCCGCCGGCTGATCGCCAGCCCCAGGCCGAACCCACCGGTATTGCGATCGCGGCTGCGATCCAACCGGTAGAACGGCTGAAAGATCCGTTCGCGCTCCTCTGGCGGGATGCCGATGCCATCGTCCTCTACCGTCAACAGGCAGGCCCCGTCTTCCAGGCGCAGGCGCAGCACCAGGCTCTCGTCGCAATAGCGCATGGCATTGCGCACCAGGTTCTGCACCGCCCGGGCGGTCAGCCGCGGGTCGAGCACAAACCGCGGCAGTTCGGACTCGCAGCGCACTTCCCATTGGATACCGCGGCTGTCGAGCTCCTCGGCGAAACCGCCGAGCACGCTGTCGACCAGCTCCAGCAACGACACCTCGACCCGCTCGCGGGCCTGGTCGGCGTTCTCCAGGCGGCTGTACGACAGCAACTCCAGCACCAGCTCGTCGAGTTCGCGTACATGCCCCACCAGCTCCAGCAGGCGCTTGCGGCTGGCCGGCGGCACCTCGTCGTACAGCAGCACCAGGCCGAAATCCAGCCGGGTCAGCGGCGTGCGCAGCTCATGGGACACCGCGTTGAGCAGTTCGCGCTGGTGGTTGACGTGGCGCTCCAGGTCACCGGCCATGGTGTCGAACACCCCCGCCAGCTCGCCGATGTTCGAGCGCGGCGGAATCTGCGTACGCTCGCTCATCGCGCCCTGGCCCAGGCGCCGGGCGGTTTCCTTCAGGCGCTCCAGGTCGCGCCAGTGCGGCCATACCCACAGCAGCAGGCAGCCGAGCATGGCCGCGCCGATCAGCACCGTCACGCCCCAGGACAGCAGGTTGATGTCCAGCGGATCGTCCGGCGAGTGCAGGCGCACCAGCCATTGCTGGTTCAGCGGCGCCAGCGCCGTTTCGTAGTAGCCCCAATCGGCCAGGCGCACCACGTACAGGCCCTGCGCCAGGCGCGTCTTTTCCTCCGGCGCGAGGTCGGCCTGGTCGATGCGCTGCAAGGTCACCTCCAGCGGGCTGAACGCCGCGGCCAGGTCTTTCTCCAGCGCCGGCCACTGCGCCTGCGGCGTCTGCTGGAACTGGCGAACGATCAGGGTCTGCACGCCCTTGGCCTGATCCAGGTTGTAGGCCATGAAGCGCTCATGGAACAGCCCGACGATGGCATCGGGGATCAGCAGCAAGGCACCGGCATAGGCGACGATGATCACCAGGTACAGGCGCACCAGGATTTTCAGCATGTTGGCTCAGCACTCCCACTCGACGCGGCTGAACAGGTAGCCCTTGCCCCACACGGTCTTGATCTTGCGCGCCTCGCCGGCGCTGTCGTCGAAACGCCGGCGCAGCTTGGAAATCGCCACGTCCACCGAGCGGTCGGTGCCGTTGAACTCGATACCGCGCAATTGCTGGAGGATCCGGTCACGGCTCATCACCTCGCCGGCGTTGCGCGCCAGCACCACCAGCAGGTTGTACTCGCCGCTGGACAGCTCCACTTCTTCGCCGCGCCAGCTGACGTTGCGCTCGGCCAGGTCGATGCGCAGGCCGCCAATCTGGATCAAGTCGCTGTCCAGGCGCGGCTCGTTGACGCTGCTGCGGCGCAGCAAGGTGCGCACCCGCGCCAGCAACACCCGCGGTTCGCAGGGTTTGGTGACATAGTCGTCGGCGCCCATTTCCAGCCCCAGCACCTGGTCGTGGCTGTCGTCGCGGGCCGTCAGCATGAGGATCGGCAGGCCCTGGGACTCCTGGCGCAGCAGGCGGCACACCTGCAAACCATCGAGGCCCGGCAGCATCAGGTCGAGGATCACCAGGTCCGGCTTGTGCCGGTGAAAGTCCTCCAGCACATGGTCGCCCCGGGCGATCACCCGGACATGGAAATCGTTGCGTTGCAGGTAGCTGGCAATCAGCTCGGACAGGGCGCTGTCGTCTTCGACCAGGAGAATGTTCGGCATAAGGGGATTTGACGAAAGATTGAAGTAAGGCAGGATATAGAATCCCGGGCGGGCCACCGCCGATTGTTCACACTTTTTCACACACGCCCAACACAGCTTAACAGCCGCCACCCGAACGGCTGCTTTAGCATACGCTGGATCAAACCTGGAAGATCCGTATGTCCACGCTCCGTGCTTTGCGCCTGCGCCCTCTGGCGCTGCTGGCGCTGATGACCCTTTCCCTGGCCGCTTGCAACGACGCCGCCGAGCAGGAAGAAAAGGCCCCACCCTCCCAGGTCCGGGTCGAAACCCTGGCCGTGCAGCCGCTGGCCATCAGCACCGAACTCAGCGGCCGCATCCTCGCCCCGCGCACCGCCGAAGTACGCGCCCGGGTCGCCGGCGTGGTGCTCAAACGCGTATACCGCGAAGGCAGCGACGTGAAACAGGGCGATGTGCTGTTCCTGATCGACCCGGCGCCATTCAAGGCCGACTTCGACAGCGCCCGCGCCACCCTGGCCAAGGCCGAGGCCACCCTGTACCAGGCCCGCCTGCAAGAACAGCGCTACCGCGAGCTGGTCGACGACAAGGCGGTCAGCCGCCAGGAGTACGACAACTCCCGCGCCGCCTTCCTCCAGGCCGATGCCGCTGTCGCCGAGGCCAAGGCCGCGCTGGAACGCGCGCGCCTGAGCCTGGGCTACGCCACGGTCACCGCGCCGATCGCCGGGCGCGTCGGGCGCGCCCTGGTGACCGAAGGTGCGCTGGTCGGCCAGAACGAGACCACGCCGCTGGCGATCATCCAACAACTGAACCCGATCCACGCCGACGTCACCCAGTCGACCCGCGAGCTCAACGCCCTGCGCCGTTCGCTGCGCGCCGGCGAGCTGCAACGGGTCGGCCAGGACCAAGTCAAGGCCACCTTGATCCAGGATGACGGCAGCGCCTACCCGCTGGCTGGCAAGCTGCTGTTCTCCGACATCAGCGTCGACCCGAGCACCAACCAGATCACCCTGCGCAGCGAGTTCCCCAACCCCGACCTCGACCTGTTGCCGGGCAGTTACGTGCGCGTGCGCCTGGAGCAGGCCGTGCAGCCCAAGGGCATCAGCGTGCCGCAGCGCGCCATCCTGCGCGACAGTGCTGGCGTGCCCAAGGTGCTGGTGGTCGACCAGCAGGACCGCATCAGCGAACGCCAGGTGACCCTGGGCAGCGCCCAGGGCGACCGCTGGATCGTCAGCGAGGGCCTGGCCCCGGGTGACCGCGTGGTGGTCGAGGGCCTGCAACACGTCAAGGCCGGCGACCAGGTGCAAGTCGACGAACAACCAGGCGCCACCGCAGTCGCCCAACACAACGGCCAATGAGGGCCTGATCCATGCCGCAGTTCTTCATCGACCGCCCGGTGTTCGCCTGGGTGGTGGCCTTGTTCATCCTCCTGGTCGGCGCCCTGGCCATCCCGCAGTTGCCGGTGGCCCAGTATCCCGATGTGGCCCCGCCGCAGGTGGAAATCTACGCCGTCTACCCCGGCGCTTCGGCGGCGACCATGGACGAGAGCGTGGTCAGCATCATCGAGCAGGAGCTCAACGGTGCCGACAACCTGCTGTACTTCGAGTCGCAGAGCAGCCTGGGCAGCGCCACCATCACCGCCAGCTTCCAGCCTGGCACCAACCCGGACCTGGCCCAGGTGGACGTGCAGAACCGCCTGAAAGTGATCGAGTCGCGCCTGCCACGCCCGGTAACCCAGCAGGGCCTGCAAGTGGAGAAAGTGTCCACCGGTTTCCTGCTCATGGCCACCCTTACCGCCGAGGATGGCAGCCTCGACGAGATCGCCCTGTCCGATATCCTCGCGCGCAACGTGATGAACGAGATCCGTCGCCTCAAGGGCGTCGGCAAGGCGCAGCTGTATGGCTCCGAACGGGCCATGCGCATCTGGATCGACCCGGCCAAGCTGGTCGGCTTCAACCTCACGCCCAACGACGTTGCCGAGGCCATCGCCGCGCAGAACGCCCAGGTCGCCCCCGGCAGCATCGGCGACCTGCCGAGCCGACCGACCCAGGAGATCACCGCCAACGTGGTGGTCAAGGGCCAGTTGAGCACCCCCGAGGAGTTCGCCGCCATCGTCCTGCGCGCCAACACCGATGGCTCCACGGTCACTGTCGGTGACGTCGCGCGGGTCGAGATCGGGGCCCAGGAGTACCAGTACGGCACCCGCCTCAACGGCAAGGCCACCAGCGCCTTCAGCGTCAAGCTGTCGCCCGGCGCCAACGCCATGGAAACCGCGACCCTGGTCAAGCAGAAGCTCGACGAGCTGTCGCGCTACTTCCCGGCCGGGGTGAAGTACGACATTCCCTACGATACCTCGCCCTTCGTCAAGGTCTCGATCAAGCAGGTGATCAACACCCTGCTCGAGGCCATGGTGCTGGTGTTCGCGGTGATGTTCCTGTTCCTGCAGAACTTCCGCTACACGCTGATTCCAACCCTGGTGGTGCCGGTGGCGCTGATGGGCACCTTCGCGGTGATGAACGTGCTGGGCTTCTCGGTCAACGTGCTGACCCTGTTCGGCATGGTGCTGGCCATCGGTATCCTGGTGGACGACGCCATCGTCGTGGTGGAAAACGTCGAGCGGATCATGGCCGAGGAAGGCCTGCCGCCCAAGGAAGCCACGCGCAAGGCCATGGGCCAGATCAGCGGCGCCATCGTCGGCATTACCCTGGTGCTGGTGGCGGTATTCCTGCCGATGGCCTTCATGCAAGGTTCGGTGGGGGTGATCTACCAGCAGTTCTCGGTGTCGATGGCGGTGTCGATCCTGTTCTCGGCGTTCCTCGCCCTGAGCCTGACCCCGGCCCTGTGCGCCACCCTGCTCAAGCCGCTGGAGAAAGGCGAGCATCATGAGCGCAAGGGCTTCTTCGGCTGGTTCAACCGCCGCTTCGAAGGCATGAGCAACGGCTACCAGCGCTGGGTGGCCCACGCCCTGGCCCGCAGCGGTCGCTACCTGCTGGTGTACGCCGCGCTGGTCGGCGTGCTGGTGTACGGTTTCAGCCAGCTGCCCACCGCCTTCCTGCCCACCGAGGACCAGGGCTACACCATCACCGACATCCAGCTGCCGCCGGGCGCCAGCCAGGCACGCACCATCGAGGTCGGGCAGCAAATCGAGGCGCACAACGCCGAAGAGCCTGGCGTGGCCAACACCACGCTGATCCTCGGCTTCAGCTTCTCCGGCAGCGGACAGAATGCGGCGCTGGCCTTCACCACGCTCAAGGACTGGTCCGAGCGCGGTGGCGACGACAGCGCGCAGTCGATCGCCGAGCGCGCCACCATGGCCTTCACCCAGCTCAAGGATGCCATCGCCTACGCAGTGCTGCCGCCGCCGGTGGATGGCCTGGGCGAGTCGACCGGTTTCGAGTTCCGTCTGCAGGACCGTGGCGGCATGGGCCACCGCGAGCTGATGCAGGCACGCGACCAACTGCTGGACGAGGCGCGCAAGAGCAAGGTGCTGGTCAACGTGCGCGAAGCCTCGCTGGCCGAAAGCCCGCAGGTGGAGCTGGAGGTGGATCGCCGCCAGGCCAATGCCCTGGGCGTGTCGTTCGCCGATATCGGCGCGGTGCTCGACACGGCGGTGGGTTCCAACTACGTCAACGACTTCCCCAACCAGGGCCGCATGCAGCGGGTGGTGGTACAGGCCGAAGGCGACCAGCGCAGCCAGGTCGAAGACCTGCTGAAGATCCACGTGCGCAACAACGCCGGCAAGATGGTCCCGCTGGGCGCCTTCGTGCGTGCCCACTGGCAGACCGGGCCGGTGCAGCTGACCCGCTACAACGGCTACCCGGCGGTGTCGATCTCCGGCGAGCCAGCGCCTGGCTTCAGCTCGGGCGAAGCCATGGCCGAGATCGAGCGCTTGGTGGCGCAGTTGCCGGCAGGCTCCGGCCTGGAGTGGACCGGCCTGTCGCTGCAGGAACGGCTGTCCGGCAGCCAGGCGCCGTTGCTGATGGCACTGTCGCTGCTGGTGGTGTTCCTGTGCCTGGCGGCGCTGTATGAAAGCTGGTCGATTCCCACCGCGGTGCTGCTGGTGGTGCCGCTGGGGGTGCTCGGCGCGGTGGTCGCGGTGACCCTGCGCGGCCTGCCCAACGACGTGTTCTTCAAGGTGGGCCTGATCACCCTGATCGGCCTTTCGGCGAAGAACGCCATCCTGATCATCGAGTTCGCCAAGGACCTGGTGGACCAGGGCCACGATGCCGTGGACGCGGCGCTCAAGGCGGCGCGCCTGCGCTTGCGGCCGATCGTGATGACCTCGCTGGCGTTCATCCTCGGCGTGGTGCCGCTGGCCATCGCCAGCGGCGCCAGCTCGGCGAGCCAGCAAGCGATCGGCACCGGGGTGATTGGCGGCATGCTCAGCGCCACCTTCGCCGTGGTGTTCGTGCCGGTGTTCTTCGTGGTGGTGATGCGCCTGGCCCGGCGTGGTAAAGCCAAGGCCGGCGCGGTGGCCAACAGCGAAGCCTGACTGGACAAGCCCCGCGTTAAATGGGAGGGTTCCCGGCATTGACTGCCCGGAACCCTTTTTCATGCCCGACGTTCTTCCCCCCTGCTCCATCCTTGTTCTTGCCGGCGGCCGCGGCCAGCGCATGGGCGGGCGCGACAAGGGGCTGCTGACCTGGCACGGCGAGCCGCTGGTGGCCCATGTGCAGCGTGCCGTACGCGCGCTCAGCGATGACCTGGTGATCTCTTGCAACCGCAACCAAGCAGCCTATGCGGCTTATGCCGACCAGCTGGTCGGCGACGCCGACGCGGACTTCCCCGGGCCGCTGGCCGGAGTGATCAGCGGGCTCAAGGTGGCGCGGCATCAATGGGTGGTGTTGCTGGCCTGCGATGCGCCACGGATCGACAAGGCCTTGATCGAAGACCTGCTGGCATTGTCGGTGGCCCACGACAGCGCGGCCATGGTGCGCCAGGGTGGCTACTGGCAGCCGATGTTCAGTGTATTGCCGCGACGCTTGTTGCCGCTGCTGGAGCAGGCCTGGCAAGCGGGCGAGCGGAGTTTGCAGAAGGCGTTGTTGCAGGACAGCGTGCAGGGCCTGGAATGTGCTGAAGATGACCTGCGCCTGAGCAACTTCAATAGCCCGGAGTGGTTACAGGATTAACCTGGACCTTGGTACACCTCGCTCCTACACAGCTTGTGTAAACCCGAATAAAAAAAAGCCCCGAGGCAAAGATCCCCGGGGCCGAGCGGTTGGAATCCCCAACCAAAGGAGTTGGTTTCAGCCCTTGTCCGGCCAACCGCCACCCAGTGCACGGAACAGATCGACCAGTGCCAGTTGCCGCTGGGTGCTGGCCTCGATGAAGGCCGCCTCATTCACATAATTGCTGCGCTGCGCGTCCAGGTAGCGCAGGTGGTTGTCCACCCCGCCCTCATAACGCGCCTTGGCCAACGCCTCGGTCGCCCGGCTGGTATCGGCCAGGGCACGCCGCGCGGCTTCCTCGCGACGCAAGGTATCGGTGGCGGCCAGGGCGTCGGCCACTTCGCGGAAGGCGCTCTGGATCGTGCCTTCGTAAGCGGCCACCGCCGAATCCTTGCGTGCCTCGGCCAGGCTCAGGCCGGCCTTGTTGCGCCCGCCGTCGAACAGCGGCAGCGACAGCTGCGGCATGAACGTCCAGCTACGCGAGCCACC
The DNA here is from genome assembly GCF_057809115.1 of Pseudomonas sp. FG47. Classification (NCBI taxonomy): domain Bacteria; kingdom Pseudomonadati; phylum Pseudomonadota; class Gammaproteobacteria; order Pseudomonadales; family Pseudomonadaceae; genus Pseudomonas; species Pseudomonas sp. FG47. The sequence goes on from NZ_JBMDJI010000003.1 coordinate 207,580, forward strand.
GTCGAACAGCCCGGACATCTGCGCGCTGGAGGTGCCGAAGCTGCCGGTCAGGCTGATCCGCGGGAAGAACGCCGCCCGCGCCGCGCCGATATCGGCATTGCGCGCCCGCAGCCGGTGCTCGGCGGCGAGGATGTCCGGGCGGCGCTCGATCAGCGCCGACGGCGCGCCTGGGGCGATGTCCTGCAGGACCATCGGCTCAGCCGAGCGCCCGGCCGGAATGACCTTGCCCGCCTCGGCGCTACCCAGCAGCAGGACCAGCGCGTTATAGGCCTGGCGCTGCTCGCGCACGATGCCTTCCAGCTCGGCCCGTGACTGCTCGACCAGCCCCAGCGCTTCCTGGTGGTCCAGCGCCGTGGCCGTGCCGGCGCCTCGCCGCTGGCCTACCAGGGCCAGCGAGTCCTCGCGGCTGGCCAGGGTCTGGCGAGTCAGCGTCAGGCGCCGTTCGGCACCGTCCAGGGTCAGGTAGGCCTGGCTCACTTCGGCGATCAGCGCGATGCGCGCGGCACGGCCGACTTCCTCGGTGGCCAGGTACTGCTGCAGGGCCGCATCGCTCAGGCTCTTGACCCGACCGAACAGGTCCACTTCGTACTCTGGCAGCGATAGCCCCACCTGGTAACTGCTGCTGACCCCTTCCCTGCCGCTGTTCGACAGGTCCGCCGGCAGGTGCTGGCGGTTGCCAGAAGCACCTGCATTCAGGCCAGGTACCCGGTCGGCCCGCTGGATACGGTACTGCGCGCGGGCCTGCTCGATATCCAGCAGCGTTTGACGCAAGGAGCGGTTGTTGTCCAGTGCCGTGGTGACCAGTTGGCGCAAGGCCGGATCGACGATGAACGCCTGCCAATCCAGCTGCTCCACCGCCTTGCCCTGATGGCCGGCGGCATCGCCCCAGGCAGCCGCCACCGGCGCCTCCGGGCGCTGGTAGGTCGGTGCCAGGGAGCAGCCGACCAGGGTAAAGGCCAGCGCGAACGGGAGTGCATATTTACCCATGACCATCACTTCGTCACCTCGACAGCATGTTGCACCGGGGCCGGCTTGCGCTTGAGCAGCTTCAGCACCCAGACGAAACAGATCGGCACGAACACCACGCCCAGCAAGGTGGCGCTGAGCATGCCGCCGATCACGCCGGTACCAATGGCCCGTTGGCTGGCCGCGCCGGCGCCAGTGGCGATGGCCAGGGGCACCACGCCGAGGATGAAGGCCATGGAGGTCATCACGATCGGGCGGAAACGCAGGCGCGCGGCCTCGATGGCGGCGTCACTCAAGCTGTAGCCCTTCTCCCACAGTTCCTTGGCGAACTCGACGATCAGGATGGCGTTCTTCGCCGCCAGGCCGATGATGGTGATCAGGCCGACCTTGAAGTACACGTCGTTGGGCATACCGGTGAGCAATACCGCCCAGACCGCGCCCAAGGCGCCGATCGGCACGATCAGCATCACCGTCAGCGGGATCGCCCAGCTCTCGTACAATGCCACCAGCAGCAGGAACACCACCAGGATGGCCAGGGCGAACAGGCCGGCGGCCTGGCCACTGGAGACCTTCTCCTGATAGGAAAGGCCGGTCCAGGCATAGCCGATGCCGGGTTGCAGCTCGCCGACCAGACGCTCCATCTCGGCCATCGCCTGGCCAGTGCTGTAGCCGGGCGCGGCGTCGCCGGCGATACGGATCGACGGGTAGCCGTTGTAGCGCACCAACTGCACCGGCCCTTCCTCCCACTGGGTGGTGGCGAAGGCACTGAACGGCACCTGCTCGCCGCTGGCGTTCGGCGCATAGAGGCGCAGCACGCTTTCCGGGGTCATGCGCTCGCCCTGCTCGGCCTGCACCACCACGCGCTGTTGGCGCCCGGCATTGGTGAAGTCGTTGATCACCGCCGAACCGAAGGCGGTGGCCAGGGTGCTGTTGATCGACTCGAAGTTCACCCCCAGGGCGCGGGCCTTGTCGCGGTCGATCTTGACGCGCAACTGTGGTGCTTCTGCCAGGCCTTCCATCATCGCGTACAGGAACACCGGGTTGCCGTTGGCGCGGGCCAGCAACTGGTCACGGGCCGCCAGCAACGCTTCACGCCCCAGGCCGCCACGGTCCATCAGGCGCAGGGCGAAACCGCCGGAGTTGCCCAGGCCGTCGATCGGCGGTGGCATGACCGCGGTAATGGCACCATCGCCGTTGGCCGCGAAGCGCTCGTTGGTCGCGACGATTTCGTCTGCCGCCGATTGGCCCTTGCCGCGTTGCGACCAGTCCTTGTAGGTCGGGAAGGCCAGCGCGGCATTCTCACCCTGACCCGAGAAACTGAAGCCGGTCACCACGATCGAGTTGGCCACCGCCTCGCGAGACATCAGGAACTGCTCGAGCGCTTCGGCGGTATGGTCGGTGCGCACCCGGCTGGCGCCCGGCGGCAGTTGCACGTCGACGATGCCGTAGCCGAGGTCCTCGGCAGGCACGAAGGCCTCCGGGACGCGCAGGTAGGAATAACCCAGCACCACCAGGATGCCGACATAGGCCAGCATCCAGCGCCCGGCACGGGCCACCAGGGCACTGTTCATTACCGAGTAACGTTCGGTCATGCGGGCGAAGCCGCGGTTGAACGCACCGAAGAAACCGCCTTTCTCGTGGTGCCCATGGGCCACGGGTTTGAGCAGCGTGGCGCACAGCGCCGGGGTGAAGGTCAGGGCCAGGAAGCCGGAGAACAGGATCGATACCGCCAGCGACACCGAAAACTGCTGGTAGATCACCCCCACCGAACCGGACATGAACGCCAACGGCAGGAACACCGCCGCCAGCACCATGGTGATACCAATGATCGCCCCGGACACCTGCCCCATCGCCTTGATGGTCGCTTCCGCCGGCGACAGCCCTTCCTCGGCCATCAAGCGCTCGACGTTCTCCACCACGACGATGGCGTCGTCCACCAGGATACCGATGGCCAGCACCATGCCGAACATGGTCATCATGTTCACCGAGAAACCCAGCAGCTTCATGATCATCAGCGTGCCCAGCAGGCACACCGGCACCACGATCGACGGGATCAGGGTGTAGCGCACGTTCTGCAGGAACAGGAACATCACCAGGAACACCAGCACCATGGCTTCGATCAGGGTGTGGATCACCTTCTCGATGGCCACGTCGACGAAGCGCGAGGTGTCGTAGGGCACCGAGTATTCGACGCCCTCCGGGAAGAACTGCGACAGCTCGGCCAGGCGCTCCTTGACCAGGGTCGCGGTTTCGATGGCGTTGGCGCCCGGTGCCAGCTGCACCGCGGCGACCACGGCGGGCTTGCCGTCCAGGCGCGCCGAGAGGTTGTAGTTCTCGCTGCCGATGGCCAGGCGCGCGACGTCGCCCAGGCGCACGCTGGAGCCGTCCGGGTTGGCGCGCAGGACGATGCCGGCGAAGGCCTCGGGGGTTTCCAGGGTGCCCTGCACGGCCAGGGTCGCGGTCAGTTCCTGCTCGCTGGCGCCAGGCGTGCTGCCGAAACTGCCGGCGGGTACCTGGACGTTCTGGCCACGAATGGCGTTGCCGATGTCGTCGATGGACAGGCCGTAGCCCACCAGCTTCTGCGGATCGACCCAGACCCGCATCGCCGCCTCGGAGGCGAAGAACTGCAGCTTGCCCACGCCGGGGACGCGCAGCAGCTCGTTGTTGATGTTGCGCGCGGCATAGTCGGCCAGGGTGGTGATGTCGTCACGCCCACCGCTGGCGCTGGTCAGGGCGTACATCAGCAGGAAGCCGGAACTGGCCTGCTCGACCTTCAGGCCCTGGGTCAACACCGCCTGGGGCATGCGCGCCTCGGCCTTCTTCAGGCGGTTCTGCACGTCGACCTGGGCCATGTCCGGGTCGGTGCCGGGCTGGAACGTCACCATTACCTCGGCTACGCCGTTGGAGTTGTTGGTGGACTCGTAGTACAGCAGGCCCTTGGCGCCGTTGAGCGACTCCTCGATGATGCTGGTCACCGACTCGACCATCACCTTGGCGGACGCGCCCGGGTAGACGGCGTTGATGGAAATCTGTGGCGGCGCCACGCTGGGATACTGGGCCACCGGCAACGCCGGAATCACCAGCAACCCGGCCAGGGAAATGAACAGCGCCACGACCCAGGCGAAGTTCGGCCGATTGATGAAGAACTTGGACATCTCGCTACCCTCGCCTTAGTGTGCCGCGGCCTGTTGCGCCTGGGCCGGCTGCACCGGCATGCCAGGGGCAAGGCCGGCCGGGCCGCCGACGATGACCTGGTCACCGGCGCGCAGGCCCTCGGTGATCTGCCAGCGCGAGCCGTGCATACCGCCGGTGCGCACGCTGCGCGCCTCGGCCAGGTTGCCGGTGCCGACCACCAGCACCCGCGCCTCGCCGTCACTGCCGCGCTGCACCGCGCGCTGCGGCACCAGGATGGCCTGCTGGTCGGTACCCTGCGGGGTGCGCACGCGCACGTACATGCCCGGCAGCAGGATGCCGTCGGCATTGTCGAAGCGACCGCGCAGGGTGACCTGGCCGGTGCCACGGTCGACCGCCACGTCGGTGAACATCAGCGCGCCCTGGCGCTGGTAGTCGGTGCCTTCCACCTGGGCGGTCAGCGCCTTGTCGTCGCCACCACCGAGCGCGCCGTCCTTGAGGGCCTGACGCAGACGCAGGGCTTCGGCGGCGGACTGGGTGAAGTCGACGTAGATCGGATCGAGCTGCTGGATGCGCGCCATCAAGGTGGCGTCGCCCTGCCCGACCAGGGCGCCTTCGGTGGCCAGGGCGCGGCCGATGCGCCCGGAGATCGGCGCGGTGACCGTGGCATAGCCCAGGTTCAGGCGCGCGGTCTGCACGTCGGCCTGGGCCGAGCGCACGGCCGCCTGGGCGCTGCGCAACTCGGCGCTGGCGGTGTCGAAGTCCTGCTGGCTGACCGCCTCGATCTTGACCAGCGGCTCATAGCGCTTGACCCGTGCCTGGGCCTCCTGCTGCACCGCCTGGGCCCGCGCAAGGTCGGCCTCGACCCGCGCCAGGGCAGCCTTGAACGGTGCCGGGTCGATCTGGAACAGCACATCGCCGGCTTTGACGTCGGCGCCTTCCTCGAAACGTTTGTGCAGGACAATGCCGGCCACCCGGGCACGCACCTCGGCCACCCGCATCGGTTCGACCCGGCCCGGCAGGGTCGAGGCCAGGGCCAGCTGTTCGCTGGCCAGCGTTACGGTCTGCACCGCAAATGCCGTTTCAGTCGCGGCCTGCTGTTCTTCAGCCGCTCCGCAGCCGGCCAGTGCTACCGCCACTGCCAGCCAGCTGACCATCCCTATTGCACGCAAATTGCTCATGAACTCACCCGAGCCGTTAACTAAAATTGGCGCGAATGGTACTGGTGCATTCGATTTGAGTCAATTTAGTCTCATTTGAACTTTTTGTGAAATCTTGTAATCACCCTTCCGATCGTCGGCTGGGCGCAGCCTGGCTCCATGGCAGGCGTCAAATGAACACAACCTGCTGAGGAGATCCCCATGACCTTCCATGCCGTGGCCAGCCTCGACCAGCTTGATGAACACCGTCCCCTGCGCGTCCAGGCCGGCACCGAAGACATCGTCCTGGTACGCCAGGGCGAGCGGGTGCGTGCCTACCAGGCCAACTGCCCGCATGAGGGCGCGCCACTGGAACAAGGCGCGGTTTGTGGTGGGTTGCTGATCTGCCCCTGGCACAAGGCCGCCTTCGCCGTGGACGAGGGCGCGGTATGCGAGCCCCCGGCGCTGGCCGGTTTGCGCCGGCATGCCGTGCAGGTCAGGGACGGCCAGGTATGGGTGGACGAGCAGCCACTGCCGGAGGCTGAAGTGCCGCGCCACAGCGACGCGCGCACCTTCGTCGTGGTCGGTGCCGGCGCAGCCGGGGCGGCCGCCATCGCCACCTTGCTCGACCATGGCTTTGCCGGCCGCCTGTTGTGGATCGACCAGGAACAGCCGAACGCCTACGATCGCACCGCCCTGAGCAAATTCGTCATCGCCGGGCAGATGCCGGTGGACGAAGTAGCCTCACTGCTCGCGCCACTCGACCTGCGCCGAGGCCAGCTGCGGCGCATTCACGGCAAGGTACGCGCGCTCGATGCCGGCAAGCGCGTGATCAGCCTGGCTGACGGCCAGCAGTTGAAGTACGACGCCGCCTTGCTGGCCACCGGCGCCAAGCCCAACCGTCCCCAGCTCCCCGGCGTGCAACTGCCCGGCATCTGCGTACTGCGCTCGCGCACCGATGCCGCGCAGTTGCTCGACCTGGCCGAGCCGGCCCAGCCGGTGGTGATCGTCGGCGACAGTTTTATCGGCCTGGAGGCCGCCAGCGCCCTGCGCAAGTACGGCCTACAGGTGCATGTGGTCACGCGCCACGCCATCCCGCTGGCCCGCCAGTTGGGCGAGCGCATCGGCCAGACCCTGCGCGATCTGCATGAGCGCAAGGGTGTGCAGTTCCACGGGCCGACCGAGGTGATCGGCTTCGACGGCCACGAGCGCGTCGAGGCCGTGCTGCTGGCCAATGGCGAGCGCCTGGAGACCGCGCTGGTGCTGCTGGGTACCGGCGTCACCCCGGCCAGCCGTTTCGTCCAGGGCCTGGCCCTGGCCGAAGACCATTCGCTCACGGTGGACGCGCACCTGCAGGCAGCCGACGGTCTGTGGGCGGCCGGCGATATCGCCACCTTCCCCCTGGCCGGCCGCCCGGTGCGCATCGAACATTGGCGCCTGGCCCAGCAGCACGGCGTGATCGCCGCCGCCAATATGCTCGGCGAAAGGCGCCGCTACGACGACGTGCCGTTCTTCTGGACCTACCAGCACGGGCGCACCTACGAAGTGCTCGGGCATGCCAGCGGCTGGAACCGCATCGAGTACGTCGGCTCGCCGGAACAGGGAGACTTCATCGCCCTGCAGTGCCTTGACGACCAGGTCGAGGCGGTGATCGCCAAGGGCTATTCACGGGCCATGGCCGTGCTGTCGCAGCGCATGAAGCGACCGCTGTCGAGCCGCGAGGCGCGTGAGCTGATCGATGCCTGGCCAGAGGGATGAGCCATTCGCCAGCGCCTGGAAACGGCGTCTGGCCCGCGCTTTCAAAGCAGCGCGGAACTGTGTAAAAGAGGGGAACCCCTCTCAGGCTGTCAGAAAAGGATTATCTGTAATGATCTACCGCCCTCTCGGCCATTCTGGCCTGCAAGTCTCGGCCCTCACGCTCGGCAGCATGATGTTCGGTGAACAGACCAGCACCGAAGACTCGCTGCGCATTATCGACAAGGCCTGGGACCAGGGCATCAACTTCGTCGACACCGCCGATGTCTACAATGGCGGCCGTTCCGAGGAGATCGTCGGCGAGGCGGTGGCGCGCAACCGTCACCAGTGGATCGTCGCCTCCAAGGCCGGCTATGGTCCGATCGACGGCCTGCCGAACCGCAGCGGCCTGTCGCGCAAACACCTGTTCAATGCCATCGAGGCCACCCTCACGCGCATGGGCACCGACTACCTGGACATCTACTACCTGCACCGCGAGGACCATTCGGTACCGCTGGAAGAGACCGTGCGCGCCATCGGCGACCTGCTGGCGCAAGGCAAGATCCGCTACTGGGGCGTGTCCAACTTCCGCGGCTGGCGCATCGCCGAAATCTGCAACGTGGCACAAAGGCTCGGCGTGGCCAAGCCAGTAGTCAGCCAGCCGCTGTACAACATCGTCAACCGCCAGGCCGAGCCCGAGCAACTCACCGCCGCCGCCTACCACGGCCTGGGCGTGGTGCCGTTCAGCCCGCTGGCCCGTGGCGTTCTCAGCGGCAAGTACGCCCCTGGCTCGACCCCGGACCAAGGCAGCCGCGCCGGGCGCCAGGACAAGCGGATCATGGAAGTGGAATGGCGCCAGGAGTCACTGGCCATCGCCCAGAAGATCCACGCCTACACCGAGGCCAAGGGGGTCGGCATCGTCGAGTTCGCCATCGCCTGGGTGCTGAACAATCGCCTGGTCAGCTCGGCCATCGTCGGGCCGCGTACCGAAGCGCAGTGGGACACCTATGCCGGGGCACTGACCGTGAAGATCAGCACCGAGGACGAGGCGTTCATCGATTCGCTGGTGACGCCGGGGCATGCGTCCACGCCAGGCTTCAATGACGTGGCGCATTTCGTCAGCGGGCGGTTGCCGCGTTGAGATTGCGCGCCATTGCTACCTTTTACAGCAATGGCGCACAAACCGGGGGCTAGCGGATCTGGTGCTTGTGCAGCAGGCGGTAGAACGTCGGCCTGGACACCCCCAGCACCTTCGCCGCGATGCTCAGGTTGTCGCTGTGGCGATTCAACACATCGCACAAAGCCTGGCGCTCGGCCCGGTGCTTGTAATCCTCCAGGGTGCCCAAGGGTTGGTCCTGCTCCGGCAGCGCCTGCAGGCCCAGGTCCTGGGCCTCGATCTGGCGCCCTTCGGCCAGAACCAGGCCACGCCTGACCCGATTGGCCAGCTCACGCACGTTGCCTGGCCAGTCGTGCCGCCCCATCGCCGCCAGGGCGCCTTCACTGAACGAACGGGGTCGCCTGCCCGTCTCCTGGCTGTAGAACTGCGAAAAATGGCTGGCCAGCATCGACAGGTCGCCATGCCGATCGCGCAAGGGCGCGGTCACCACCTGCAAGACGTTGAGGCGGTAGTACAGGTCTTCGCGAAAGCGCCCTTGCCCGATCGCCTTTTCCAGGTCCACATGGGTGGCCGCCAATACCCTGACATCCACGGCAATGGGCTGGTTGCCGCCCACCCGTTCAATGTGTTTCTCCTGGAGAAAACGCAACAAGTTTGCCTGCAACTCCAAGGGAAGATCGCCGATCTCGTCGAGAAACAGCGTGCCGCCATTGGCCGCCTCGATGCGCCCCACCTTGCGCTGGTGGGCCCCGGTGAACGCGCCCTTCTCATGGCCGAACAGCTCGGACTGGATCAGGTGCTCGGGGATGGCGCCACAGTTGATGGCGATGAACGGCATGTCGTGGCGCTGGCTCTGCCGATGCAGCGTACGCGCCACCAGCTCCTTGCCGGTGCCGCTCTCGCCGCGGATCAGCACCGGCGACTCGGTGGGCGCCAGCTTGCCCAGCAGCTTGCGCAGTTCGCGCAGCGGTCGACTCTCGCCCAGCAGCTCATGCGCAGGCTCATTGACCTGCACGGCCCCCTTGCCACGCAGGCGCGCCATGCCGAACGCGCGCCCCAGGGTGACCTGAACCCGCGACACATCGAACGGCAAGGTATGGAAGTCGAAAAACCATTCGCACACAAAGTCGCCGACATTCTGCAAGCGCAGCTCCTCGGCGCTGAGCACGGCGATCCATTCGGTGTTGCTGCGCTTGATCAGATCCTTGACGGCCTCGGGATGACGCAGGTGCGAGGCCTGCAAACGCACCAGGCCCACATCGCACGGCTGCTGCAAGGCAGCGTCCAAGGTACAGCTGCGGACCTCCCAGCCGACGCTGCGCAAGCCCGGGAGCAAACGGTGGCAATCGTCGCACGGGTCGACGATCAACAGGCGGCGGTGGGAAGCAGGTTCAAGCATGACCGTTCCTTGGCGCCAGATTTTAGTTTTTTACGTATAAACAGTTAGTTGCGACGCCAAAATTAACAGTAGCAATGAACTTGACGCCCTCCATGACCGTTGGTCAGCCCATCTGCTTCGGTAAAAGCGCTGCGGGGAATTTTCACCCAGACCTGACGTCATAGGCGCCGGGGAGACTCAGATTAAAATCGGCACAAGTAAAAAAATTTCAACGGCCATGTGACTTCAACCCTGACCTGGAGCATCAGTACGAATAACCCCGCGCTGTAGACTTTTGAAAAACTGCACCGCGGAACTTTATTTCGCTGTTTGGGACCATGAGAGAGACCGAACCATGAATGCCCCGCTCCGTGTCAACGAAGCACTGCTGATCGCCGACCACGCCTTCGAACCCTTCCAGTGCGTTGCCTGGGATGCACCCAATGGCACTGGTGAGCTGAGCCTGGCAGTGATCGACCGGACCAGCACCCGTATCGGCAGCAAGCAAGTATCCTCGCGGGTCTACTCCGACCCTGCGCAATGGGCCAGCCTGATCGAGGAAGTGCGCGCGGAACTGTCGCGCAAGGGTTATGACCTGCAACCCTGGTCCATGCCGAAGTAAGTACTGCCCCACCACAAGTGCGCGCCCTCGCGCACTTGTGCAAACATCCCTTGGGTATTTGTAACAACTTCATACTTGCGACAAAGTGTCGCACTTGTACCGTTCAATTGACCGCCGCGAACTGTTCGATATGTCGATAGTCGGCCTGAAGTTGTTCGGCAAGTTGTCGTGCGCGGCCGATACGCACCGGCGCCATTTCCATATCCACCAACAGGGTGCTGCAAGGCATCGGCTGTGGCGCGCGCCATTGTTGCAAGCGGCCGTCGGTCAATATCAAGCAGCGCTGCACCTCATGGGGCAGACGCTTGCCGCGCGCCAGCAGCCATTGGCGGGCCTCCTCCAGCGCCGCGAACAGTGGCGTCCCGCCGCCCGCGCCCAGGCCCTGCAGCCATGGCTGCAAGGCGCCTGAGGCCTTGAGCCCGTGGCGCTGCCAGTGCGGCTTGCTACCACTGGCGGTCAGCAATGCCAAACGGGCCCGCTGCCGATAAGCCTGGTCGAACAACCCGGCCAGCAGGCCTTTGCCCTGGGCCAGGGCCTGGTGCCGACGGGTAGAGGCCGAGGCATCGACAATCACCAGCCACAGCTCAGGGCCTTGGGCCTGGCGCTGTTGCCAGCACAGGTCACGGCGCTGGCGGGGCCGGCCCTTGAGCAGAGTCGCCAGCCAAGCGATACGGCCGCTGTCGGCGACGCGTGCGCGACCACGGACAGTGCCCGTCAAATCACCGCCGCGCGGTCTGGCATCCGACGCCTGGGCGCTGCGCGCGCGGATGCTCAGGGCTTTTTTGCCCAGTTAGGCACCTCGCGGCGGGCCGCGCTGGTGACGGCCTGGGGTGGCAATGCGCCCCAGTCGCCCTGCCCGCCCTGGGCATCTTGCCCAGGCGCTGGCCCACCGGTTGCGGGGGGCGGTGCCTCTGCAGCATCGCCGCGGCGACGATGGCGCAAGGCGAATTCGGCAACCGCCTCGACGTCCGCCTCCTCGATCGCCTGGTTGCCGCGCCAGGCGGCATGGGCCCGGGCGGCGCGCAGCCAGACCAGGTCGGCACGCAGGCCATCGACCCCGGCGGCGAAACAGCGCTCGGTGATCCAGGCCAGGGCCTGGTCGTCCAGGGCGATGCCGGCCAGGCGCTCGCGGGCAACCTGGCAACGGTCGCGCAAGGCTGCTTGCGCGTCGGCCCATTGGCCACGGAATGCTTCAGGGTCGCTATCGAATGCCAGGCGCCGGCGAATGATCTGCTGGCGCGCCTCGGGCGCCGGCAGGCCGTCCAGGGCGACATTCAAGCCGAAGCGGTCGAGCAGTTGCGGGCGCAACTCCCCCTCTTCCGGGTTCATCGTGCCGATCAGCACGAAGCGCGCCGCATGACGGTGGGAGATGCCGTCGCGCTCGATACGGTTGGTTCCACTGGCCGCCACGTCCAGCAGCAGGTCGACCAGCGGATCGGGCAGCAGGTTGACCTCGTCCACATACAGCACGCCGCCGTCGGCATGGGCCAGCACGCCAGGCGAGAAACGCGCCTGGCCCTGGCCTAGGGCGGCATCCAGATCGAGGCTGCCGACCAGGCGCTCCTCGGTCGCCCCCAGGGGCAGGGTCACGAACGGGCCATCACCCAACAGGTCGGCCAGGCCACGGGCCAGGGTGCTCTTGGCCATGCCGCGCGGGCCCTCGATCAGCACGCCGCCAATCTTCGGGTCGATGGCGGTCAGGCACAGGGCCAGCTTGAGGTCGTCGGCGCCGACAACCGCTGCCAGCGGGAATTGCACGGGTTCACTCATTTTCAGCTGTCTTCCTCGCCATCGAGCAGCTGTTGCTCGAGGCTGTCGCGGTAATCGCCCGGTTCCTGCCACAAACCACGCTGCTGGGCTTCCAGCAGGCGTTCGGTAAGGTCGCGCAGGGCCTCGGGGTTGTGCTCGCGCAGAAACGCACGGGTCGCCGGGTCGAGCACATAGGCGTCGGCCAGGCCTTGGTAATGGTGGTCGTCGATCAGGTGCGTGGTGGCGTCGAAGGCGAACAGGTTATCGACCGTCGCCGCCAGTTCGAAGGCACCTTTATAGCCGTGCCGCTTGGCGCCGTCGATCCACTTGGGGTTGAGGGCGCGGGCGCGGATCACCCGGTTCAACTCTTCCTTCAAGGTGCGGATGCGCGGTCGGTCGGCCTGGCTGTGGTCGCCGTGGTAACTGGCGCGAGCACTGCCGGCCAAGGTCTCGGCGGCGGCCAGCATGCCGCCCTGGAACTGGTAATAGTCGTTGGAGTCGAGCAGATCGTGCTCGTGGTTGTCCTGGTTCTGCAGCACAGCCTGCACCTGGCTCAGGCGCTGGGCGAAGCGCGCGCGCGCCGGGGTGCCCTGGTCGCTGGCGCCATAGGCGTAGCCACCATGGTTGAGGTAAACCTCGGCCAAGTCGTCGCGGCTGTGCCACAGGCGTGCGTCGATGGCGTTCTGCACGCCGGCGCCATAGGCCCCGGGCTTGGCGCCGAACACCCGCCAACCCGCCTGACGAGCCGCCTGCTCGGGGTCCAGGCCCTCGGCCAGCAGGGCTGCGCGCTCGGCGCGCACGCGGGCGGCCAGCGGGTTGTAGGCGTCAGGCTCGTCCAGCGCCGCCACCGCCTGCACCGCCGCGTCGAACAGGCGGATGAGGTTGCCGAAGGCGTCGCGGAAGAACCCGGAGACCCGCAGCGTCACGTCCACCCGCGGCCGGTCGAGCAGGCTCAAGGGCAGGATCTCGAAGTCGTCGACCCGCTGGCTGGCGCTGGCCCAGACCGGGCGCACCCCCATCAGCGCCATGGCCTGGGCGATATCGTCGCCGCCAGTGCGCATGGTCGCCGTGCCCCACACCGACAGGCCCAGTTGGCGCAGGTGGTCACCGTGGTCCTGCAGGTGGCGCTCGAGGATCAGGTTGGCCGAGGCGAAGCCCAGGCGCCAGGCGGTGGTGGTTGGCAGGTTGCGCACATCGACGGTATAGAAGTTGCGCCCGGTGGGCAGCACGTCCAAGCGCCCGCGGCTGGGCGCGCCACTGGGCCCGGCCGGGACGAAACGCCCAGCCAGGGCTGCCAGCAGGCCGTCCATTTCGGCGCCGCCACAGGCATCGAGGCGAGGCGCGACATCGTCCAGCAAGGCCGCGAGCACTTCGCGCAGCGGTTGCCAGCACGGCTCTTGCGGCAGCTCGACAGCGCCGCGCAATGCCTGCTCGATCAGGCTCGACGCCAGCAGCTCGAGGCGTTCGCGGGTATCGCCACAAGTCCGCCACAAGGCCGCGTCCACCGCCTGCAGCGGCGCAGGCCGCGGCCCATCCCAGGCCTGTCCCAGGTCGCAGTCCAGTGGATCGAAGCCTAGCCCAAGCGCCTTGGCCAAGGTACGGATCAGGCTGGCGTTGGCCCCCTTGCCATCACCGCGCGCCACACGCAACAAGGCCAGCAAGGTATCGTTGCGCAAGCGCCCGGCCGGCGATTGGCCGAACACATGCAGGCCGTCGCGGATCTGCGACTCCTTGAGATCACATAGATAGGTGTCCAGGCGTGGCAGCCACACCGCCGCATCGTCGAGCTGGCCTTCGAGTTGCAGCTCGCGGTCGATATGGTTGCGCTTGAGCAACTCGAGTATGTCCCGTTGCAGCTCCTGGGCCCGACGCGGGTCGAGCAACTGGGCTTCGTAGTATTCGTCGGCCAGCTGTTCCAGGTGACGCAACGGGCCGTAGGTTTCGGCTCGGGTCAGCGGCGGCATCAGGTGGTCGATGATCACCGCCTGGGTACGGCGCTTGGCCTGGGCGCCCTCGCCCGGATCGTTGACGATGAACGGGTAGATGTTCGGCAGCGGCCCGAGCAGCGCGTCCGGCCAGCACTCGGCTGACAGCCCCACGCCCTTGCCCGGCAACCACTCCAGGTTGCCGTGCTTGCCGACATGGATCACGGCATCGGCGGCAAAGCCGTTGCGCAGCCAGAAATGGAACGCCAGGTAGCCATGCGGCGGCACCAGGTCCGGGTCGTGGTACACCGCGCTGTGGTCCACCTGGTAGCCCCGCGCCGGCTGGATACCGACGAAGGTCAGGCCATAGCGCAAGCCGGCGACCATCATCCGCCCGCTGCGGAACATCGGGTCCTGCTCGGGCGTGCCCCAGCGCGCCAGCACGGCACGCTGGTTGGCCTCGGGCAGCGCGGCGAAGGCCGCCTGGTAATCGGCCAGGCTCAGGCTCTGGGCGCACGGGCGCTGGTCGAGATGATCGAGGTCGTTGGTCACGCCACCCAGCAATTGGTGGATCAGCGCGGTGCCGCTGTCGGGCAGGCCGGCGACCGGGTAGCCCTGGCCCTGCATGGCCCTGAGTATGTTCAACGCCGCGCCCGGGGTATCCAGGCCCACGCCATTGCCAATGCGCCCGTCGCGGGTCGGGTAGTTGGCCAGCACCAAGGCCACGCGCTTTTCCTGGTTGTCCAGGCGCGCCAGCGCCACCCAGCGCCGTGCCAACTCGGCCACGAAGTCCATGCGTTCGGGGTGGGCACGGTAGCAGACCACGTCGGATTGACTGCGCTCGCTGCGCCAGGCCAGGTCCTTGAAACTCACTGGACGGGTGATGATGCGCCCGTCAAGCTCCGGCAAGGCAATGTGCATGGCCAGGTCGCGAGCGCCCAGGCCCTGCTCGCTCTGCTCCCAGCCGGGTTGGTTGTCCTGGGCGCAGATTGCCTGCAACACCGGCACGTCGCGGCGCAGCGGGCGCAGGTTGGGCTGTTCCGGGCTGGACAAGGCAAAACCAGTGGTGTTGATCACCACCTCGGCCTGCACCTCGTCGAGCCAGGCTTGCACCTGCTCCAGACAGGCCTGCTCCTTGAGGCTGGCCACGGCGATCGGCAGCGGGTTGAGCCCGCACGCCTGCAAGCGCTGGCAGAACACATCGATGAACGCAGTGTTGGCCGCCTGCAAGTGCGAGCGATAGAACAGCAGCGGTGCCACCGGGTACTCGGGGTTCCACTCGCCGTACCAGTCCTGCAGCTCGGCACTGGGGCGGGCCGGGTGATAGACCGCCGTGCGCGGCAGCGGCTGGGGCTCGTCCCAGCGGTAGTCACGCCCCAGCCATTGACTGGCCAGGCACTTGAACAGGTTGATCGCGTTGGCCTTGCCACCTTGGCGCAGGTAGTGCCACAAACGCTCGGCCTCGGCCCCGCGCAGCGTGCCCAGCTCGGTGAGCTCCGGGTCCGGGCGGTCGTCCCCCGGCACCAGGACCAACTGCACGCCACGGCTGGCGAGGGCCACCAACTGCTCGACACCGTAGCGCCAGTAGCCGACGCCGCCGTGCAACGAGACCAGGATCAGCTTGGCATGGCGCAGTACCTGGTCGACATACAGGTCGACCGAGGCATGGTTCTGCACCTGCATCGGGTTGGCCAGGCGCACGCTGGGGAAATCGTCCGGCAACTGCTCGGCGGTTTCGGCGAGCAGTGCCAGATGGGAATCGCCGCTGCAGAGGATCACCAACTCGGCAGGTGTCTGGCCGAGATCGGCAATGCTGTCGTCCGGCACGAAGCCGCCGGGCTGGGTCCGCAGCAGGTGCATGGATCAGGCGCCCAAGGCCTGGCGCAGGCGCGCTTCAAGCTGCGCGGCGTCCAGGTCCTGGCCAATCAGCACCAGGCGGGTGATGCGCGCTTCATCGCTGCGCCAGGCACGGTCGAAGTGCTTGTCGAAACGGGTACCCACGCCCTGGATCAGCAGGCGCATCGGCTTGCCGGGAATGGCGGCGAAGCCCTTGGCGCGCAGGATGCCGAACTCACCGACCAGTTGGCTCAGGGCACCGAGCAGCAGGCTTTCGTCGGCCTCGGGCAGGTCGATGGAAATCGAATCGAAGGCATCATGATCGTGGTCGTCGTGATCGTCACCGTCGTGGTGCGAATCATGGTGGGTGCGACGGCCATCGATATGCGCCTCGGACTCGGCGCCCACGCCCAGCAGCACGTCGAGTGGCAGGCGGCCACTGCTGGCCTCGATCACCTTGACCGCCGGCGGCAGTTCCTCGGCCACCTCGGCGCGCACCTTGGCCAGGCCCGCGGCGTCGATCAGGTCGGCCTTGTTCAGCACCACCAGGTCGGCACTGGCCAACTGGTCGGCGAACAGCTCGTGCAGCGGCGATTCGTGGTCCAGGTTGGGGTCGAGCTTGCGCTGGGCGTCGACCTGCTCGGGGTAGGCGGCGAAGGTGCCGGCGGCCACCGCCGGGCTGTCGACCACGGTGATCACCGCATCGACGGTGCAGGCGTTGCGAATTTCCGGCCACTGGAAGGCTTGCACCAGGGGTTTGGGCAGGGCCAGGCCGCTGGTTTCGATAAGGATATGGTCAAGGTCGCCGCGGCGGGCCACCAGCTCGCGCATCACTGGGAAGAACTCTTCCTGCACGGTGCAGCACAGGCAGCCGTTGGCCAGCTCGAAGACCCGGCCCTGCGCCTCTTCCTCGGTGCAGCCGATGCTGCACTGCTTGAGGATCTCGCCGTCGATGCCCAGTTCGCCGAACTCGTTGACGATCACCGCGATACGACGGCCCTGGGCGTTGTCGAGCATGTGGCGGAGCAAGGTGGTCTTGCCCGAGCCGAGAAAGCCGGTGACGATGGTGACAGGGAGCTTGGCCAGTGTTTTCATGTCGCGTTGCCCTTGGCGGCTGTGGCGCGGGCATGCGGGACGGCGGCCGCGGCCATGCTGGCCGGGCGCGTTCGCCACCGGATCACCCCGCCCGGTTGAAAGTCGAAAACGTCGCGAGGCAGGTCTCCTGGCTTGCACCAATCCGGCGCCGGGGCCGGTGGCTCAGCGCCTTCCCGCGCGCCTGCGCAGTGGCTGTGCCGAACCTTTCAGTGCCTACAGTTGCGGGGGCAGCCGCGGCTTGTACCGCGTTCCCGTCTTAGCTCAGGCCAGGCCTGAGAACCTCGAAGCGGCAAGGCTACGCATCCACCCGACAACGGTCAACCGCCGCCGCGATTGACGCCGGCCACGCCCCGTGATTTGCTAGCGCACTGCCTTCAGGTGCCCCCAATTGGGGGTGAAACGGGAAACCGGTGCGACGCGGCCTCTACAACAGGGGCGGACAAAGCCGGTGCTGCCCCCGCAACGGTAAGCGAGCGATGCTCGCCAGCCCGGAGACCGGCCTGTGGTGCTCGATGAACAACCCCGCGGTGGGCGGGTGCTGTCGCATGCCCTGGGCCATCCGCGCCTGGGGGCGTCGCGCTTGCCCGTTGCCCAAAACAAAAGCAGCAGAGGAACGCGTCATGCCTATCACCAGTGCCAAGCACAGCATCGTCACCCCCGTCAGCCTCAGCCAGCGCCTGCTGGTCGCCGTGGGCGCCAGCCTGCTGGGCCTGAGCCTGGTGTACTTCGCCGGCTTCTCGCACATCGAGGCGGTGCACAACGCCGCCCACGACACCCGTCACAGCGCCGCCTTCCCCTGCCACTGAGTATCCCCGCATGATCACGCGTATTGCCCGCACCGCGGGCTTCAGCGGGCTGCTCGCCGCCCTGCTGCTGACCCTGCTGCAAAGTTTCTGGATCGCCCCGCTGATCCTCCAGGCGGAAACCTTCGAGAGCGCCGCCCCGGTAGCCGAGCAGCATGAACATGCGCCAGCCGAAGCCGGCCACAGCCATGAGCACAACGCCGAGGCCTGGGCACCGCAAGACGGCTGGCAGCGAGTGCTGGCCACCACCGGCGGCAACCTGGTGGTAGCCGTCGGCTTCGCCCTGATCCTCGCCGCGCTGTACAGCCTGCGTGAACCTGGCCGCGTCAGCACCGGCGCGCTCTGGGGCCTGGCCGGCTTCGCCGTGTTCTGCCTGGCGCCCACCCTGGGCTTGCCGGCCGAGCTGCCAGGCACCGCCGCCGCCGACCTGGGCCAACGCCAGGCCTGGTGGATCGGCACCGCCGCCGCCACCGCGGCCGGCCTGGCCTTGCTGGTGTTTAGCCGGCATTGGTTGTTCAAGGTGCTGGGGGTCGTGCTGCTGGTGATCCCTCACCTGATCGGCGCGCCACAACCGGCAGTGCACGCAAGCCTGGCCCCAGAGACCCTGGCCACACAGTTCAAGATCGCTTCCTGGCTGACCAACGCCGCGTTCTGGCTGGCCCTGGGCCTGCTCAGCGCCTGGCTGTTCCGCCGCGCCAACCCGGCCTGATGCTCGATTTCAGCCCGCAGCCCGCGCTGTACGCGGGCTTTGGTTGTCGCCGTGGCTGCCCCGTCGAGACCCTGGCGGTGCTGCTGCGCCAGACCATGGCCCGCCACGTCCTGCCCCTGTCGGCCTTGCGCGCCATCGCCAGCATCGACCCGAAGGCCCGCGAACCGGGCTTGCTGGCCCTGGCCGAGCGCCTTGGCGTGCCGTTCCTGTGCTTCGACGCCGCGCACCTGCTAGCTTTCGAACCGTTGCTCAGCCAACGCTCGGCCACCGCCTACGCCCAGACCGGCTGCTGGGGCGTGGCCGAAAGCGCCGCCCTGGCCCTGGCTGCCCGCGTCGCGCCACAGCCCAGCCTGCACGTGCCGCGGCAAGTCCTTGCCGGCGCTACCCTGGCGCTGGCCATCGGCGGATAATCCGCTTCTTTATCTGCAAGGAACCGCCATGACGGTCTACTTCATCGGTGCCGGCCCCGGCGATCCGGAACTGATCACGGTCAAGGGCCAGCGCCTGATTCGCCAGTGCCCGGTGATCATCTACGCAGGCTCCCTGGTCCCGCCCGCGGTGCTCGAGGGCCATAACGCCCGAACCGTGCTCAACAGCGCCGAACTGCACCTGGAGCAGATCGTCGAGGCCATGCGCCAGGCCCACGCCGAAGGCCTGGACGTGGCCCGGGTGCACAGCGGCGATCCCAGCCTGTACGGCGCCATCGGCGAACAGATCCGCCACCTGCAGGCACTGGGCATCGACTACCAGATCATCCCCGGGGTCACCGCCACCGCCGCCAGCGCCGCGCTGCTGGGCTGCGAGCTGACCCTCCCGGACGTGGCGCAGACGGTGATCCTCACCCGTTATGGCGACAGCTCGCCGATGCCGCCAGGCGAGCAGCTGGCCGATCTGGCCCGGCATGGCAGCACCCTGGCCATCCACCTGGGGGTCAAGCACCTGGCGCGCATCGTCGACGAGCTCTTGCCGCACTATGGCGGTGACTGCCCGATTGCCGTGGTGCACCGCGCCACCTGGCCGGACCAGGATTGGGCTCGTGGCAGCCTGGCGGATATCGTCGAGCGGGTAGCGGCCAAAGGCTTTCGCCGTACCGCGCTGATTCTGGTCGGCCAGGTGCTGGGCGATGCGCCGTTCGCCGAATCCGCGCTGTACCGGGCCGGGCACGCCCACTTGTACCGGCAGGGCAACTGAAGCGATTGCCGTCGGGGGCGGTGGCGTTGCACACTGCGTGCAACTTGCCAACGGAATGCCTGCCATGCTCGAACTGCGCCCCAACTGCGAATGCTGCGACCGCGACCTGCCGGCCGAAAGCCCGGATGCACTGATCTGCTCGTTCGAGTGCACCTTCTGCCGCGCCTGCAACGACCGCCACTTCCAGGGCCAGTGCCCCAATTGCGGCGGGCAACTGGTGACTCGCCCTACCCGCACCGGCAAGGCCCTGGCCAACAACCCGGCAACGACCCTGCGGGTCCACAAACCACACGCTGCTTGCGCTTGAGGTGTATTTGTAGGATTTTTCAGCAAGCGATCGTAGGTTTATCAACACACCTATACTCGCCTATTACCAAGGCTCCTGATTCTCCGTAAGGTGCGCGCAGCCCAGTTGGCCCGCCACCTTGCGCATGCAGTAAAACGCAGGACGCGGGCTGCACTTTGACAGGAGTTACCCAAATGACATCCGTGTTGCTGGTTGATGACCACCATATTGTTCGATTGGCCGTGCGCATGCTGCTCGAGCGGGAGCGCTTCACCATCGTGGGTGAGACAGGCAAAGGCAAGGACGCCGCGCGCCTGGCCAAAGAAACCAAAGCCGAAGTCGTCATCCTCGATATCGGCTTGCCCGACCTTGATGGCATGGAGGTAATCAAGCGCCTCAAGCTGCTGGAGCCCGCGCCGAGGATCATGGCGCTCACCGGCCAGCCTGCCGACCTTTACGTGCGCCGTTGCATGGATGCCGGTATCAGCGCCTTCGTCAACAAGGACGAAGACCTCGATGCCCTGGTGTTTGCCCTCAAGGCCCTGGTCAAGGGCTACTCGACCTTCCCGCAGATGGCGGTCAACAGCAATACCCTGGAGAGCGAAAGCGCCCGGCTGATGCAGCTGTCCAATCGGGAAATGGAAGTGCTGCGTCGCCTCTGCGCGGGCCAGTCCAACAAACTCATTGGCGAACAGATGAACCTCAGCGCCAAGACCGTCAGTACCTACCGCGGGCGAATCATGGAAAAGCTCAAGGTCGAGTCGCTGGTTGAAATGGTCGACCTGGCCAAGCGCAACAACGTGGCCTGACCCATGATCGGGCGCACGCTGCTGTGCCTGGTGTTGGCCCTAGCATGGCCGTTGTCCGCCCCTGCCGCCGTGCCGGGCGAAAGCCGCCACTTGCTGGCGCGGGCCTTGAGCGCCGCGCCCCCGTTGCAACTCGACGACACCGACCGGCGCTGGCTGGAGCAGCGTAAAGCGCTGGTGCTGGGAAGCTCGCGTCCGGACTACCCACCATTCGACATCAACACCAGCCAGGCCGACTACGAAGGCTTGAGCGCCGACTACGCCGGGCTGATCGGCGAGCAGCTCGGCGTGCCGGTGCGGGTGCGCCGCTATGCCAGCCGCGCCATGGCCCTGGCCGCGCTGCGCGCCGGCGAAGTCGACTTGCTGGGGACGTCCAACGCCTTCGAGGCCAACGATGCCGAGCTGGCCCTCAGCCACTCCTATGCCGACGATCTGCCGGTCATCGCCTCGAGCCATTCCCGCACACTGCGCGAAAACAGCGACCTGGCCGGGCTGCACTTGGCCATGGTCGACCACTATCTGCCGATGCAGACCGTGCAGCAGTTGTTCCCCCAGGCCCAGCTGCGCCTCTACCGCTCGACGCTGGCCGGTATCGCGGCGGTAGCCCTGGGCCAGGCCGACGCCTACCTGGGCGATGCCATCAGTACCGACTACGTGATCGCCAAGGGTTACCAGGGGATGGTCAAGGTCGACCACTTCGTCAAGGCGCCGGTCGGCACCTTTGCCTTTGCCCTGGCCCGCGACAACCCACGGCTGCTGAAACTGGTGAACCTGGCCTTGGCCAGGATCGCCGACAGCGAGCGGCTGAACATTCTGCGCCGCTGGACCAGCGGCAGCACCAGTGTCTTGCTCGATCGCCGCCTGGCCGCCCTGACCCCGGAAGAGCGCGACTGGATCGAGGGACACCGCCAGGTCAAGGTCATGATCAATACCACCCTGGCGCCGCTGAGCTTTACCGATGCCCAGCAAAACCCCCGTGGCATCGCCTTGGACCTTCTGGAACGTATCAGCCTGCGCACCGGCCTGCGCTTCCAGATCGTCGAGTCCGAGTCATTCCAGGACATGGTCGAGCAGACCGCCCAGGGCCAGGTCGACATGATCGGCGCCATCGGCTATGGCGTGCACCGCGCCTTGCGCCTGCGCTACACCCGGCCCTACATGATCAGCCCGCGGGTGCTGGTTACCCGGCACAATGCTCCGCCACTGATCGGCGACCAACCGTTGAGCGGCCTGCGCGTGGCGCTGCTGCGCGGCTCGCCGCTGCGCGATGGCCTGACGCTCCAGGCCAGCGGCATCCAGCCGATCGAGAAGGAGAACCCCTTGCAACTGATGGAGGCCGTGGCCAACGGTGAGGCGGATGTGGCGATCAGTTCACACATCAACGCCGCCTACTTCATCAACCAGGTGTTCAAGGGCCGCCTGAGGATCGCCGGCCTGCAAGGTGACGAGCCGGCCCTGGCAGCATTCGCCGTCAGCCCGGCGCAGCCGCAGTTGCAGGCGATCCTCGACAAAGCGCTGCTTAGCATCCCGCCGGACGAACTTGAACAACTGGTCAACCGCTGGCGTACCAATGCCGTGGTCAGCGACAGCCCCTGGCGCAACTACCGTACCCTGGCCTTGCAGGTACTGGTGCTGGCCGCCGTGCTGCTGGCCGGCGTGGCGTTCTGGAACACCTACCTGCGCAAGCTTATTCACCAGCGCACCGAAGCCCAGCGGGCCTTGCAGGAGCAGTTGGCACTCAGCCGCAGCTTGCTCGAACAATTGCGCCAAGCCAAGGACGATGCCGAACGGGCCAGCCAGGCGAAAAGCACCTTCCTCGCGGTCATGAGCCATGAAATTCGCACGCCGATGAACGCGGTCATCGGCTTGCTTGAGCTGGCCCTGGAGGACAGTCACCACGGGCGCAGCGACAGCCACGCGCTGAAAACCGCCCACGACTCGGCGCTCGGCCTGCTCGACCTGATCGGCGATGTGCTCGATATCTCGCGCATCGAGTCCGGCCATATGACCCTGCAGCCCCAGCCGGTCGAGTTGATCGAGCTGGTTCAGGTGACCTTGCGGGTGTTCGAGGGCAATGCGCGGGCCAAGGGCATCCAACTGCACGGCGCATTGCCCGAACCGCCCTGCTGGGTGCGGGTCGATGCCTTGCGCCTCAAGCAGGTGCTGTCGAACCTGGTCAGCAATGCCATCAAGTTCACCGACCGTGGACAAGTCGACGTGACCCTCACCGCCACGGCGCTTGACGCCCAACGGCTGCGCATCAACCTGCAGGTCCGTGACAGCGGCATGGGCATCAGCGCTGCCAATCAGGCGCGCCTGTTCAACGCATTCGCCCAGGCCGATGGCAGTCAGGGCCGCCAAGGAGCCGGGCTGGGCCTGGTGATCAGCCGCGAACTGTGCGAGCTGATGGGCGGCCAGCTGAGCCTGCAAAGTCTCGAGGGCCTAGGGACCCAGGTCGATATCCTGCTCACCTTGCAGGTCTGCCCCCCACCTAGCCGGGAGCCGGTGAGCGGCATCGGCCGGGAGATCGCCGGCGGGCCGTTGCAGGTGCTGGTGGTCGACGATTATCCAGCCAACCTGCTGCTGCTCGAGAAACAGTTGCGTTCACTCGGGCACCAGGTAGTGCTCGCCGACCAGGGCGAGGCGGCCCTGGCTTTGTGGCAGGCCGGGCACTTCGATGTGGTGCTCAGCGACTGCAGCATGCCCGTGATGGACGGCCATGAACTGGCCCGGCGCATCCGCGCCGCGGAAAAACAACGCACACGGCCGGCCTGTCGCATCATCGGCGTCACCGCCAACGCCCAGGCTGAAGAACGCCAGCGTTGCCTGGACAGCGGCATGGACGACTGCCTGTTCAAGCCAATCGGCCTGCAGGCCCTGAAAGGCTGCCTGGCTCACCTGCGCAGCATCGACCCAGCCCCCTGCCCCACGGCGCGTGCCAGTGGTTTCGACCTCCAACAGCTGCGTCACCTGACCCAGGATGACGAGCAGTTGATCATGCGCCTGCTGGAGCAGTTGGCCGCCAGCAATGCCGAGGACCTGCAGGCCCTGCGGGCGCTGGGAAGCTCGCCGGCCAGCGAGGCGCTTGGCCCGGTGGTACACCGGATCAAGGGTGGCGCCAAGATGCTCAAGGTCAGGACCGTGGTGCAGGATTGCGAAGCCCTGGAGCAGGCCATCGCCCACCGCCAGCCGCTCGCTTCGTTGCTCGAACGGCTGCACGCCAGCCTGCACAGCCTCGAACGCGAGCTGCGGGAAAACCTCAGTGCAATTGCAGGGTCGAGCTGATCTGGCTGATCGCGTCCACCACGTGCCGCGAACCCTGCTGAATTTCCATGATCACCGTGCCCGCCTCGTTGGCCAGCTCCACCCCGAGCCCGGTACGGGTCAGGCTCGACTGCATGCTGGCCACCGCCGTCAGCGACAGGTCGTGGTTCTGCCGTACCACCTCGACGATCTCCAAGGTGGCCTTGCTGGTGCGCGCCGCCAAGTTGCGCACTTCGTCGGCCACCACCGCGAAGCCGCGGCCATATTCGCCGGCCCGCGCCGCCTCGATCGCCGCATTGAGCGCCAGCAGGTTGGTCTGGTCGGCGATGCCACGGATGGTCAGGACGATCTGGCCAATGGCTTCGGACTGTTTGCTGACGGCATCGATGCTGCGCGCGGCCTGGTTGAGTTCGGCGGAAATCTGCTCGATCACCTCGACAGTCTGCTGCACTACCTGGGTGCCCTTGCGCGCGCAGGCGTCGGTCTGTACCGAGCTGGCATGGGCGGCATCGGCGGCGGTCTGCTGGGTACTGACCTGGTTGGTGATGTCGCTGGCGAACTTCACCACTTTGTACAAGCGGCCCTTGTTGTCGAAGATCGGGTTGTACGAAGCCTCCAGGTAGACGGTCTGGCCCTGCTTGTTGATGCGTTCGAAGCGGTGCGAATGGTACTCGCCGCGGTTGAGCGAGGCCCAGAAGTCGCGGTACTGCGCCGACTCACGCTCGTGGGCCAGGCAGAACAGCCCGTGGTGCCGGCCCACCACTTCCTCCAGGCGGTAGCCCATGGTGTCGAGGAAATTCTGGTTGGCCTTGATCACCCGCCCGGCCGGGGTGAACTCGATCACCGCCATGGAACGGCCGATGGCCTTGAGCAAGCTTTCACTCTCGTGTTCTTCATTGACATGGCGGGTGATGTCCGAGGCCACCTTGATCACACTGGTGACCTGTTGGCGCTCGTCGATCACCGGCATGTAGCTGGCTTCCAGCCAGACCTCGCGACCGGTCTTGTCGAGGCGCTCGAAGGTACCGCTGATGGCCTTGCCCTGCCCCAGTTCGCGCCACAGCTGCTGGTACTCGGCGCTCTTGGCATAGGCCGGGTCACAGAAGATGCGGTGGTGCTTGCCGCGAATCTCCTCGGCGCTGTAGCCCATGGTGCTGCAGAAGTGCTCGTTCGCATCGAGGATCGTGCCGTCTGGCGCGAACTCGATCATCGCCATGGAACGGCTGATCGCCGCCAGCTTGGCCTCCATGCCCGCCAGGGCCTGGCGGCAACGCTGGATCTCGACCAGATCGGACTTGCGATGGTATTCGAACATGAGCCGGGGCTCCTTCTGCTCTGGGATGAACCTGAGCATAGATCGGCGTTTTCACCGTGCAAGCGAACTGATATCACTTTTGAATTAGCTATTTGCGCCCGTTTGTCTGGTGGTTTTTGCCGATGATCTGCCACCGTTGCCGGCCAACCCGACGCCGTGGTGGATGGCCGCTCCACCTGTAGGAGCCAGCTTGCTGGCGAACCAGGCGACACGGTAGCCGGCTCCTACGCGCCGTGCCCGGCCGCTCAGGAACTCTCGCGCACCATCAACTCGAAGCCCAGGTCCTGCTGCCCATCCGCACCACGCTTGCCGTCGAGCATGCCCAGCAGGGCCTGCGCCGCGCCGCGCCCCACCGCTGCCCGCGGCGTGCGGATCGAGGTCAGCCGCGGCACCATGTGCGCCGAACCCGGCAAGTCGTTGAACCCGACCATCGCCACCTGCCGAGGCACCTCGACGCCCTGGCGCAAGGCTTGCAAAATCGCGCCCTGGGCCAGGTCGTCGTTGCAGAAGAAAATACCATCGACATCCGGCGCCCGAGCCAGCAAGCGGCTGAACAACTCGCCCCCCAGGCCGATCGACGACGGCTGCGGGTCGAGCATTTCCAGCTCTGGCGCCTGCAAGCCGGCTTGCGCCAACGCCTGGCGGAACCCCTCGGCCCGTTGCATCACCCGCGGGTCCAGTTGCGCGGCGATGAAGCCCAGGCGCCGCCGCCCACGCTCGATCAGGTGCCGCGCCGCCGCACGCCCTGCCTCGTACTGGGAAAACCCGACCGACAAGGCACCGTCTGCGCCACCCAGCTCCATCATGTGCACGCAGGGCACCTGGCTGGCGGCGAGCATCTGCCGCGAGGCTTCGCTGCGCTCGAAACCGGTCAGCAACATGCCGCACGGCTGGTAGGCCAGATAGTTGCGGATCAGGTTCTCTTCCTCGGCGATGTCGTAGTGGTAGTTACCTATCAGCACCTCCAGCCCACGGGGCCGCATCACCTCGTGGATCGCCTCGAGGGTGTCGATGAACAGTTGGTTGGAGAGCGAAGGAATCAACACTACCACCGACTGGCTGCGCGCCGAGGCCAGGGCTCGCGCCGCCGGGTTGGCGACATAGCCCAGGCTGGCCGCCGCGGCCTTGACCTTTTCCACCAGCTCCGGGGCGACCGTGCTGACCCCGCGCAGGGCGCGGGAGGCGGTGATGGGGGAAACCCCGGAAAGCCTGGCGACTTCTGCCAGGGTGGGACGACCAGTGGTACGCGAGCCGATACGGGACATGGGAATTGGAGTTTTTCCACTTGCAGGAAGAGGGAACGGTCACTAAGGTAGCGCTGTCTCTGGATGCAGGCAATGCAATCCTGGTAGCAGTCATGCCTTATACGTCCATACTGCCAAAGACAAGATCAATAACACCCGGGAGGGTGGCGCTTACCTGTCTGGTTCAACACCGCAAAGACAGCGCTATCTCACCCAGCAGGAGGTACAGATGAACCCTTCCCTGTCCGCGATTGTGGTCATGGGCGTGGCTGGATGCGGCAAGAGCTGCATCGGCGCGGCCATTGCCGCGCGCAGCGGCGGCCGCCTGATCGAAGGCGATGCCTTTCACCCCGCCGCGAACATCGCCAAGATGAGCGCCGGTATTCCCCTGGACGACGACGACCGCGCTGGCTGGCTGGTGCGCCTGGGTGAAGAGCTGCAGAACGTGATCAGCGCGGGCGAACGCCCGATCCTGACCTGCTCGGCGCTCAAGCGCCGCTACCGCGAGACCTTGCGCCAGGCGGTACCCACGCTGGGCTTCGTGTTCCTCGAACTGACCCCGCAGGAAGCCGAGCGGCGTGTGTTGGCCCGTCCTGGCCACTTCATGCCGGCAAGCCTGATCGAGAGCCAGTTCGCCGCCCTGGAGCCGCCCCGCGGCGAACCCCGGACCCTGGCGCTGGACGCCACCCGCTCGGTCGAAGCCCTGGCCGAAGACGTGCACACCTGGCTAAAGCCCGGTGGTGAGCGGCCCCTGGCGCGTACTGCCTGAATCGACGGTATTGCCAGCTCACCCAAGATAGCGCTGTCTCTGTACCTTGCGGCAAGCAACGACCAAGAAACACGCTCCACCAAAACAACAACGACAAGACCGAGGCTAACGATCCATGTTCGGACTAGCTACTGATACCTTCCTGCTGCTCGACGCACTGGTCACCATCGTCGGGCTGATCCTGCTGATCACTCATTTCAAGGTCCATCCCTTCGTTGCCCTGACCCTGGCCGCGGGCTTTCTCGGCCTGACCTCCGGCATGCCGGTGGCCAAGGTGATGAAGTCGTTCCAGGACGGCTTTGGCGGGGTACTGGGCTTCGTCGGCATCGTCCTGGCCCTGGGCACCATGCTCGGCAAGCTGATGGCCGACTCCGGCGGCGCCGACCAGATCGCGCAGACGCTGATCCGCGCCTTCGGCAAGCAGAAAGTGCACTGGGCGATGATGTTCGCCGCCTTCCTGGTGGGCATTCCGCTGTTCTTCGAGATCGGCTTCGTGCTGCTGATCCCGCTGGTATTCATCGTTGCCCGTCGCTCCGGCGTGTCACTGGTGAAGATCGGCATCCCGCTGCTGGCCGGCCTTTCCGTGGTTCACGGCCTGGTGCCTCCACACCCGGGCCCGCTGCTGGCGATCGGCATCTTCCACGCCGACATCGGCAAGACCATCTTCTATGGCCTGCTGGTGGCTCTGCCCACCGCAGTGATCGCCGGTCCGCTGTTCGGTAACTTCATCTCCCGCTACATCCCGGGCAATCCGTCCCAGGAGCTGATGGACCAGATTGCCCGCGAGTCGGACCAGCAGAACCTGCCCAGCTTCAGCGTGACCTTGATCACCGTGCTGCTGCCCGTGGCGCTGATGCTGCTCAAGACTTTCGCCGACGTGGTGCTGCCAGCCGAGCACATCGTGCGCCAATGGATGGACCTGATCGGCCACCCGATCACCGCCCTGCTCGCCGCCCTGCTGCTGGCGTTCTACACCTTCGGTTCGGCGCGCGGCTTCAACCGCCAGCAGATCATGAAGATGCTCGACCAGAGCCTGGCACCCACCGCGGCCATCGTGCTGATCGTCGGCGCCGGCGGCGGCTTCAAGCAAATGCTGGTGGACACCGGGGTCGGCAACGTGATCGGCCAGATGGCGGTCCAGGCCGAGATCTCGCCGATCCTGCTGGCCTGGCTGGTGGCGGCGGTGATCCGCATCGCCACCGGTTCCGCGACCGTGGCCACCATCACCGGCGCCGGCATCGTCGCTCCGGTGATCGACCTGGTGCCGGGGGTCAACCGCGAGCTGCTGGTACTGGCTACCGGGGCCGGCTCGCTGATTCTGTCCCACGTCAACGACGCCGGGTTCTGGCTGGTCAAGCAGTACTTCAACATGACCGTCGCCGAAACCTTCAAGACCTGGAGCATGATGGAGACCATCCTCTCGGTGGTCGGCATCATCTTCATCATGTTGCTGTCGATGGTGGTGTGACCGTCGGTCGCCGTGATGGCACCAAGCTAATCGACTCAAGGCCCAAGTGAGACAGCGGCCCTGCGCAGGCAGGGCCGTTTTCTTTCCTCGCCAAGGAGCCTGCCCCATGAAAGCTGCCCTGCTGCTCGCCGCCCTGCTCGCTTCGCCACTGGCTCTGGCCGCCGGAACCGGCGCCACCTACCCCGATGACCCGCACAGCCCGGCGCCCAAGCCAGGTGTCGACAGCACCCTGAACCCCGTCGAAAAGCCCATGCCGCGCGATACCGACCCGCGGATCAAGGGCAACGACCCCGACAGCCCGCCGGCCGAGCACAAAGATGAGCGCGACTTGCCCGGCATGGGCGGCAGCGGTTCGGAGGGGATGGGACGCGGTGGCGATGGCTCAGGGGGTACGGGCAAGCCTTGAGGCCTCAGCCCCACATACCCCGGTAGGAGCGGCCTTGTGTCGCGATGGGGCGCAAAGCGCCCCCACAATCTCAGTGTCGCCGCGAAAAGGGCCGGGGCGCTGTGCGCCCCATCGCGACACAAGGTGATCCTACAGGGCTTGCGCCCAGGTCACCATTGGCGCTTGTCTGGCCGGCTCAGGCCAAGCTTCTCGATTTTGTAGCGCAGCATGTCCCGTGACAGCCCCAGCAAGCGCGCCGACTTGGTGACGTTCCAGTCGGTGCGGTCGAGCGTGCGACAGACCATGTCGCGCTCCATGTCCGGCAAACTGCCGGTCGCCTCCGGCTCGTGGCGATGCGCCTCGTACACGGTCATCGGCGCGGGCGCAGCCAGGGGCTCATCGACCAACGTCATGCACAGGTTCAACTGGTGCGCGCCAATCACCTCGCTGGGGGCCAGCAATACGGTCTGCTCGAGCATGTTACGCAGCTCGCGCACGTTGCCCGGCCAACTGTAGCCAAGCATCAGCGCCTCGGCTTCGGCGCAAAACCGTAGGTTAGGCTTGCCATAGCGCCGCCCGTGATGGGCCAGGAAGTGTCGGGCCAGGCGCAAGATGTCCGGCCCCCGGGCATACAGGCGTGGCACCTTCAGGGCGATGATGCGCAGGCGGAAGAACAGGTCGCGGCGGAACTTGCCCTGCTGCACCATTTGCTCGAGGTTGCAGTTGGTAGCGCTGATTACCCTCAAGTCCACCTTGCGTTCCTTCACCGCGCCGATGCGACGGATGCAACGATCTTCCAGCAACTTGAGCAGCTTGGCCTGCAGCACCAGGTCCATCTCGCCGATCTCGTCGAGGAACAGCGTGCCGCCATCGGCCGCCTCGACCAGCCCCACCCGGCGCTCCTTGGCGTCCGTGAACGCGCCCTTCTCATGGCCGAACAGCTCGGCCTCCAGCAGGTTGGCCGGAATCGACGCGCAGTTGAACTCGATGAACGGCCCTTTGGCGCGGCTGCCGTCAAAGTGCAGGGCACGGGCCACCAGTTCCTTGCCGGTGCCGGTCTCGCCCTCCACCAGTACCGGCGGCAGGTCGTCGCTGGCCATGCGCCGCTCGGCATCGAGCAACTGGCGCAGGGTGTGCTTGAGGTCGAGCATCACCGGCGACTCGCCAATCAAGGCCTGCAACCCCGACTTCTGCGCCTCGCGCTCCTGGTAGAACGACAGCGTGCGCTCCATGCGTTCGGCGGCCAGGGCCTTGTCCAGCATCAGCTTGAGCTCGGCGAGCACCACCGGCTTGGTCAGGTAGTGGAAGGCGCCCTCCTTCATGGCCAGCACGGCGTCCTCGACGTTGCCGTAGCCGGTCATCATGATTACCTTCAACGCAGGCACCTGGGCCACCAGGGCACGCAGCAGGTCGTGGCCGCTCATGCCGGGCAACGAGTTGTCGGTCAGCACGGCGTCGGGCTGGGCGCGCTTGATCTGCTCCAACGCCAGCTCCGCGCTGTGGCACACCATGACCTCGAAGCCCTTGAGGCTCAGGTAGGTGCGAATGTTGTCGGCAAGGATTTCATCATCCTCGACCACCAGGATGCTGTGTTCCATGGTCCCCTCCCGCTGCGATATTGAAAGTCAGGCTGACGCGGGTTCCTTCCTCTTCGCGGCTGGTCAGTTCGACCGCGCCGCCAAAGCGTTCCATGATCCGTTTGACCAGGGCCAGGCCGACACCGAGGCCGCCCTGCTTGGTGGTGAAGAAAGGCTTGAACACCATGCGCCGTTGTTGCTCGCTCATCCCTTTGCCGGTATCGCTGAGCTGCAACTGGGCCTGTTGGCCATCCACCTGGTGCACCTCGGCGCGCAGCTCGCCACCCTGGGGCATGGCCTCCAGGGCGTTGGCGAACAGGCTGTTGAGGATCTGCGTCAGTTGCAGCGGCTGGCTGGCCACCCATTGCACGACCGGGCCGGCGAAGCTGAAACGCACCTGGTTGCGCTCGATCTGCAGGGCGAACGTTTGCCGGGCATCCTCAAGGGCGGCCACCAGGTCCACTGCCTCGGGCTCGTCGCTGGTCGGGCGCAGCGAAACCAGCAGGTCGCGCACCCAGCGCGACATGCGGTCGACCTGGGTGATGATGTCGACGATGTTCTTCTGCGCCGCGGGGCTGGCGATATCCTGGGCCAGCTCGGCGCTGGAGCGGATGTTGGCCAGCGGGTTGCGCAGGCTATGGGCCACCGCCGAGGACATCTCGCCCAGGGCCACGTAGGTTTCGCTGGCCACCAGTCGCTCCTGTTGGTGCTGCAGCAAGCTGGCGGCGCGGCGCACGATCCAGAACAGGCCGAAGTAGATCAATGCTCCCCCCACCAGGGTCGAGGCCCAGATCAACACGTAGCCACGGTGGATGCGCCGCACCAGGTCCTGCGGCTCCTTGTAGATCTCGACCATGCTCAGCACCTGCTCGCCCTGGCTGTCGAACAGCGGGATGTAGTTCTCGATGAACAGGTGCCGCGGCTCGCGCTGGAACTTCTGTTCCTCGCGTTCCTCGTCGGCCTTGTGATAACTGGCCGACACCGACTTGCGCGAACGGAAGGCCTGCTCCAGGTCGTCATCCTCCTCGATGCGCTGGCCGATCAACTGCGGGTTGGTCGACCACACCACCGTACGGTCACGGGCGTAGACGTTGGCCAGCAGGGTATCGGGCAGGTGCTCGACATGGTCGAGAAATTCCACCCGGGTGGCTTCGGCCAGCTGTGGGGTGAACTGCAGATGCTGCTGGTCCAGGCGCGGGTCGAGCAGCTCGCCCATGGTCACCCCCGGCGGCAACTGCGAATGACGCACCTCGGCCTGGGCCATGGCCTGGATGAACTGCGCGGTGAGCATGGCATCGCGCTCGACGCTGTCGCGTACCACGAAGCGCGTCGACACATAGCCCAGGCCGCCGGCCACTGCCGCGATGATCAGCAGGCTGACCAGCGAGAACCAGCGCAGCAGGTTGAACTCGTGCAGCGGCGTGGCCAGCCCGGCGGAGGCTGCAGCAGTTTTGTCGATGGCTTGGTTGTCGAGCGTCTGCATCGCGTCGTTCCCGCCTTTGAGCCAGTGAGGCCACCGGCACGCTGTCGCTACCGGTGGTAGCCCTGTAACGGCCGACAGTCATGACGAACTGGCGGCCCTGGTGAGGTGAAGCAAAAATCCGGCCATTCCTTTTAAAAAAACAAAATCTCTTTAAAAACAATTAGTTATTAGATTTTTGTAAAGTTTATTCTTGAAAAATCCCCCATATTCGGGGAAACACCAAAAAACAATAAATTCAATTAAAACAATTAGTTATAGAACTATCCTAATCTAGAAAATCAACTATTTACCACCCGGAAATTGAGCGAAACCCGCGTCCCCAGCCCAACACGGCTGCTCAATCTTACCGACCCCCCATAGCGCTCCATGATCCGCTTGACCAATACCAGCCCAACCCCCAGGCCGCCCTGCTTGGTGGTGAAGAATGGCCGGAAGGCCAGGCGCTGTTGCTGCTCGCTCATGCCCTTGCCAGTGTCCGAGAGGCGCAGGGTCAAGCCACGCCGATCATTGCGCGCCACCTCCACGCGCAGTTCGCCGCCCGGCTCCATCGACTCCAGGGCATTGGCGATCAGGCTGCTGAAAATCTGCCCCAGCAGCACCGGCTGCCCCAGCACCTGGACCCGCGGCACCTCGGCCACGCTCAAGCGGATGCCACCCCGCGCCAGCGCCGTGGCGAACGCCTGCAGGCTGTCATCCAGCGCTTGGGCGACATCCACCGGTTGCGCCTCGTCGTTGAGCGGCCGCAGCGACTGCAACAACTCGCGAACCCACTGCGACATGCGGTCGACCTGGCTGATGATGTCATTGATGTTCTTCTGTGCCGGCCCCTCGTCGAAGGCCTGGGCCAATTCGGCGCTGGAGCGGATACTGGCCAGCGGGTTGCGCAGGCTGTGGGCCACCGCCGACGACACCTCGCCCAGGGCGACGAAGGTTTCATTGCCGATCAGGCGCTTCTGCTGCACCGCCATCAACCGCGCGGCCCGGCGCATGATGCCGTACAGCCCGACATAGACCACGCCCGCCCCCACCGCGATGGCCAGCCAGATCAGCAGTAGGCCATGCTCGATGCGCACGATCAGGTCGTGGGGTTCCTTGTAGATCTCGACCATGGCAGTGACGTTCTCGCCATCGGCGTCGAACAGCGGGATGTAGTTCTCGATGAACAGCTGTTCGGGCGGGGTGACGAACTTCTGTTCGCTGCGCGCCTGCTCGAAGTCGTGGTAACTGGCCGAGACCCGCATCTTGTACTCGAAGGCCTGGTCCAGGTCGTCGTCCGATTCGATCAGACGGCCGATCAAGGCCGGGTTGCTCGACCAGATCACCGTGCGGTCCGGGGCATAGATATTGGCCAGGAGCATATCCGGCAAGTGGGCGATATGGTCGAGGAACTCGCCCCGGGCCTTGCGCCGGGCCTCGGGGTCGACATCCGGCATGCCGTGGTCGGTGCGCGGGTCGAGCAGTTCGCCCATGGTACGCACATTGGGGATCGACACATGGCGCACCTCGGCGTCGGCGATGGCGGTGATGAACTGGGCGGTGAGCAATGCGTCGCGCTCGACGCTTTCGTTGATGATGAAGCGGCTGGAGATCAGGCCCAGCCCCGCCGCCACCGAAACGATGATCGCCAGGCTGACCCAGGCGTACCAGCGCAGCAGGTTGAACGGCTTGCGCCCGGTACTGGCGTCGGGTGTGTCGGGGCGGGGGGCGAGGTCCATGGTCGGGCTCCGCGGCTGGGCACATCTACAGGTTATAGCCCAGAGTTGGAGGGCCAGGGGTGTTGGCGGCTCATAGGCGCCGCAACCCCCACGCCGAACCTGCTGATCACAGCGGCGAATCCTCAGCCAACCCCCGCAGCAGGCGATACTCGCGCAACACATTGGGTACATAGCGCTGGGTCTCGGCAAACGGCGGCACCACCCGTCCGCGGCTCAACACCGCATCTGGCCCGGCGTTGTAGGCCGCCACCGCCAAGGTGATGTCATTGTCGAACAGTTTCAGCATTTGCTTGAGGTAACGCGCTCCGCCGCGCACGTTGGCCTCGGGGTCGAGCACATCCTTGACCCCCATCTCCTTGGCCGTGTCCGGCATCAGTTGCATCAGCCCCGCCGCCCCCTTGGCCGAGCGTGCCTTGGGGTTGTAGCCGGACTCGGCCTTGATCAACGCATGTAACAGCGCCTGCGGCACATCGCTGGCCAACGCGGCGGCAGCCACCACATCGGCGTAGGGTCGCCCGGTGACCAGTTGCGCATTGACCGGCCCGCCGGCGATGCCGGTCTCGCTGATCACCCGATCATAGTGCCGTCCTGGCCGATGCACGTTGGACAGCACGAAGCCGCCCTTGCCGTCACGAGAGATGTACACATCGGCCTGGGCGCCCAGCACCATCAGCCCCATCGCCAGCCCGCTCACTCCCAGGATCAGTCCACGCATGTCGGTCGCCTCCACGCCGTGTGCCCCAATGTTGGGGGAAATGCCCCGCGAAGCCGGGCTTTGAGGCTGTGACGCAAGCAGCGTGCCGCCTGCCATCGCGCCTGCGGCAAGGGCCCGAGGCAGACGTGCACGGCTGTTGCATGGGGTCTGTTGCGCAAGCCTGCCCACGCACCGGAGGACTCACCATGCAGCGCAACAACCCTCGCCAACGCGGCTTCACCCTGCTCGAACTGTTGGTGGTGCTGGTGGTGCTCGGCCTGTTGGCCGGCATCGTCGCGCCCAAGTACTTCGCCCAACTGGGCCGTTCCGAGGCCAAGGTGGCGCGGGCACAGATCGAAGGCCTGGGCAAGGCCCTGGACCTCTACCGCCTGGAGGTCGGCCACTACCCCAGCAGCGAGCAGGGCCTGCAGGCACTGGTGGCTGCCCCCAGCGGCGAGGCACGCTGGTCTGGCCCCTACCTGCAAAAGGCCGTGCCCCAGGACCCCTGGGGGCGGCCATACATCTACAAGCAGCCTGGCGAGAGCGGCGGCGAATACGACCTGTTGTCGATGGGCAAGGACGGCCAGCCCGGCGGCGACGGGGAAAACGCCGAGATCACCAGTTGGCAATGAGGAGCCCGACCATGCGCTACCAGCTCAAGGCCCTGGGCAGCCAGGGCGTGGTGCAACTGCAGGTGGACGCCGAGGACATCGAGCAGGCCCGCCGCCAGGCCGAGGACCAGGGCCTGCGCGTGCTCAGCGTGCGCAGCCGCGGCCTGGCCTGGCGGCGCCGCGCCGCGGCGTTCGACCTGGTGCTGTTCAGCCAGGAGCTGAGCACCCTGCTCAGCGCCGGCCTGCCGCTGATCGACGCCCTCGAAAGCCTGGCCGAAAAGGCGCCTGACGGCACCGCGCGCAAGACCCTCGAGCAACTGGTGCGCCAACTCTACGAGGGCCGCTCGCTGTCCCAGGCCCTGGCCCTGCAAGCGCAGGTGTTCCCCGCCCTGTACGTGGCCCTGGTGCAGTCCAGCGAGCGCACCGGCGCGCTGGGCGACGCCCTGGGCCGCTATATCGGCTACCGGCAACGGCTCGACCTGGTGCGCCAGAAGCTGATCGGCGCGTCGGTCTACCCCTTGCTGCTGTTGCTGGTCGGCGGCGGCGTGGTGCTGTTCCTGCTGGGCTACGTGGTGCCACGTTTCAGCCTGGTGTTCGAGGGCATGGGCAGCGAGCTGCCGTGGCTGTCCCAAGTGCTGATGCAAATCGGTCTGTTCCTGCATGCCCAGCAGGTGCCGCTGGGCCTGGGCAGCCTGGCCGCTATCGGTGCCCTGGTCGCTCTTCGCCGCCACCACGCGGTACAGCGCTGGAGCAACCGCCAGTTGCGGCGCCTGCCGGCCTTGCACCAACGCCTGGTGATGTACGAGCTGGCGCGGTTCTACCGCTCGCTGGGGATCCTCCTGCAGGGCGGCATTCCCATCCTCACCGCCTTGGGCATGGCCCGCGGCCTGCTCGGCAGCGCCGGCGCCGAAAGCCTCGGACAGGCCAGCCGGCGGGTCGCCGAAGGCTTGGCGCTGTCGGATGCACTGGAAGCCGCGCAACTGGTGACACCGGTGTCGCTGCGCCTGCTGCGCGCCGGCGAGCAGTCGGGCAACCTGGGGGAAATGCTCGAGCGCTGCGCCGACTTCCACGACCAGGAGATCGGGCGCTGGGTGGAATGGTTCGTCAAACTGTTCGAGCCGTTGCTGATGACCTTCATCGGCCTGCTGATCGGCCTGATCGTGATCCTGATGTACATGCCGATCTTTGAACTGGCGTCGAGCATCCATTGAACAACGGTAGCAACTGGCCATGCGCTTGGCTTAGCATGGTACGTTTTGCCGCCGAGAGCGCCTGCCCGTGTCGCTGAGCCTGCCGACCCTGATCCTGGTCGCCGTTTTCATCTTCGCCCTGATGGGCATCCTCACCCTGCATGCCTGGCGGCGCTGCGCCAGCGACCCGAGCCTGGGCTACCTGGGGGCGATGCTGCTGACCTCGGGGCTGGGGGTGGGCCTGATCGCCCTGCGTGGCCTGGGCATCGACTATCTGGCATTGGTGCTGGGCAATATCGTCCTGCTGACCGGTGCCGGCCTGGGCTGGACCGCCATGCGCGTGTTCGGCGGACGCCGCCCGCACTGGCCGCTGCTGCTGGCCGGCGCGCTGTTCTGGTGGCTGTTCAGCCTGTGGCCAGGTTTTCACGCCGACCTCGGCCTGCGGGTGAAGCTATATTCGCTGCTCACCCTGGGCTGTACCCTGTTGTGCCTGCGCGAGCTGTGGCGACCGCGGGTGCGCCTGCAGGTGTCCTACACCCCGGCGCTGATCCTGACCGCCCTGCACGCCTCGATCTACCTGCTGCGCGCGCTGATCGACGATGGCCTGGCGCTGGACCAGGCGATCAACAACGGCGGCCCGCGCCCGGCGTTCTTTGCCTTGATCCTGTTCGAGTCGATGCTGTTCGCCATCGGCATTTCCTACATCACCCTGGCGATGGTCCGCGAACGCGCCGAAATCCAGCTGCGCGCCGCGGCCTACAGCGACCCGCTGACCGGCATCGACAACCGTCGGGCGTTCATGGAGCGCGGCGGGCAACTACTGCTCGAGTGCGCCGCGCGGCGCGAGCCGGTGGCCTTGCTACTGTGCGACCTGGACCATTTCAAGCGGATCAACGACCAGTTCGGCCACCCGATGGGCGACCAGGTGCTGCTGGCGTTCGCCAGCGAGACCAGCCGGCACTTGCGTCGTGGCGATCTGTTCGCGCGCATTGGCGGCGAAGAGTTCGCCTGCCTGCTGCGCGGCGTCGACGAAGCCGCCGCCGAGGTGGTGGCGCAACGTATCTGTACCGGGTTCGCCGGCATGCCACTGCTGGAGCCCGGCATGCTCGGAGTCAGCATCGGCATCGTCAGTCGTCCGGCGGGGGAATGCGAGCTGTCGCGGTTGCTGTCGATGGGCGACCACGCCTTGTATGCGGCCAAGCAACAAGGCCGCGGCCGGGTATTGCAGTACGGTGTCGCCTGATAACGCCCCACGGGCTCAGTAGTCGAACCGCTCCACCGCCCGGCGCCGCTCGTTGTCGTCGCGTCGGTCATACCCGGCGGTGGTCTGGATATTGGCGTGGTGCGCCAGCTTCTGTGCGATCGACAGGTCGTGCTCCTCGATCACCCGGGTGATGAACGCCCGGCGAAAGTCATGGGGCATGATCTTCGCCCCTACCTGCGCCCCGCGCTGGCGGGCAATGTAGTAGATGGCATGCTTGGTGATACGCGCCCGGGTGATATGGCTGCCGCGGCGGATACGGTTGAACAGGAAGCTGTCGTCGCGCTCGCCCGCCGGCAGTTGCTGGCGACGCAGGTCGAGCCAGGCCTGCAGCTTTTCGAAAGCCCAGGCCGGAGCATATTTGATCAGTTGCCGATTGCCCTTGGCCAGCACCTGGATACTGCGCTCCTGAAAATCCACCTGGGCCAGGTCCACGTCCACCGACTCCGACTTGCGCATGCCGGTGCCATACAGCAGCGCCAGGATCGCCGCATCGCGCACGCCCTGCGGTCGCGGGTCGGCCGCGCAGACGTCCATCAGCTCGCGGATCAGGCTGCGTCGCAGGTTGCGGCCCGCTGGCAGGCGGCTGCCACTGGCCGGCTTGATCTCGCGGATTTTCAGCAGTTGCTCATGCTCGATCAGGCCTTGGCGCCAGGCCTCGTTCATCACCCCGCGCACGGCATTGACGTACAGCGACGAGGTGTTGGGGGCATAGCCATCGGCGCGCAAGGCCGCCACCAGCGCGATCACATGGCCTGGCTCGAGGTGATGCCAGGGCACCTCGACGATGTCGCAGTCGACGAACCCCAGGCGATCGGCGGCATCCTGGAGGATATAGCGCATGGTCAACTGGCTGGATGGCGCCAGGCGGGCAAGGTATTGCAACAGCGGGTTACGCAGAAGCTCGGTCACAACGGGATCCTGTAGCGAGGCGACCTGGCCAGGTTGAGCCGAGGTCGCGCAAAGCGAGTCCAATTGACAACCGTCAATGTCAAAAGGACTACAAATACCTAGAGTCATAATGACTCGATAAAGTGCCATCACCCTGATATGCAAGGGCTTTGCCGGTGGCACGGTTCGTGATGGTACCCCATTCACCCTTTCTGATCGAACCAAGGTCCCGCCATGCTCGTCCAGCCCGTTACCGCTCGTCCGCGCCAGGCACTCTGGGCACTGGGTTTTCGCCCATTCTTCCTCGGCGGCAGTCTGTTCGCCCTGCTCGCCCTGCTGCTGTGGGCCGGGGTACTGGCCGGCGCGCTGCAACCCGAGCCGCCCGGCGGCATGCTGGCCTGGCATCGCCACGAGATGCTGTTCGGCTTCGCCGCCGCCATCATCGCCGGCTTCCTGCTGACCGCGGTGCAGAACTGGAGCGGCATCCCCGGCCTCAGCGGCCGGCCGCTGCAAGGGTTGTTCCTGCTCTGGCTGCTGGGCCGGGCCAGCTGGTTCCTGCCCTTGCCGGCCTGGCTGGTGCTGCTGATCGAGGGTGCCTTCCTGCCCCTGGTGGCCGTGGCCCTGGCCCGTCCGATCATCCAGCGGCGCCTGCGCAACAATTACCCGATCGTCGTCCTGGTACTGCTGATCGCCGCCTGCCAGTGGCTGACCCTGGCCGGTTGGCTGAACCACAACGAGCAGTGGCAACGCCGCGGCGTGCTCGCCGGGTTGTGGCTGGTGGCGGCGATGATGAGCATGCTGGGCGGCCGGGTGATCCCGTTCTTCACCCGGCGTGGCCTGGGCAACATGAGCCCGACGCCGGCCCGGCCCTGGTTGGACCGCGCCTGCCTGGTCGGCAGCGTGGCGCTGCCGCTCAGTTATGTGCTCGGCCTCGGCGACCGGCCACACCCGGCGCTGGCCCTGTTGTTCGCTGCGCTGGCGCTGCTGCATGGCACGCGCCTGGTGCTATGGCATGACCGCGGCCTGTGGCGGGTGCCGCTGCTGTGGTCGCTGCACCTGGCCTACGCCTGGCTGGTCCCGGCCTGCCTGGGCCTGGCCTTGTGGCATGCCGGAGTGGCGATCAACCCGAGCCTGGCGGCCCATGCCCTGACCGTGGGCGCCATGACCGGACTGATCGTGGCAATGATGGCGCGGGTCAGCCTGGGCCACACCGGGCGCCCCTTGCAGGTGCCGCGCAGCATTGTCTGGGCGTTTGCGCTGATCCAGCTGGCGGCATTGGCGCGGGTGCTGGTGGCACCGTTCACGCCGGTGGGGTTGGGGTTGTCGGTGCTGTTCGGCAGTGGCGCGTTGCTGCTGTTCCTGTGGCATTACCTGCCGATCCTGGCCCGGCCACGGGTGGATGGCATGCCGGGTTGAACCCGAGTAGCGCAATCTGCCGGAGCCGTTGTAGGAGCCAGCCTTGCTGGCGAAGCAGGCAGCGCCAAGGCCATGGTCTACAGTTGCACAAACTCCCCCGGCAACGAGGCAGCATGGCTTTTCTTCGACTCACCCGCACCCATCCGCGCCTGAGCTTCGCCACCCTGGCCGGCCTGCTCGGCGGCTGGCTGATCCCCGCCGACGATACCGTGCAGCGCATCCTCGCCGGCTGGAACCTCGGCGTCTGGCTCTACCTGCTGATGGTGCTGTGGCTGAGCCTGCGCGCCAGCGCCGGGCAAGTGCGCAAGGTTGCCCGCCTGGAGGACGAGAACGCCGGCCTGGTGTTGATCACCGTGTGTGTCTCGGCCATCGCCAGCCTCGCCGCGGTCACCTTGCAACTGGTCTCCAGCCGTGGCCTGGAGGGCAGCGCCCTGGCCCTGCACTACCTGTACACCGGGCTGACGGTGGCAGGCTCATGGCTACTGATCGGCTGCATCTTCAGCTTGCACTATGCCCGGCTGTTCTACACCGGCGAGCGCCACGAGCCGCCGCTGCGCTTCGCCGACGGCGAACGCAACCCCGACTACTGGGACTTCCACTACTTCTCGTTCACCATCAGCGTCGCGGTGCAAACCTCCGATATCGGCGTCGCCGGCCGGGCCATGCGCCGGGTGGTGCTGGCGCATTCACTGGTAGGTTTCGTGTTCAACACGGCAATCCTTGGTTTCACCATCAACATCGCCGCCGGTCTGCTCAACTAGTGCGCGCTGGGCGCACGCAGCAATGCGCCGGCACACCACCTCCAATGCCTCGACCGCCAGTACCAACCCCAGCCGTACATGCCCCGCCGCGCTTGGGCCAAAGGCATCGCCGGGCAGCAGCGCCACGCCCTCCTCGTCCAGCAGGCGCTGGGCGAAGGCCTGGGCGCCGAGCCCGGTGCCACGGATATCGAGCATCACGAACATGCCGCCAGCCGGTCGATGGGCGTACACCCCTGGGCAATCTTCAAGCAAGGCGCACACGCGGTCACGTCGCTGCCAATACGCCTGGCGCATCTGCCGCACCTGCGGCCCTGCCTGCGCCAGGGCCACGCAGGCCGCCTGCATGACGAACTCCGGCAGGCCGAACAACATGGCCATCACCAGGTTGCCCAGGTGCTCAGCCAGCGCGGGTGGGCCAATCACCCAGCCAACCCGCCAACCGCTCATGGCGTGGGACTTGGACAAGCTGTCGATGACCACGCAGCGCTCGGCCATGCCTGGCAGGCTCAGCGGGTCAGGCGCCTCGCCATCGTGCAGCAAACCCCGATAGACCTCGTCGCATACTAGCCACAGGTCATGGGCCTGGCACAGCTCGGCCAATTGCCCGAGCGTCGCGGCATCGATGGCCGAGCCGGTGGGATTGTGCGGACTGTTGAGCAGCAACCCGCGGGTACGCGGCGTGATGGCCCGCGCCACGGCCTGCGGATCCAGGCGAAAGCCGGTTTGCGCCGTCATCGACACCTGCACCGGCCGAGCGCCACAGGCGCCAAGCACGGCGTGGTAGGTCACGTACATGGGCTCGACGACGACCACTTCGTCACCGGCCTCGAACAGGCACTGGCAGGTGGCATACAGGGCACATTGGGCCCCGGCGGTCACCACCACCTGCCGCGGGTCCAGCCCCAGGCCTCTGTGCCGCACGATAGCCTGGCGCAAGGCCAGGCTGCCGCGCAC
Organism: Pseudomonas sp. FG47; assembly: GCF_057809115.1. Lineage (NCBI taxonomy): Bacteria > Pseudomonadati > Pseudomonadota > Gammaproteobacteria > Pseudomonadales > Pseudomonadaceae > Pseudomonas > Pseudomonas sp. FG47. Next base: position 249,066 of record NZ_JBMDJI010000003.1, read on the forward strand.
ATCGCTGTAGTGCGTATCCCCCCGACGCAGGCTGGCCACCGCAGCCTCGACCACCGGGGCCGGGGTGTCGAAATCCGGGTCGCCCACCGACAGCAGGAATACCTCGCGCCCCTGCTCGCGCAGGGCCAGGGCCTGGTAGTGGATATCCCAGGCCGCGGCGGCTTCGCCCGCGATCCGTTGGGTGAGCGTGGAATATCGCATGGCTGCCTCCCTGTCTGCCCACTCGGCACCGCTGGTCCGAAAAGCGCTGCAGGTAACCTTAGCAGAGCGACACCCCTTGCCCGCCCTCGGCCCTGGAGGAAAACGTTTGCCCTGGCCAATGGCCGCCAACTGGTCGGCGTGACAAGACTGTGACAGCCGTCATGCATTAGTACATTTGCCATATTTTCCAGGGAACACTGCCATGGCAGGTGCTATGTTTAGGTTCCCATGGCCAGGATGGCCACACTGGCATCACTGCGCACTCACCGCGTTCAGGACACGAACAAGGAGGCTGGCATGAACAAGATGACGTTCCCCAACGCCTGCCAGGTGATGCGTTGGCATTTCCATCCGCTGGGCTTCGAAGCCAGCATGGACGCGCCACGCAGCATGGTCGCCCGGCTGTTCGACCGGGCCACTGGCGAAACCCTGCTGGCAGTAGCCGGCATTCCCTGCGCCACGGTCATGCCCGCGGCCGATGTCGAGCGGATCATCGAGGCGGTCGAAGCCGAGATGGACACCTTCGACCTGCTCGCCAGCCCGCTGCGCAGCGCGATTTAGCCCGCCTGCTGCTGGCGCGCGCGCAGCGCCTGCAACCCCGTCATGAACTGCTCGGCCGGCACTGGCTGACCGAGCAGGTAACCCTGTAGCGAATCGCAGCCCAAGCGGGTCAGGAAGTCTTGCTGGCGGTCGGTTTCCACCCCTTCGGCGACAATCCGCAAGCCCAATGCCTGGCCCAGGGCGACGATGGCCGAGACGATCGCCGCATCATCGCTGTCCTGCTCCAGGTCGCGGACGAAACCACGGTCGATCTTCAACTCGTTGGCTGGCAGGCGCTTGAGGTACATCAGGCTGGAATAACCGGTGCCGAAGTCGTCGATGGACAGGTCCACGCCCATGTCCGACAAACGCTGCAGCACATGCAGGCTGGCATCGGCGTCGCGCATGGCGGTGGTCTCGGTGATCTCCAGGGTCAGGTGGTTGGCTGGCAGGCCGTTGGCGGCCAACGCGGCGGCGACGCTGTCGACCAGCCCGACATGACAGAACTGGATAGCCGAGAGGTTGACCGCGATGCGCCAGTCATCATGCCCCTGGTCCATCCACTGGCGCATCTGCCGGCACGCCTCGCCCAGCACCCATTCGCCGATAGGGATGATCAGGCCGGTTTTCTCGGCCAGGCCGATGAAGCGGTCCGGCAGCATCAGCCCATGTTGCGGGTGCTCCCAGCGCAGCAGCGCCTCGGCGCCGATGGGCTGGCGCTGCACGGCGTCGAACTTCGGCTGGTAGTGCAGGCGGAACTGGTTTTGCTCCAGCGCCGTGCGCAGGTCCTGCAGCAATTGCAGCTGCTGGCGCGCGTTGCTGTTCATCGAGACGTCGAAGAAGCTGTAGCCGTTCTTGCCGGCGTTCTTGGCGTGGTACATCGCCGCGTCGGCGTTGCGCAGCAGTTCATGCTGGTCCAGGCCGTTGCCCGGGTACAACACGATGCCGAGGCTGGCCGACAGTTGCAGGTCGTGTTCGGCCACGCGAAACGGCCTGGCCATCAGGTTGACCTGCTTGACCGCGACATTCATGGCGTCGTCCGGCTCGTCCAGTTCCACCAGCAGCACGAATTCGTCGCCGCCGATCCGCGCCAGGGTGTCCTGGCTGTGCAGGTGGCCACGCAGGCGTGCCGCCACAGCCTTGAGCAACTGGTCGCCAACATGGTGGCCAAAGGCATCGTTGACCGGTTTGAAGCCGTCCAGGTCGATGAACATCAAGGCAAAGCAGCCACCCTGCTCCGCCACCCGGCCAATGGCCTGCTCGATACGATCGGCCAGCAGCGTGCGGTTGGGCAGCCCGGTCAGGGTGTCATGCAGGGCCAGTTGGGTCAGTTCCTGGTTGGCCAGGGTCAGCGAGCGGGCCAGCTCGGCAGTCCGCGCCTCCAGGCGCGCGTCCAGCACCGAGGTCAGCAAGGCCACTGCCAGCACTGCCAGGGTGGTGATCAGCACCAGGTAGTCCAGGCCATCGCCGGCCAGGCCCGTGGCCAGGGCGCCACAGAAACTGCCCTCGGGGAAATTGGCCGCCGCCATGCCGGTGTAGTGCATGCCGACGATGGCGATACCCATCACCACCGCCGCCACCCCACGGATCTGCCGCACATACGGCGTGTGCTGGCGCAGGCGGAAGGCGATCCACAGCGCGGCGGCCGAGGCCCCCACCGCGATGCCCAGCGAGGCACCGAACAGGGTCGGGTCGTAGTCGATGCCCGGCTGCATGCGCAGCGCCGCCATGCCCATGTAGTGCATGCAGGCGATGCCGGTGCCCATGATCAACGCGCCGAACGCCAGCTGCAGCCACGGCAGTTTCGGCTGGCTCACCAACCACAGGGCGAAACCCGACGAGGCCACCGCGATCAGCAGCGAAAACGCGGTGAGCGCCGCGTCGTAGCCCAGCTCGATGGGCAGGCTGAAGGCGAGCATGCCGATGAAGTGCATCGACCAGATACCGATCCCCATGGCGAACGCCCCACCGCCCATCCACAGGTACACCGCCCGGCCCTTGGCCGTGGCGATGCGTCCGGTGAGGTCCAGGGCGGTGTAAGAGGCAAGAATGGCCACGCACAGCGAGATCAGCACCAGCGAGGAGGAATAACTACCAATCAGCATGCGTACTTCCAGGAGCAGGCCAAGGGAGGCCCGGAAAAGCCGATAATTGTACTCAAGCTTTAGCGAAACGCACGGGGTTTTCACTGCCCTGGATGGATCCAATGTACGGCTGCAAGCGTTGGCGGCCTTGAGGTAGAGCCGTTTCGCGGGACAATAAAGGCATATTGCCACTTATCGATTGATGTCCCTGAGCTCAGGTGCATGCCGCAATCCACCACCCCAAGCGAAGCGACTCCCGCTAGACTAAGCAGGCCAACACTCGAATACAGACCTTCAGGAGCTCGCGATGGCCACCCTGCCCGGGCGCATCCCCTTGCTCGTCATCACGCTGCTTGCCATGGCCGTGGTCACGGGCTGTTCCAGCAAGCACAGCAACAACCGTTACGCCGCCCAAGGTGCCAAGTGCTACGCCAAGGCCCTGCCCAGCAGCGGCGAAGGTGGCCTGGCGTTCGGCCCGACCTTGGCCATGGCCAGCAAGAAGTCGCTGGACAGCTGCGTGCGCTACGCCAGCCGTTCGGGCGGTACGCCACGCACCTGCCAGGTGGTGCTGGCCAAGTGCAAGGGCTGAGCTAGCCGAGCGCCTCCGCGATCAGCCCGGCGATCTCTTTTGCCCTGGACGCCAAGGAGGCATGGCTGGCGTCCAGGGTGATCATGTACGACGGTCGGCCTGCTATTCATCAAGGATGAGCCTCAGTGAGTGATGGTGCGCGTGGCAAGAGCATAGGCCAGCCCTCCAAGGGCATTAGAACAAGGACATTGGCGCCGGCCTTGGCTACTTACCGGGCCGACTCGGCTTGCTGGCGTTGCCAGCGCCGCAGGTTCTGCTCCACCAGTTGCCCCGGCAGCGGCCCGGCGACCAGCTCGGCCACCTTGCGGGCCAGCTGTTCGCGCAGCGCCGGCACATTGCAACCAGACTTGCGCGACAGCGCCAGGTACAGACCCTCGCTGGAAATCGGCGGGTCGAGGATGTCCAGCGCCTGGTCCTTGTCCAGGGTACGGGCCAGCGCCAGCCCGGGGTAACGCTCGAACAGCACGTAGTCGCTGCGCCCCAGCAGCAGCTTCTGGAACGCCTGGGAGGCGCTCGGTACGGCTTCCAGGTTCAACTGTGCCCGCGCATAGTCGTCGAAAGCCTGGCCATGGCTGTTGTTGACCAAGGTCCCGCCACGCCGGCCCTTGAGGTCGGACCAGTCGTGGTAGGTGAAGCCTTCGCCCTTGCGTACCCAAGCCACGCTGGAGGTGTACAGGAACGGCGGGCTGATGAAGTCGGTCACCAGCGCCCGCGCATTGGTGCGAAAATACCCGGCCAGCAGGTCGACGCGGCCCGTGTTGACCTCTTCCTGCGCCCGCGACCAGGGCCCCACGTACACGACATCCACCACCAGCCCGAGCGCCTTGGCAACATGCTGGAGCAGGTCGGCGTTGGCGCCGATCAGTTGCTGGGGATTTTGCGGGTCACGCCAGAGGTACGGGGGGTATTCCGGGTTGCCGGTGGCGCTGAGCTGCCGGCAGTCATCCGCGGCCAGCGCGGCCTTGGGCAGCCAGGCCAGGGCGAGCACCAGCAGCGCAGGCAGGGCCAGACGACGTCCGCTCATGATGGTCCTCGCACGGTGAAATCACGCCACTGATAACGTGGCTTTACACAGTGTGCACGAGAAATGGCCGATCGCCACGTTTTGTCTGCGCGCGATGGTGCGGTACAGCGTCACGTGCCGGGCGCCCACAGGTTTAAGGCAGATCGCAGACGGCGTAGGAGCCGGCTTGCCGGCGAACACCGGCGCTGCCGGTGCCAACCTGCGCGGCGCCTGCTTCGCCAGCAAGCTGGCGCCTACGGGTCATTGTTCGGCCAGCGCCGCCTGGCTGTCCCAGCCGCCACCCAGCGCCGCGATCAACTGCACGCTCGCCACCAGCCGCCCCTGCAGCAACGTCAGCACGCTACGCTCGTTGCTCAAGGCCGTGGTCTGCACATTCACTACATCCAGGTAGCCGATCAACCCGGCCTTGTACTGGTTCTCGGTCAGGCGCAACGACTCGCGCGCCGCCTCCAGCGCTTCCTGGCGCACCACCGCCTCATCGCCGTACACCTTCAACTGCACCAGGTAGTTCTCGACCTCCTTGAAGCCATCCAGCACGGTCTGGCGGTACTGCGCCACGGTCTGGTCATACACCGCCACGGTGCGGTCCACCTCGGCGCTGCGCTTGCCGGCATCGAACAGGTTCAGCGCCAGTTGCGGACCGACCGACCAGTAGCGGTTGGGCAGCTCGATCCAGTTCTTGAAGCTGCTGCTGGAATAACCGCCACTCATGCTCAGCGACAGGTCAGGGAAGTACGCGGCGCGCGACACGCCGATATTCGAGTTGGCCGCCATCACCTTGCGCTCGGCGGAGGCGATGTCGGGGCGGCGCTCCAGCAACTGCGACGGCAGCGTCACGGGAATCTGTGGCAACGCCGGGATGTCGTTGCTCGCAGCCAGGGCGAAATCGGCTGGCGCCTTGCCCATCAGCACGGCAATGGCGTTTTCGTACTGCGCGCGCTGCCAGGCCAGGTCGATCAGGTCGGCCTGGGTGGTCTTGAGCTGGGTGCGCGCCTGGGCCACGGCGTCCGGCCCGGCCACGCCGGCGCGGTACTGGTTCTGGTTCATTTTCAGCGACCGTTCGTAGGCCGCCACGGTGGCCTCGAGCAGGCGTTTCTGTTCGTCGATCACCCGCAATTGCAGGTAATTCTGCACCAGCTCCGACTGCTGGCTGAGGCGGATCGCCGCCATGTCGGCCAGGCTGGCTTCGGCGCTGGCCTCATTGGCATTGAGGGTGTCGCGCAGCTTGCCCCACAGGTCGATCTCCCAACTGACGCCGAGCTGGGCGTTGTAGGTGTTGCGAATACCGCTGCTGTTGTTGGACAGGCTGGAACTGGAACTGCCGGTGCCCTGCGCCGAGCGGTTCTTGCTAGTGGTCAGGTCCAGCGAGGGGAACAGCGCCGAACGGCTACTGCGCACCAGGGCCTGGGCCTGGCGGTATTGCGCCTCGTACTGGGCCACGGTCTGGTTGCTGCGATTCAGTTCCTCGATCAGGCCGTTGAGCTGCGCATCGCCGTAGATTTCCCACCAGGCGCCGCGGGCGATGGCGTCCGAGGGGTTGGCCTGGGTCCAGCCTTCGGCCTGCTTGAACTGCGCCGGGGTGCTCAGTTCTGGCCGCTGGTAGTCCGGGCTCAGGGTACAGGCACTGAGCATCGCCACGCACAAGCCGGCGCCGAGCAGGCGCGAGCCACGCCCCTGGGTCAGCAGCTTGAGGGCGCGGTGGATGCGGGTATGGGCAAAGTTCATAGCGGGGTATCCAGGGCAGCGTCGGTGCGCACGCCGCGCCAACGGTTGAAACGGTGGCGCAGGCGGTCGAGGTACAGGTAGACCACCGGCGTTGTGTAGAGGGTCAGGAGCTGGCTGAACACCAGCCCGCCGATGATGGTCAGGCCCAGCGGCTGGCGCATTTCGGCGCCTTCGGCGCGGCTGAGCAGCAGCGGCAGCGCGCCGAGGATGGCCGCCAGGGTGGTCATCAGGATCGGTCGCAGACGCAGCAGGCAGGCGCGCCGGATCGACTCTTCCGGCGACAGGCCATCATGACGCTCCAGTTGCAGGGCCAGGTCGATCATCAGGATGGCGTTCTTCTTCACCACGCCGATCAGCAGGAACAGCCCCAGCAGCGAGATCAAGCTGAACTCGCCGCCGGTCAGGTACAACGCCAGCAAGGCGCCGACCCCGGCCGACGGCAGTGTCGAGAGGATGGTCAACGGGTGGATGTAGCTCTCGTAGAGGATGCCCAGCACCAGGTACACCAGCAGCAGCGCGCCAAGGATCATCAGCGGCTGCCCTTCGGCGGTCTTGCTGAAGGCATCAGCGGTGCCGCCGAGCTTGGCGATCACCGACTCGGGCAGGCCCAGCTTGGCCACCGCGCGCTCCAGCGCCGCCATGGCCTGGTCGGGGCTGTAGCCTTCGGCGACGTCGAAGGCGATGTCCTCGGAGGCGAACTGGTCTTCATGGCTGACCCGGTCGTTGGCCAGCGAGTTCTCGTAGCGGGCAAAGGTCGACAGCGGCACACGGGCGCCATCGGCGGTGATCACCTGCACCTGCTCCAGGGTACTGGGGTCCCAGGCATGCTTGGGATTGATCTCCAGTACCACCTGGTACTGGTTGAGGCTGTCGTAGATGGTCGAGATCTGCCGCTGGCTGTAGGCGTTGTTGAGCACCGCGGTGACCATGGCCATGTCGATCCCAAGGCGCTTGGCCTGGTCGCGATCGACCACTAGGGTCACCTGCTGGGTGCCGGCGCCGTCATGGGCGTCGATGGCGGTCAGCTCGGGCAGCTTGCGCAGTTCGGCGGTGACTTTCGGGAACCACTCGCGCAGTGCGGCCAGGTCGCCACTCTGCAAGGTATAGAAGTACTGCGAGGTGCTCTGGTCGCGGCCGCCGCCACCCAGCTGCAGGTCCTGGTCGGCCATCAAATACAGGCGCCCGCCCGGCACCTTGGGCATTTCCTTGCGCAGGCGTTCTATCACCTTCTGCGCGTTCTCCTTGCGTTCGGCGATGGGTTTCAGGCGCACCAGCATGAAGGCATTGTTGGTGCCACTGTTGCCGCCGATGAAACCAGCGACGCTCTGCACCGCCGGATCCTTGAGCAGTGCCCGGCGGTAGATCTCCATTTTCGGCTGCATCACGGTGAACGACAGGCCATCGTCGCCGCGGATGAAGCCTTGCAGCTGGCCGGTGTCCTGCTGCGGCATCAACGTCTTTGGCACCACCACGTACAGGGCGATGTTGAGGCCGATGGTCGCCAGCAGGCTGAACAGGGTCAGGCGCCTGTGCCGCAGGGCCCAGCCCAGGCTGCGGTCATAGCCGGCGACCATGCGCTGGTGAATGCCGTCGCTCCAGCGCTGCAGGCGCGTCTGCTGCTGCGGGCCATGGACCTTCAACCAGCGTGAGCAGAGCATCGGCGTCAGGGTCAGCGACACCACCAGCGAGACGATGATCGCCGCCGCCAGGGTGATCGAGAATTCCTTGAACAAGCCGCGAACGATACCGCCCATGAACAGGATCGAGACAAACACCGCCACCAGCGAGACGTTCATCGACAACAGGGTGAAGCCGACTTCCCTGGCGCCCTTGTAGGCGGCCTGCATTGGGTTCTCGCCGTTCTCGATATGCCGGGAGATGTTCTCCAGCACGACGATGGCATCGTCCACCACCAGCCCGGTGGCGAGGATCAGCGCCATCAGCGACAGGTTGTTCAGCGAAAAGCCGCACAGGTACATGACTGCGAAGGTACCCACCAGCGACACCGGTACCGCCAGGCTGGGGATCAGCGAGGCGCGGAAATTGCCGAGGAACAGGTACACCACCAGGATCACCAGCACCACGGCAATCAGCAGGGTGTGCTCGGCTTCCTTGAGGGTGGCCTTGATCACCGGCGAACGGTCCATGGCCACGTTGAGCTTGACGCTGGCCGGCAGCAGCGATTGCAGGGCCGGCAGCTCGGCCTTGATCTGCTCGACGGTCTGGATGATGTTGGCCCCGGACTGGCGATTGACCACCAGCAGCACCGCGCTTTCATCGTTGAAGAAGCCGCTGTTGTAGCGGTTTTCCACACCGTCGCTGACCCGGGCCACGTCGGCCAGGCGCAGGATCGCGCCGTTCTGCTGGCGGATCACCACCGGCTTGTAGTCCTCGGCCTTCTCCAATTGGTCGTTGGCGCGCACCTGCCAATTGCGCTCGGCATCCTCGACGAAGCCCATGGGCCGGCGCTGGTTGGCGTTGGCCACCGCGCTGCGCACGTCGTCCAGGGCCAGGCCGTACTGGTTGAGCAACTGCGGCTCCAGCTCGATGCGCACGGCGGGCAGCGAGCTGCCGCCGATCTGCACCTCCCCTACCCCGGTGACCTGGGACAGGCTCTGCGACAGGATGGTGTCGGCCAGGTCGTACAACTGGCCCTTGGACAGCACCTCGGAGGTCAGCGACAGCACCATGATCGGTGCCTGGGATGGGTTGATCTTCTTGTAGGTGGGCATGCTGCGCATGCCGCTGGGCAACAGGTTGCGGGTGGCGTTGATCGCCGCCTGCACCTCGCGAGCGGCGCCGTCGATGTCGCGGCCCAGGTCGAAGCCGATGATCACCCGGGTCGAGCCCTGGTTGGAGCTGCTGGTCAGGGTGGTGACCCCGGCGATGCTGCCGAGCTTGCGCTCCAACGGTGTGGCCACGGTAGAAGCCATGACCTCGGGGCTGGCGCCGGGCAGGCTGGCTTGCACCACAATTACCGGGAAATCCATCTGCGGCAGTGGCGACACCGGCAACAGGCCGAAGCTCACCCCGCCCAGCAGCATGATCGCCAGGCTCAGCAGCATGGTCGCGACCGGCCGGCGAATGAAGGGTCCGGAGAGATTCATGCTTCAGCCTGCTGCCGCTCGCCAGCCGGTCGCCAACGCCGCGCCAGGCGATCGAAGTACAGGTAGATCACCGGCGTGGTGAACAGCGTCAGCACCTGGCTCACCAGCAGGCCGCCGACCATCACCAGGCCCAGCGGCTGACGCAGCTCGGCCCCCGAGCCGCTGGCGAGCATCAGCGGCACGGCGCCGAACAGCGCCGCCAGGGTGGTCATCAGGATCGGCCGGAAGCGCAGCAGCGCCGCTTGGTAAATCGCCTCACGCGGGCTCATGCCCTGGTGACGCTCTGCTTCCAGGGCGAAGTCGATCATCATGATGGCGTTCTTCTTGACGATGCCGATCAGCAGGATGATGCCGATGATGGCGATCATGCCCAGGTCGTTGCCGCTGAGCAGCAGCGCCAGCAAGGCGCCCACCGCCGCCGAAGGCAGCGTCGAGAGGATGGTCACCGGGTGGATGTAGCTCTCGTAGAGCACCCCCAGGACGATGTACATGGTCACCACGGCGGCGAGAATCAGCAGCAAGGTGCTCGACAACGAGGCCTGGAACGCCTCGGCGGCGCCCTGGAAGCGGGTCTGCACCCCCAGCGGCATGCTGATGTCCCGTTGTACCTGCTCGATCACCTGCACCGCCTCGCCCAGGGAGGCGCCGGGGGCCAGGTTGAACGACATCATCACCGAGGGGAACTGGCCGATGTGGGAAATGGCCAGCTGCGCCTGGCGCTGCTCGATGCGCGCCAGCGCCGACAGACGCACCTGGCCGCCGTCGGCGGCCTTGACGTGGATCGACTCCAGCGCAAGCGGGCCAAGGCTGGCGGCGGTCTGCGACTGCAGCACCACGCGGTACTGGCTGGCCTGGGTATAGATGGTCGAGATCTGCCGCTGGCCGAAAGCGTCGTACAAGGCGTTGGTGATCTGTGCCACGCTGATCCCCAGGCGGCTGGCCATGTCGCGGTCGATCACCAGGTACACCTGCAGGCCTTTGTCCTGCAGGTCGCTGGCCACATCCTGCAACTCGGCGCGATCCTTCAGCGCACGCGCCAGCTTGCCGCTCCACTCGGCCAGCAGGTCGGCGTCGGGGGACGACAGGCTGAACTGGTACTGGGTGCGGCTGACCCGGTCCTCGATGCTCAGGTCCTGGACCGGCTGCATGAACAGGCGGATGCCCACCAGCCGGTCGAGTTGCGGCTGCAGGCGGGCGATCACCTCGGCGGCGCTGACGTCGCGCTCGCCATGGGCCTTGAGGTTGATCAGCAGGCGGCCGCTGTTGAGGGTGGCGTTGTCGCCGTCCACGCCAATGTAGGACGACAGGCTCTGCACCGCTGGGTCTTCCAGGATGACCTTGGCCAGCGCCTGCTGGCGCTCGCTCATGGCGCTGAACGAGGTGGCCTGGGGGGCTTCGGAAATGCCCTGGATCACCCCGGTGTCCTGCACCGGGAAGAAGCCCTTGGGCACCATCAGGTACAGCACCACGGTCAGTGCCAGGGTGGCCACGGCCACCAGCAGGGTCAGCGGCTGGCGCTTGAGCACCCAGCTCAGGGCCGTGCCGTAATGCTCGATCAGCCAGTCGATCCAGGCCCCGCTGGCACGGTAGAAGCGGCCTTGCTCATGTTCCTCGGGCTCGCGCTTGAGCAGGCGCGCGCACATCATCGGCGTCAGGGTCAGCGACACCACCAGCGAAATCAGGATGGCCACCGCCAGGGTGATGGCGAACTCGCGGAACAATCGGCCGACCACGTCGGCCATGAACAGCAGCGGAATCAGTACCGCGATCAGCGAGAAGGTCAGCGAGATCAAGGTGAAGCCGATCTGCCTGGCGCCCTTGAGCGCGGCCTGCAACGGCGTCTCGCCCTCTTCTATGTGGCGGGAAATGTTCTCCAGCATGACGATGGCATCGTCCACCACGAAACCGGTGGCGATGGTCAGCGCCATCAGCGTCAGGTTGTTGATCGAGAAGCCGGCCAGGTACATCACGCCGAAAGTGCCGACCAGCGACAACGGCACGGCGATCGACGGAATGATCGTCGCCGAGACCCGGCGCAGGAACAGGAAGGTCACCATCACCACCAGGGCAATGGCGAACAGCAGCTCGTGCTGCACGTCGCGCACCGCGGCGCGGATGGTCTGGGTGCGGTCGGTGAGCACGCTGACATCGAGGCCGGCCGGCAGGTTGTCGGTGATCGACGGCAGCAGGTCCTTGATCCGGTCGACCACTTCGATGACGTTGGCCCCGGGCTGGCGCTGGATGTTCAACAGCACCGCCTCGTTGTGGTTGGCCCAGGCGGCCAGGCGCTCGTTCTCGGCGCCATCGACGATCTCGGCGACGTCTTTCAGGCGCAACGGCGCGCCATTGTTGTACTTGAGGATGAGCTCGGCGTACTCGGCCGGCGAGCGCAGCTGGTCGTTGGCGTCGAGCATCGATACCCGGGTCGGGCCGTCGAAGTTGCCCTTGGGCTGGTTGACGTTGGAGGCGCCGATCAGCGTGCGCACGTCGTCCAGGTTCAGGCCGTTGGCGGCCAGGGCATCGACATTGACCTTGATTCGCACCGCCTGGCGCTGGCCGCCAGCGATGCTGACCATGCCCACGCCGCTGATCTGGGCGATCTTCTGCGCCACGCGGGTGTCGACCAGGTCGTTGAGCTTGGGCAGCGGCATGGTTTTCGACGAGATCGCCAAGGTCAGCACCGGGGTGTCTGCCGGGTTGACCTTGTTGTACACCGGCGGCGCCGGCAGGTCGCTGGGCAGCAGGTTGCTGGCGGCGTTGATCGCCGCCTGCACCTGTTGCTCGGCGACATCCATGTTCATGTCGAGGTTGAAGCGCAGGGTCAGCACCGAGGCGCCGCCCGAGCTGGTCGAGGCCATCTGCTCCAGCCCCGGCATCTGGCCGAACTGGCGCTCCAGCGGCGCGGTCACCGCGCTGGTCATCACCTGCGGGCTGGCGCCGGGGTACAGGGTCATGACCCGGATGGTCGGGTAATCGACCTGGGGCAAGGCCGCCACCGGCAGCATCTTGTAGGCGATCAGGCCGGCCAGGACGATGGCCAGCATGCTCAGGGTGGTGGCGACCGGCCGCAGGATGAACAGGCGCGAGAGGTTCATGCGCCCGCCTTGGAGCTCGACTCACCGACCTGGGCCGAGCCCTTGGCATCCTGGCCCTGCAGGTGCTGGCCGGGGGTGGTGGGCACTTGCGAGCTGTCGTCGACCACTTCGACCTGGGTGCCTTCGCGCAGGCGGTCGGTGCCTTCGAGCACCAGGCGCTCGCCGGCGGCCAGGCCCTCGACGATCACGCTGCGCTCACCGTCGCTGGCGCCGACCTTGAGCTTGCGGATAGTGACCTTGCTGTCCTTGTCGACCACATAGGCGAAGGTGCCATCGGTGCCGAACTGGATCGCCGCGGCCGGCGCCAGCACCACCTGCTTGAGGGTGTCGGCCAGCAGGCGCACGTTGACGAACTGGTTGGGGAACAGCGCGTGGTCGCGGTTCTGGAAGGTGCCCTTGAACTTCAGGGTGCCGGTGGTGATGTCGATCTGGTTGTCGAGGCTGCCCAGCACACCGCTGGCCTGCAGCTTCTGGTCGCCGCGGTCCCAGGCCTCCACCGCCAGGCTGGCGCCACTGCGGTAGCGGGCCAGTACGGTGTCGAGCTGGGTTTCCGGAAGGGTGAAGGCGACGCTGATCGGTTCGGTCTGAGTGATCACCACCAGCGCGGTGGTGTCGTTGGCTGCCACCAGGTTGCCCAGGTCGAGCTGGCGCAGGCCGACGCGACCGCTGATGGGCGCGCGGATCTGGGTGAAATCGAGGTTCAGGCGGGCATCGTTGACCTGCGCCTGGTTGGTCTTGACCAGCCCGAGGAACTGCCCCACCTGCGCCTCGGCGGTGTCGAGGGTCTGCTTGGCGATGCTGTCCTCGGCGTACAGGCCTTTATAGCGGGCCAGGTCGACCTGGGCGTTCTTCAGCTGCGCCTGGTTCTGCGCCAGGGTGCCCTCGGCCTGTTGCAGGGCGATGCGGTACGGGCGCGGGTCGATTTCGGCGAGCAGGTCGCCGGCCTTGACCTGCTGGCCTTCCTTGAAGTGGATCTTGACCAGCTCGCCCGCCACCCGGCTGCGCACATTGACCGTGCTGGTCGCGGTGACGGTGCCCAAGGCCTTGTAGTACAGCGGGAAGTCGCCCACCCGCACCGGCTCGACGCGCACCGGCACCGGGTCGGCGGAGGCGCCGAAGCCCGGCCGCCCACCCTTGCCCGGCCGCCCGCTCGCCTCCTTGTGGGTCGGGGTTGCAGGCCACAGCCACCAGGCCAGCAAGGCCACCAGCAGCAGGATCAGCAGGCCGAACAGCCAGCGACGGGGGGAACGGGAGTTGGAGACATGCATGGGTCGAACGAACCTTGTTCAGAGAAAGACGGCGTGAAGAGCGTGAACGATAAGCACTGGCATCGTTTTAGCAAAGGGGCTTTACCAGTGCTTTACCTTTGGCTGACGTTGGCAAAAGCGGCAATTTTAAATGAAAACGGCCTGGAGCAGGGTCCAGGCCGTAACCGCGTGTAACCAGGCCCGCGGGCAAGCGCGCGGCCACAGGGTGGCGCGACTTACTTCAGCACTGCCAGCGCCGCCTCGTAGTTCGGCTCGTCGGCGATTTCGCCCACCAGCTCGGCGTGCAGCACCTTGTCCTGCTCGTCCAGCACCACAACCGCACGGGCGGCCAGGCCGGCCAGCGGGCCATCGGCGATGGCCACGCCGTAGTTGTGCAGGAACTCGACACCGCGCAGGGTCGACAGGTTCTTCACGTTCTCCAGGCCTTCGGCGCCACAGAAACGTGCCTGGGCGAACGGCAGGTCGGCGGAGATGCACAGCACCACGGTGTTGGCGAGGTCATTGGCCTGGGCGTTGAACTTGCGTACCGAGGTAGCGCAGGTCGGGGTGTCGACGCTTGGGAAGATGTTCAGCACCTTGCGCTTGCCGGCGAAGTCTTTCAGCGATTTGTCGGACAGGTCGCCGGCAACCAGGGAGAAGGCTGGCGCCTGGGCACCGGCCTTGGGCAGCTCGCCTTTGACCTGTACCGGGTTGCCTTTGAGAGTCACTTGAGCCATGGCGGAAATCCTTATGCGGGTTTGGAAATAGACCCCGAGTTAAGCATGAAGCCGCGCAAGTGCCTATAAGCAAAGATGAAATTGTTGTATTGCCAGACAATTATCGTGGCCAAAAAAATGCCCAGATGGCGACAAGCCACCTGGGCATTTCGCTGTCAGCGCGGTATCAGGCCAGCAGGCCGTACACCACCGAGGTCAGGGCCACCAGGCCAACGACCACCACGAACAGGTTGGACAGCGCGCCGCTGTACTGGCGCATCGAGGGTACGCGGCGAATGGCGTACATCGGCATCAGGAACAGCAGCACGGCGATGATCGGCCCGCCGAGGGACTCGATCATGCCCAGGATGCTTGGGTTGAGGGTGGCGACGATCCAGCACACCACCAGCATCAGCGCGGCGACCACACGATCCAGGGCCTTGGCGCCCGGGCGCATGCCGGCCTTGGTAATCATGCCCTTGAGGCCTTCGCTGGCACCGATGTAGTGGCCCAGGAACGACTTGGCGATGGCGATGAAGGCGATCAACGGCGCGGCGAAGGCAATGGCCGGTTGCTCGAAGTGGTTGGCCAGGTACGACAGGATCGACAGGTTCTGTGCCTTGGCCTCGGCCAGTTGGGCGCTGTCGAGGGTCAGCACGCAGCTGAACACGAAGAACAGCACCATCAGCACCATCAGCAGGTGGGCGCGACGCAGGATCTGGCCGCTGCGCTCATCGGCATGCTCGCCGTAGCGGCGCTTCTGGTCGACGGCAAAGGCCGAGATGATCGGCGAGTGGTTGAACGAGAACACCATCACCGGGATCGCCAGCCACACGGTATGCAGGAAGGCCGACCCCGACGGCACCTGGGTGGCGGTGTCGAGGATGCCACCGGTCCAGTGCGGCACCAGGTACAGCGCCAGCAGCGCCAGGGCGACGATGAACGGATAGACCAGCAGGCTCATGACCTTGACCGTGGCCTGCTCGCCGCAGCGCACGATACCCAGCAAGCCGAGGATCAGCAGGAACGACAGGATCGCCCGCGGCGGTGGCGCCATGTGCAACTGGTGCTCCATGAAGCTGCTGACGGTGTTGGTCAGGGCCACGCTGTAGATCAGCAGGATGGGGAAGATGGCGAAGAAGTACAGCACGGTGATCAAGGCACCGGCAGTGATGCCGAAGTGCTCCTCGACCACGTCGGTGATGTCGCCGCCCTTGCTCCCGGAGAGCACGAAGCGGGTCAGCCCGCGGTGGGCGAAATAGGTCATCGGGAAGGCCAGCGCGGCGAGCACCAGCAACGGCCAGAAGCCGCCGAGGCCGGCATTGATCGGCAGGAACAGGGTCCCGGCGCCGATGGCCGTGCCGAACAGGCCCAGCATCCAGGTGGTGTCTTGACGCGACCAGCTGCCGAGGGTGGCGGGGGTCGATTCTACAAAGCGTTGTTCAACGCTTGGGGCCTGCTCATTCATTCCGGGTGAAGCTCCACTCGCAAGACTGCAACAGGCTGAGAATGGCGAAATAGACGTTTCGCCCAACTCAACCGGGGAAGAGAGGCGCGATTGTGCATGCAAAGGTTGCACTTGGGGAAGCCCCGCCCGAGGGACGGTTGCACTTGTCTTTACAAGAAAGGAAAACCCGGACAGCCTCGTTCGCCGGCAAGCCGGCTCCTACGGGA